>NZ_JABXKI010000412.1 GCF_017115095.1 Nostoc sp. NMS4 | reverse complement strand
AACCTGTAAACGCATCCATCCAAAGAGAGATTTTACCAAAAGAAAAGTTAGTACAAACCAAGCAATTATTACAATGTAAGAGCGATCGCAGCATCCAGTCCCTAGATAATATTGAGAGTCGCCTAAATAGCAGTAAAGGTGGGGGAAGTCCATTATCGGCTGATATCCGTGGCTTCATGGAACCTCGGCTTAAAACTAATTTAAAAAATGTGCGGGTGCATACAAATTCCGAAGCGGTGCAGATGAGCCGGGAGTTGAGCGCAGAGGCATTTACTCATGGTAGTGATATTTACTATGGTTCGGGCAAGTCGCCGAGGAACGATCATTTAACAGCCCATGAATTGACTCATGTGATGCAGCAGACGGGTGCAGTTCAAAGACAGTACAACCTTCAGAAGACATCGCTGATTCAACTTACGAAAACTAAAGCAAAAAAGTCCAAACCGTTAGTAAATCCATTAGTTAAAGACATTCAGCAAAAACTGAAGAGGATAGATACTGCTAATCCAGGTCTACATATTATATTTTTGAATGGTCTGAAGGTTGATGGTATTTATGACTTTTATACCAAACAGGCGATCGTAGGATTCCAGAGAATGTCTGAGGAGCTGACAGGCATACCATTGGAAGACGATGGTGAACTTAATTTGTTAACCCGGCAAACCATAGATAAAGCCAGCAGCAATCTGAAGGCTAGATCGCTTTTAGTTAAGGATATTCAGCAAAAGCTGAAGCAGCTGAATTTTCTTGATACTTCTGACGTAGAGGTTAATGGTATTTTTGATTCTGAAACCGGAGATGCGCTCAGAAAATTCCAGAGAATGTCTGAGGCGCTCACAGGCATACCATTGGAAGCCAATAGTGGAAATTTGTTAAACCAGCAAGCCATAGATAAAGCCATCAGTAATCTGAAGGCTAGCTCACTTTTAGTTAAGGATATTCAGCAAAAGCTGAAGCAACTGAACTTTGTTGATACTTCTGACCTAGAGGTTAATGGTATTTTTGATTCTGAAACCAAAGAGGCGCTCGAAACATTCCAGGAAATATCTGAGAACTTCACAGGCATACCATTAAAAGTCGGTGGTCAACTTAACAAGTTAACCCTGGAAGCCCTAGATAAAGCCATCAACCCAGAAGCTGCACCACTAAAAGCTAATGAACTGATTTTAACTACCGATCCAAAATTTACTAATGATGATTTTCTCGAAGAATATCAAGATCAAATCAACCAAGTGCTAAAAAGGTGGAGTATTTCTAATTATTTACCTGTTGTTCAACTAAAGCCCATCTTGTTTGGTTCGGAAAAGAAACAAGCCATTATCTTAAAGTGGAACGCTTCCTGGGGTGAAAAACCCATAACATCAACCGATCATTACGAGAATCTAAATCCAATAGAAGCTAAAGTATCAGTTGGATGGCTTCACAAACTAAGTGGCTGGAGTAAATTAGACAGCAATGAGCAGACTATCCTGGAAAATATGTTAGGTAGTGAAACAAGCCCGTCATCCCAGGAAGTCCGTAACACATTAATTAATATCCAACGAGTTCAAGGTTCTATCAAAGGCCGGCCCGATACTGACCAGGTAGTAATGCTCCGGTTATTTATTAATGAAAAAGACTATATAAATAAGATAGCTGAGGAATCCATAGATATTAAAGGCGGCAATATGGCCGCTGCACCACTAAAAGCTGATGAACTAATTTTAACTACCGATCCGAAACATACTAATGAGCATAAGTATTTGGACTTATATCAAAAGGAAGTCCACCAAGCACTAAAAGATTGGGGTCAGTTTTATACAGTCCCTCCTATTTTCCAGAAGCCTATCTTGTTTGGTTCCCAAGAGAAACAAGCCATTATTCTCAAGTGGAACCCCTCTTGGGGTAGTAAACCCGTATTAACCGACTTTTCCGGCTCTATGGAGCCACTTCGAGCTAAGGTATCAGTTACAACTCTTCACAAACTAGCTGGGTGGAGTAAATTAGACAGCAGTGAGCAGACTATCCTAGATAATATGTTAGGTGGTGAAACAAACCTGTTATCCAAAAAAGCCCGTGATGTCTTATTGTTTGAGGGCAAATCAGGTAAGTGGTTGCATTTTGGTTTGTCTAACACTGAGCAGCAGGTAGAGAAGCTCCGGGAATTTATAACTGGCAAAAACGCAATTCCTGGAAATGTTAATGATCCAATGACCAACTCAAAAGTAGGATATTCCCTCGGAGGACCACAAGAAGCAAAAGACTATCCATTTCAAACCAAGAAGGCCGATGCTGATATGTGGAGATTGGATTTCGACGACAATCAAGCGAAATCGAATTATAGTGGAATTGCGATTTTTGCCCCGAAAGTACCGGAGCAAGGATACCATAATCATAAAGTGCAGGAGATTGCTGAGACTGTTAGCTATTTACCCAAAGCAAACCGTTCATTGATCCTAGCAATTACGCTTCAACCACTCCCTAATGCTGACGATCCCTATTGGGCAACCAAATATAAAATACCAAACTTCCGGTCATCTATGACTGCGGGCGCTTCAGGAGAGGTTGATGTTTATCCTGACAAAACAAACAATTCACTAGAAAATGAGGAGTCTCAGAAGAATAGTCTAATTCATGAAACAGGTCATATTTGGTCAAAGCAGAATTGGGGGAATGACAAGAGCAAAGGTAAATGGCTGGAATGGCAGAAGATGATGGACGCAGACAAAGTTTCCGTATCAGGTTACGCAATGGCTAGCATTAGCGAAGATTTTTCGGAAACTTTTGCGGCGTATGTCGGTACTAAGAATTCACCCGCTTTTGATGAGTATCGTCAAATAGTGCCGAACCGTTTTGCCATGCTTGAGAAGGAGTACAAGTAATCAGTATTCTCAAATTTGTTCAATGGTGCGTTGCGCTTTCCTACAACACACCCTACTTATTAAGACTCCATCTCTGCTAACTCTAACCAGCGTTCAGTTGCCACATCGATCGCGTGCTTGAGATTCTCCACCTGATTATACAGTTTTTGCACTTCGCTATAATTCCCCGGTGAGACATTCGCCAGTGTTTTCTCAGTTTCCGCTTTCTGGGCCTCTAACTGGGCAATTTTACCTTCTAACTGCTGAAATTCTTTTTTCTCCCAATTGGATAATCTGCGCCGCTTGGTATTCTCCGCATCTTTGGGTGAAGCCGCACCATTATTTTGGACTTCGGTGTTTTTGGGCTTCTCTTTAGTGTTTGCAGCTTGTTGCTGTGCTTCTTCAGCCTTCTTATAGTCCAGATAAATCGAGTAATTACCTGGATATTGCCGGAGATTGCCGCCTTCCTCAAAGGAAAATACTGTGTCGATGGTGCGATCGAGAAAGTAGCGATCGTGAGAAACTACAATTACACACCCAGCAAAATCTTCTAAATAATCTTCTAATACTGCCAATGTCTGCACGTCTAAATCGTTCGTCGGTTCATCTAAAATCAAGACATTGGGCGCACTCATCAAAACCCGCAACAGAAATAAACGGCGTTTTTCCCCACCCGAAAGTTTACTAATTGGGGCATACTGTTGATTACCAGGAAACAAAAACCGCTCTAACATTTGCGAAGCAGTAATTTGAGTACCATCGTTAATTTTGATAAATTCACCTTCTTCTTTAATGTAGTCAATCACGCGCTGATTTTCGTTCAATGCTGTGAGCAATTCTTCAGAATGCTGGTCAAAATAACCGATGTGAATTGTCGTACCAATTTCGGCAATCCCTGAATCTGGCTTAACTTGACCAGTAATAATCTCCATTAAAGTGGATTTACCAGCACCATTAGCGCCGATTATACCGATGCGGTCTTCTGGACTAAATTCGTAGGTGAAATTATTAATTAGGGTGCGTCCATTATAGGCTTTAGAAACGTTATTTAATTCAATAACCTTTTTGCCAATGCGACGACCAACTGTCGAAATATCAACTTTACCCTGAACTTGTTTAAATTCAGTATCCCGCAAAGCATGAGCGCGGTCAATTCTCGCTTTTTGCTTAGTACTTCTAGCTTTCGGCCCTTTTTTGAGCCATTCTAACTCGCGCCGCAACAAGCCTTGATGTTTCCGTTGACTACTTACGGCAGATTCTTCAGCTAAAGCTTTCTTTTCGAGGTAATATGAGTAGTTACCTGTATAGGTGTAGATGTCACCTCGGTCAATTTCCACGATCCGATTGGTAACGCGATCTAGAAAATAGCGATCGTGAGTGATCAGAAAAAGTGCGCCGCGATAGCGATTTAAATAACTTTGTAACCATTCTACAGAAAGAGCATCAAGATGGTTTGTCGGCTCATCCATCAGCAAAACATCTGGTTCTGATAGCAAGGCTGAGGCTAAAGCAATCCGCTTGCGATAGCCTCCAGATAAAGTACCTATCTTGGCATCAAAGTCAGAAATTCCTAATTTTGTCAGGATGATTTTGGCATTAGTTTCTAATTCCCAAGCATCACTCGTATCCATCTGTTGCATCACCACAGAAAGACGAGACATCAATTGACTATCATCTGGATAGTGAACCAATTTATCGGAAAGTTCCTCATATTCACGCACTAAAGCAATATGTTCGCCACTGTCAGCAAAAACTTGCTCTAAAACTGTGTGATTCTCATCTAAATCTGGCTGCTGGGGTAAGTAGATAATTTTAGAACCGGAGTTGATTAAAATTTGCCCGCTATCAATCGATTCTAGACCAGCTATCATCTTTAATAGAGTTGATTTTCCAGAACCATTAGTACCAATTAAACCAACTTTATCGGTAGCATCAAGGCTAAAGCTAGCATCTTTTAAAATTTCCTTGATACCAAAGTCTTTTTTTACTGATTGTAGTGTAATGATACTCATAAGATTTCAGTCGTTAATTATTTTTGATTAGTGAGTAGGCAAGGCAAGACCCTACCTACATTTGCCAAATTCTATATAAATAAATCCAAGGGAAGGTGTCCATACATTTCGTTGATTCCCCCTTCGTCGTAAGACTGGCAAGATACTAATACCCCCCGATGATGTCCTGCATAAGAATCAAGATAACACAAGCCATTTTTCCCATTTAGTTTGATATAAACTGGGCCTTCAGGTGTAAGTAAATTATCTGGTGGTTCATAACCCAAAGCCAGAGAATAAGTTTTCATTGCCAAGATTCCTTCTTCTGCGGTATCAGCACAAATTCCTAAAATTTGGTAATCAGCAAGCTTGGTGAGCAAAATTAAAGCATCACGAGTTACTATTTTCTCTGATGGATTGAGAATAGGGGCAATATCTAGACAGTTGAATTTGTTCAGTAGTTTTTTCGCGTCTTCGGCGGTGAGATTTTGAGGATTGGGGGTTGACATAAACTTCGATTATGAATTAATTGGTTGGTTTTTCCGTTGTGTTTGAGTTGGGACTAGCCTAACTTACTAAGTATTGTTGACTCTAATTAAGGTTGATTTTGAACATTCCCAAGATTGAATATGAAGGGAACACCACTTTTTGATTCACCACCCATAACGAGGACTTTGGGCATCTGAGCGCCGCCACTTCTCCAAGCTTCAATTGCTTCTTTTTGTAAAACTAACTGTCCTCCTTGGGCTTTGAGTGTCTCTGCTAAGAGTCTTTGAGCTTCTGCTCTACCTTTAGCGCGATTCACGTCTGCTTGGGCTTCTTGTTCGGCTTCACGTGCTACATAAACGGCTCTTTGCGCCCGTTGTTCAGCAATTTGTTTTTCTTCAACTGCTTTGGCAAATTCTGGCGAGAATGCTAAATCAACTACGCTAGTATCTAACACAATTATCCCATATTTGTCTAAGCGATCGCCTAATGCTTGATCGAAGTCTTCTTTTAATTCACTTCGTTTGGTAATTGCTTCTTCTACTGTTCTTCTGGCTGCGGCAATTTTAAATGCTTCTTGTGTCTGAGGGGCAATGATTTTTGAGACAATATTTTCTAATGTTCCTTGTTTCCTTCTAACTTCAACTACTTTGATCGGATCGAGGCGAAAGTTAATCGCAAACCTGGCAGATAAATTTTGCAAATCTTTAGTGGAACTCTCTGCTGGCACTTCAAATTTCTGTACCGTCAAATCATACACATCTATCACGGTGATGAAAGGCGGTTTCACGTGAATACCTTCCAATAAAGCACCATCTCTCGCTTTACCCAAGATACTAATTACTCCTGCTTGTCCTGGGTTAATAATGATAAAGGCATTTAGTCCAATAATCACTAGTATTGCTAACACAATTCCAAAAACTGTGGTTTGCCAATTACCTAATTGCTGATTTTTCAAATTATTTTCTCCAATTATGAATTTGTCATTTGTTATTTGTCATAATTATTCCCCCAGTCCCTAATCCCTAGTCCCTAGTCCCCAGTTACTAGTTTAAGTGTCTCATTAGTCTGTCTGAATCAATCTTCAGACTCAGGACTCAAGACTCAAAACTTTTTTCCGTGGTAATATCAGTGACACGAAACCGTAAAAAGCCGTGGCTACTGTATTAAAATCTCATCGGGCATCAAGAAGGCGTAAACATTCAGCGCATCCTCTCCAGCGTTTGCTAGAGTATGGACACCAGTATCGTAAACAAATTTGGCTGGCGACTGCTTATTCTACCCTGAATAAATTTTTCGATTTAGCACCACCCGGCTTAATTGGCGTGGCGGTGGATGTGGTAGTCAAGCAACAGGATTCCATAATTGCACAGTTAGGGGTACGGGATGTCTTTCAACAATTTTTGATTATTTCCTTCCTCACTGTGATCATTTGGATACTAGAATCTGTTTTTGAGTACGCCTACGCTCGACTTTGGCGGAATTTGGCTCAGAATATTCAGCATGACTTACGTTTAGATGCCTACAAACATTTGCAAGAGTTGGAATTGGCTTATTTTGAAGAACGCAGCACTGGCGGTTTAATGTCTATCCTCAGTGATGATATTAACCAATTAGAGCGGTTTTTGGATGGGGGAGCAAATGATATTATCCAAGTTTCGGCAACTGTTCTAATTATTGGCGCTGCTTTCTTTATTTTGGCTCCTAGTGTAGCGTGGATGGCTTTGTCACCGATGCCATTTATCCTCTGGGGTTCCTTTGCTTATCAAAAACTGCTTGCACCTCGTTACGCTGATGTGCGAGAAAAGGTAGGTTTTCTGAATTCGCGTTTGTCAAACAATATCAGTGGCATTACTACTATTAAAAGTTTCACTGCTGAAGCTTATGAAGCCTCTCGTTTGGAATTAGATAGTGATGCTTATCGCCGCAGTAATTCTAAGGCAATTACTCTTTCTGCCGCTTTTGTACCGTTAATTCGGATGCTGATTTTGGTGGGTTTTACGGCATTACTTTTATACGGTGGGATGGCTGC
>NZ_JABXKI010000321.1 GCF_017115095.1 Nostoc sp. NMS4 | reverse complement strand
GCTAGCAGGTATTGTAGGTAGTCAATGGTGTTTTTTGAGTTTCCCGCTTCATTTGTGTACAGTGACTTTTTATTTGTCGCTGTGCCAAATTAATGTCATTGAGGGTATGAACCTTAAATTGTCTAGCGTTAAGCTTAAAACCAGCAGAGAGAGCTTACAAGTTGTAAGCTAATCGGCATTTAAGTTGCATAAAAGCAGGGCTGAAGCCCTTACTACAAGCGAATCATTCTGGAAAAATGAATGACGATTAGCTTATCAACATAATTTATTGTAAGCCTAAAGTGGTAAGAGTTAACTTGATGACATGAATTTGTCTCAACATTATTTAATTTGTCACTGTACACATTTACGTCAATTCACTTATGTCTAATAGCATTGATTTCACAATAATTCCCTTACCTAATGCTATCAAATCAAAACTTGGACTTTCAGATGACGTAAATTTAGTCTCGTCCAGTTCAGGAACTTATTTAGATTTTGACCATGATTTGCAGTTAAATTTAGACAAAGTTTTTAGCATTCATAGTACAGTCCCATATATAAATGTAGCGCTTGATAAAATCATTATTGAAATATTTGGCAAGCCTGAAATTAGAATATCCGCACCAAAATATAAACTTTACAAAAATCATCAAGAAGTTGAACTCAGCTTTAAAGGATTACTAAATAACCAAGATATTGAATTATTTTTTGGCAAGCAAAACACATTAAAATATAAATTAAATGAAGATTTTATTTTTAGCAACCTAGATAGTAAACTTCCTATTATCAACGATTTAAAATTAAGCAACCCAGAGCTAATTATCACTGATATTGAATATTCTTTCATCCATTCAAAATTAGGTTCCATTAACTTAAGCAGAGGATTTAACTTTATTGGAAATATTGATTTCAATAATCTCGAGACAAATTTCAGCAGTTTTATTCATCGAAGCTTAGGAATTGGGTGCTTAGGAGCCATAATTAACTTTAATCCGGCAGGACAGGTTAGCTTAACAGGTAATATTGTAGGCGATATTCAGCTATTTTCCCAGCAACAATTTAAAGCTACTTTTAATAATTTGCTCATAGGGTTAAATATTGGGGCTGATTTAGAGCCAAACTTTGGATTAACTGGAAATTTGATTCTTCAAGGCTACGATCCCACCCAAGAAAAAGAACCTAAACTATTTCTCTCTGGTAGTCTCTCCCTCGAACCCGAATCTTTAACAGCATACTTTTGTCAACAAGGTGAAAAATCTTGGTGTAATCCCTATGGATTGGTAGGAACTGAACTCCGCAATATCAGGTTTCAAGGAGGCGGAACGTATTTACCTCCTTACTTCGATAACTTTGGCTTCATTGGTGATTTGAAATGGGAAAAAACAGACCTTGAGGTAGCTTTTATCATGGACACTAATGATCCTGAAAGATTAGCTTTAATTTTAAATCCGAAGCAAGCGATTAGCTTAATAGATTTGTGGCGGGGGCCAGTCGCTTCCTTTCTTAGCAAACAAGTAGGTTTTTCAACTGATTTAGTTAACAAAGCACTAGGGTTTTTAGAAAGCTTACTAAACTTAAACATCGAATCAATTGATGGGGATGGAGACGGAAAAATCAATCCTTTAATTAAGTATGTTCCTTTTCCGACAATAATTGCGGCTCAAGCGATATCAGAAGGTTTAGAAATTAATGGCAAACTTAATGCTTGGGGGCATGAGGCAATCTTAATCCTTCAAGGAGATAAAACTTTTAATAATATCTCTGGTTCATTAAAAGTTCTGGAAGTTGATTTAGGATTTCTGAAAATAAAGGGAACAGATGACGATAGTTTAGATTTATCTTTAAAGGTAACGCCTAGTGAGCAGTATCTTCAGGGAGATGGTTATCTAGAAATTCTTAATAACGAAATTGCGAATGTTGAATTTAAAATTACTCCTACCAATACTACCTTTAAAAATTTTTACCTGAGTTTAGGCAATCTGTTGAGTATTGATGTTGATGCCCTGAGTCTCGATATAAAATCTGGTAGCGGTAGTGGTTTAGGAACAATTTCAGTTTTTGGGAATACCCTAGCAGGTATTATGTTTGATGTTACTCAAAATAGTGTCAATCTGAGGAATGTTCGGCTGACTTTAGCAGGTTTCTTGACTTTTACTATTCCGAACCTCACAGTTAATTTGCAGAATCAAAGCGCAATAGGAACAGCAAATATTATTGCTTTTAATCAATCTTTGGGTAGCGGCACTTTATCATTTAACACTCAAAACGTTTCAATTAATAATGTAGCTCTTAATTTAGGTAATGTTATAAAGCTCAATGTTCCTAGTTTTAAACTTGATTTAACTAATAAAGAGGTCTTTGGTTTAGGCGATGTTACTCTCTTAGGTAAACAATTCACGGCGTTAGGTATCAGCCTGAACGAGAGCGGGTTTCAAGCTACAAGTAATTTCAATTTTGGCATTTTAGCTTTTAACGGCGCTACAGTCACTCTGAGTAAAGGAGCTAATGGTAATATCAATAATTCTGCCAGTATTGCAGGAAGCCTTAAGTTTTTAGGCTATACCTTTGCCAATATCACGGCTAGCGTTAATAGCAGCAAATTAATTGCATCCGGTAGTTTTAATTTTGGTGGTATTTTAATACTTAAAGGAGCAAATAATCGAAGGAATGCGACAATAACGCTTAACAGACCAAAAAACGGACTGTACAATTGGGTTAGTATTATGGGTAGCTTTTATGTGTTAGGTCAAGAGTTAACATCACTCACTATCCGGCATAACAATAATACTTTAAAAATTTTAGGTATGCACATTATCAGAAAGCCCAACCATTCAAAAGGAATACATAAGTAAGGTAAAAACGAGTTAAATTCAAGTTCTAGTTAGTCTTAATGGCACTAAACTAGGTTAGCACAATAAATTTTGCAAGCTCTAATATTTTCTAAGCTCTCTATGCATAAGATTAATATTGTAAATTAATTTCAGGAAGTCTACTACAAAAACACAAAATCGTAATAACTTATACAGACTTAGTATTTTACATAGATTTTTTAAGTTAATATTACAAGCATGGAAAAAGTATTAATTGATTTTTATACCAGCAATTCTCTGATTTTTATCGCTGATTATAAATTTTAATTTATTAATTTCAATAACTTCATAATTTTCTGTTATAAATATAGAGTAGATGCTAGCTATCATATCTGCCAAATCTAAATCGCAAATTGAAAAATGATTTAGGAACAGTTTTAACAATTAAACATAATCTTCTATCATTTACGTGCCATACACCAGTAAATTTATTACCCGTGACAAATTCGCTAGGTTTAGATAAAAGAAACGTTTGAATTCTAGTTTGCTCATAAGTCATATTATCTTTAAATTCAATAGAAATTTTTTCCCAATTTGTATTAAAACGCCATTTTCCAAAAAGTAAAATTTCTATTTCTGTATCAGATAGATTCATATTATTCATTAGCTTTCTCCCCGATTATTAAATAATGTACGATTCACTCATGGTAAAGTTTCATGACAAGTTTTAGCACGAGTGAAAAATAAATGCATCTGCCATACTAGCCAAGATCCAACTCGCCAAGCTGCCATTGACAGGGGGGTGGTAGATGAATATGAAGGTATGTCTAATATATTTTGGTCATAATGTAACCATTTAACTGGTAGATGTCCCATCGGTGTCGTCGGGGATAATTTAAAAGTTAGTTGGTCGTAATTTAACCAGTTTCCCTCTTTTCGCCAACCCAGGCGATCGCCAAGTCTTTTTTCTGTTTCATAATCTATTTGACCGCCTATTTCGTTCCAAATACTTTGCTGAACGCTAAAGCCAAAGTAACCATGACTGTATTGTTGCCAAAGTCGATCAATTTTATGAAAAGCTTGACATGAAAAGTTAAGAATATCTTGTTGATAAACTTCATTCCAA
Organism: Nostoc sp. NMS4; assembly: GCF_017115095.1. Taxonomy (GTDB): domain Bacteria; phylum Cyanobacteriota; class Cyanobacteriia; order Cyanobacteriales; family Nostocaceae; genus Nostoc. Next base: position 3,441 of record NZ_JABXKI010000321.1, on the reverse strand, counting down.
TCATTCTTACCCATGACTTGTAACATTAATTTCGTTGTTTCAATATCAGCTTCTTGCCACTTGTACTGTGTCAGAAGGTTTTGCAATTTACTGTAATCAATATTCCAATTACTTTTAAATTCTGTGGTCAACTCAATATCATTATCATTATTAAGTTGTTCCACCAAGTCTGTTTTTTCAATAACAACTTGAGAATCAGAAGAAGCAATATCTGTTTCTTCTATCCCTAGCACTTTCTTTTGAGCAACCAGTTGAGTAGACATATAATTAGATATTAGGTAAATCGCTTGATTTAAAGTTATCTCATATTTACTTAAATCAAAGTTATGAACCTGCAAATCTAATAATTCTGACTGAAAAAAAGCATCTTGCAGTCTATCTTTTTTCTCATAACTTGCCACTAATAAATTGAGGATGTCATGAGATATCGTACTAGTATCTTGTATCGTTAATAAATTACCTTGAGAATTTAGAGTACTACTTGCTAAATTTTGAATTTCTCCTACAATTGCATAAAAATCTGCATCTACTTTTACTACATCATCTATTAAAGATTGAAACGGACTAAAGTAATCTTGTAGAGACTTTTCTAGATTAATTGCTGTTTCAGCTATTTTTGCTATTTCTTGACGAATTTTTGTAGCTCTGACTTGGTATTCATAAATTTCTTGATACACCTCTATATCTTTAAGTATTTTCTGAATAGCTCGCTTTTGATTTTTGGTATCTTCCGCTAAATTTTTAATTCCTTCGCTGAGTAGTTTTACTTTTTCTAAAATTAAAAAGTTAGTATTACTTAACAGCAAAATAGATTTTAAATTTTCTTCTTCTTCCCATTTTAGCTTGTCAATTATTTGAGAATTTTTATGATTTTTTATCTCTAGCTTATTTCTTTCTTGATTGACTTTTATAATTTCATAATATTTTTGGTTAAATAGATTTTTCCAGTCATCTATAAATTTTAATAAAAAATTTTGATAACTATTTTTATAATTTTCTAAAAAATCAAGAAGTTGAATATAATCTGTAATTAATAATTTAACCTCTACTAAAGTTTCTCCTTGACTAATTTCTTTTTTCCATTTGATTATTCCCCAAAAATAAGAATTATATTTAGTACCTTCTTTAATTAAACTTTGGCATTTTCTAATTTTTCTTTGAACTTCTTTTAGTTTTTGATTTTTTAAAGTAGGAAATTTATAATGTGTTTCATAAATCGTAATAGATTTATAAGTAACTAATTGTTTTTGCTTTCTAGTTAGCATCACTTATTTTGAAATATACAAATAGTTACTAAACTCTTACCCATTTCAATACCTCCGGGTTTTTGTTATAGCGGTAGGTTACACCATCCCTAGTAGTCACAGACTTTTCTTGACTAGCCTTGCTTCTGATGGTAGCAATAGAACAGTCTGTTAATGTCTGAAGCTCTTTATGAGAAAGTCCTACAAGTGTGGCGTTCGCTGCTGATTCTGGTTTTATTTTAAGTTCATTTTTAGGGTAAATATCTATCGTAATTTGCTCTTTTTCAACTGGTTTAATAATAATCCCTTTTTGCAATTGATAATCTTGTATAGAAACAAGTTGCCAACTATATTCTTGTGAAAGCTCTAATACCCATTGATGATAATTAAATAAGCTTTCTCTATGTCCAACACTGATAAAAGTTGTTTTCGTTGATTGTAACTGTTGATATAAATTACCTTCGTTATTTAAATCTAAAGCACTCGTTGCTTCATCTAAGATAGTGAAACTAGGATGTGTAATTAATAGCCGCGCAAAAGCGAGGCGTTGTTGTTCTCCTAAAGACAATATATTTTCCCAAGGAACTTCTGTATCAAAACCATCTACGCGGTTAAGTAAGTGTTGCAGGTTAACTTGTTGCAAAATGTGTTCAAGTTCGCGATCGCTCATTTTCCTGTCTGTGTGAGGATAGAGCAATTGTTCGCGCAAAGTCCCTAAAATGATATAAGGCCGTTGGGGTAAGAATAATACTTCTTTTAGGGGAGGACGCACTAGACGCCCAGTCCCCGCATTCCACAAACCAGCGATCGCTCTCAATAAAGAACTTTTACCTCTACCACTAGGGCCAACAATCAATAACCCTTCGCCTGGGGCAACAGCAAATGACAAATTTTCAACAATTACCTGTTCATAATTTGGCGTTTGTAAAGTGACATTCTCAAAAGCTAAACGTTCTTCTTCTAGAATTTGAATAGTATTGACGTTCTCTGGTTGTTTACTAGCAGCCTGTAGCGCATCTGAAAACTCTGCTAAACGCTTTACATAGCTAGAAAATCTTCCTGAAATTCCAAACTCAGATATTAGTTCTCCTAGAGCATTGGAAAACATAAAGCAAGCAAAACTAGCTTGGTTTATTTGTCCATAATCAATTTGATCTTGAAGAAATAAAGGTGTAAGAATAAACATCGAGAACACGCTAATGGCAGACTGATATGCTCTGCCAAAAGCGTCTTGTCCTCTCTCTAAATTCAACCGACGTTCAGCAGTTTTTAAAACATTATTAAAGCGGCGTTGAATTATATTAAATTCTTCATCTTCTCCCTGAAAAAAAGCGATTGATTCCGCGTGATTACGAACATGAGTTAAGCAATATGTAAAATCTGCTTTAAATGCAAGTTCTTCTTGGCTAACTTTATTTATTCCTTGATTCAAGTATACAGCTATTAAATTACCTATAATTGTATAAACAACCAAATAAATTGCAATTTGTGAAGAAACTATCCAGAGAATTATCAAAGAACTTCCCATTTCTAAAGATTTTTCTAGTAAAGAAGATGAGAATCTCAAGCCAATACTAGCAATGGGTTCTATTTCTTGGGATAAGCGTTGATCTGGATTGTCTATATCAGATTTAAAATTGATTTTATAATAAGCTTGATTGCTTAAATATTTTTCTAAAACATTAAGATTTAGCCATTTGTACCAGTCAAGAATTATTTTTTTTCTGACATATCTTAAAAGAGTCACTAACAAGATCATTCCTACAATGATGAGACTGGATAGCCATAAAGTGCTATTATATTTATCAAGGTCTCTCTGTTCGATAACGATATCAATTACATAGCGATTCCAGTAACTATTTGCAGCATTTGCACCGACAATTACGACTATTAATAATACTAAGGAAATGAGCATTCCCCATGAGCGAATCACATCTGAAAATGCTCTCCCTTCTGCTTTTGTTGGATACCAATAAGGCCCGGCAACTACTTTCACATCCTGCCACAACTGAATCAAGGCTGAAAAAGGATTTGTTGTATTTTGCTCACGCACAGATGGAGTTTGCATATTCTAAAAATGTAGCCGTTACTAATTACACTAGGAATTTTGAAATGACCTTTGAGAATTAAGTTAGACTCAAAGGTCATTTTTCCTTTTAGAGAATGTCTGAAAACTTTTATGGTGTTGTATTCGAGA
>NZ_JABXKI010000427.1 GCF_017115095.1 Nostoc sp. NMS4 | reverse complement strand
AAAGTCGTGTTGAGGTACTTCAAACTTTGTCGCACCGCAATCAAATACACAACTGCGTACCCCTCTGGGAAAGCAAGCTACGCTTTTAGCATCCGGGGATTTAGATTTAGGCTTCAATTTATTCTGCCTAAACTTAATTACAAATTACTTCCCTCGCTTTGGCATAGGACGCATTGCTTCACGTCCTAAAATAAACATTCCCGTAACACCTAAACTGACAAACCAAATATATTGATACCAATATTGTCGAATCTGCTCAACTGTACTGGTTTTTGGATGCAATGTATTTAAGTATAGCAACAGCATCAATATCATGAGCGCCCCAAAACCAACAAGGCTTAAACCAACAAAAATTCGTGCAGGACGCAGTTCAAAATCACTAATAGTATTTAGGTCAATTTCTGCCAGTTCCTTAAAGGAGTCATCTGCCAAAGATGAGGTTGCTTGGAATCTATTGCTCAGTTTTGGTGGCAAAATCGGCGACAGTTTTGCTACAGTTGTGCGACGTAGCAAAGCCTCAGTATCTCGCAGCAATTCCAGAGGCTTACGGGTAGTAGTTGGTTGAGCAAACTCTATGTTATCTGTGGGAGTTGAGGCATTAGCTTTGCTTTCAAAATCCATAGTACGCTTCGGAAAAACCAGGATATACATAGCCTAGCGAATCAAGTGACAAATGCGTGAAAATAATTCGTAATTTGTAATGACGTTGCTGTGTCGCAAAGGTAATTTGTGATTAATTAATTTATGGTAAAAAACACATTCTTTACTCAAAGTAAGCGAACTTAGGTATTTGGGAATTACAAATTACTCGTCCATTTCTTTTAATGTAGCTAATGCCGATGGAGATAAACGACTGAGATAGCGGAAGATCCAGTATTTAAAGATAGTGTTTAAAATTACCGGAAATGTCGCAATAAAGAGAAAGATTACATTTCGAGTGGCTGGCAAACCTAAATGTTCTGCCAATCCTGCAAGAAGGACTTCCCACCCATCTGGTGAGTGAAATCCTACAAATATATCTGTAAAGAGAATAATCAAAAAAGCCTTGGCGCTATCGCTGAGACCAGAGACAATGGTATCCATAAAAGACTTAAGAATCAAAATTTCTTTTTTGCTAATAGCGATAACTATCCCAAAAGAAAATAGTGATATCAAATCAGCAAAAGCATTACTAATATTACTATTACTTTTTCTGCGAAACTCTTCCGATATTTCAATTGCTTTACTTTTTATTTTTTCTTGTGTTGGCTCTGAAGAAAGTGTTGGCGCTTGATTAAGCAAATATTCAAATCTTAGTCCTTCTTGAAAATTATGTAACTCATGGAGAGCTTCTTTTTCCATGTCAGAATTGAGAAAAACTTTAGTTACGTTATCTCCCCTAACTCTTTCTAATATTGGAGTTACTATAAATTCTTTAGATAAATATTGAGTTAAAAGCGGTACAACAATTAGAACTATCAAAAATCTTAAGGCAATTATTGTTCTACTTTTGGAAATCCGATAATTTCTGAGAAACTCTTCTTCTGTCTGCGGTGCTAAATCGACTTGAATTTTATTAATTTTTCTGCCAATAGAACTTGGAGGAACTCCAGTCTGTTGAGTTGGAGGTTGTTTAACTTTAACATCAGTTATGTTAGATGAGTCTAACTGTTTTTTGATTTCGTTATTATTGATTTTTAAAGGATGATAAGTTAACGCTAATGGAGTATTATTATTTTCTTCATCTTTGATAGCGTAGGTTTCTACTACTTCATCAATCACCTTCAATTTTTCTAATAAAACAGGATCGGAGATATTGACCATTCCGCGACTAAGCTGGAATTCTGCAAGCCTGATCTTAATAATAGTTAGGTTCTTATTAAGATATACTTGCCAATAAGACATTACGTTTTCAGTGTAGTTTACTGATTGTGAAGATATTTTTTTGCGATCAAAATGTTCGATCTCAATGTTTTTAATTCTCTGAGCTGCTTGATAAGCTTCTAAAAGCGCCCTTTCTGGTGTATCTGAAAACCACCGGTTAAGCGATCGCAAATATTTTTGGAAATTTTGGCGAAGTAATTCTGCTGTTCTGGTAAATGAGTTTTTCATTACATATATGACTAATTAGATAATGTGTATTATAGTTATATAATCATAAAAAATGGGTAATAATAGCTAAATAGTTAGTCCAATCAAGATTCAGGTAATACTCCCTGATGCGATGTCTACGAAGGGCTACGCTTACGTTAGCAATTTTATATTACCTGTAAACTCAGATGGATCGGCATAAATTTGCACTGGTTATTTATATTGGCAGTTTATCCATTACACTGTCATCATTGACACCAGTTGTTAGGGTTTCTGCCCCATACAAAAGCCTTGATTGTAACATTTCACAATCGAGGCAAATTCTCCACTATCCACAGTCTATCACTGTCAAAGGGAACAAGAAGTAGAGATGTTACTTTATACGGCAGAATTCAGAATTCAGAATTCAGAATTCAGGAGAAAACACGCTTTATACCTGCCTTTGAGACTTAGTAGTACAGCTTTGCATTAATTCGTAACGGTTTTAAACGCATAGGCACTTTGCCTTCCCGCAGGGTAGGAACGCTGAGGGAAGCGCAGAGGTACGCAGAGGGATTCGCTATGAACTTACGAAATTATGTACTTAGCTTGTGTACCTCACTTTCCTTGAAATCTCCCTCATCTCCCGGTTGGTGAGCGAAGTCGAACCACATCCCCCCACTCCCAATTTTGAAATTATGAGTTTGAGTCTGTGTATGATTGTCAAAAACGAAGCCGCAACACTGCCTAAATGCCTAAGCAGTGTCAAAAAAGTGGTGGATGAAATGGTAGTGTTAGACACAGGCTCAATCGATCGCACTCCTAATATTGCTCAACAACTCGGTGCAAAAGTTCATCATTTTAAATGGTCTAATGATTTTAGTGCTGCCCGGAATGCAGCTTTAAAATATGTCACTGGTGATTGGATTTTGGTATTAGATGCTGATGAAACTCTGACTCCTGCAATTGTACCGCAGTTACGAGAGGCGATCGCAAGAGACGAATACCTGCTTATCAACCTCGTCCGCCAGGAAGTTGGTGCAGAACAATCTCCCTATTCTCTGGTTTCCAGGTTATTCCGCAATCATCCAGATATTCGTTTTGACCGTCCTTATCATGCCTTAGTAGATGATAGTGTGGCAGCAATTTTAACTAAAGAACCTCATTGGCAAATAGGTTATTTACCTGGCGTTGCACTTGTACACACAGGATATCAAAAAAGCGCGATCGCTCAAAATAACAAATATGCCAAAGCTGCTACGGCGATGTCAGGGTTTCTCGCAACTCATCCTAATGATCCCTATGTTTGCAGTAAATTAGGGGCGTTGTATGTGCAAACTGGGAAAATTTCTCAAGGTATGGATTTGCTGAGACATGGAATCACCACTGCTGAAGACAACTACGATATTTTATATGAACTCCACTATCATTTAGGCATTGCCTACAGTCGCTTAAAAAAATCTCCCCAGGCGATTTCTCACTATCAAGCGGCCATCAAATTGCCAATTTATCCCATGCTCAAACTAGGAGCATACAACAACTTGGGTAACTTACTCAAAGCAGCAGGAGATTTCAACGGTGCGAAAACTGCTTACGCCACAACTTTGAAAATCGATCCTAATTTTGTTTTTGGACATTATAATTTGGCGATGACATTTAAAGCTTTGGGTTTATTTACAGATGCGATCGCATATTATCAAAATGCGATCGCCTTAAATCCCAACTATGCCGAAGCGTATCAAAATTTAGGGGTAGTGTTGCTGAAAATTGGCAATCATCAAGATAGTTTAACAGCTTTTAAAAAAGCGATCGCCCTTCACGAAAGGTATAATCCAGAAGAGGCGAAGAGACTACGCCAGGGGTTGCAGGAGATGGAATTGATGTAGGGCATTGGGCATTGGGCATGGAGGAGAATAACAAATGACAAATGACAAATGACATTAAGATATTAGTATCAATATTTTAGAGGTTTTTTCGATGAGCCAAACTATTGATGAACGGATACGCTGGACAAGTGCAGACTTAGAGTTATTGCCAGATAACGGTAATCGCTACGAAATTATCGATGGGGAATTATTTGTGACTAGGGCACCGCATTGGGGACATCAAAAAGCCACAGCAAATATTTGTGGAGAATTAAGAACTTGGTCACTCTCAACAGGTCTTGGTGAGGCAGTCCCAACACCAGGAATTATTTTTAGTGATGCAGATAACGTTATTCCCGATGTGGTTTGGGTAAGTAAAGAACGCCTCGCCATTTTACTTGATAATGAAGGACATTTAACGGGAGCGCCGGAACTGGTTGTAGAAGTACTTTCCCCTGGAGTCCAAAACGAGCGACGCGATAAGGAAATCAAGCTAAAATTATATGCTTCTAGAGGAGTTCAAGAATATTGGATTTTGAACTGGCAATTACAACAAGTTGAAGTGTATCGCCGAGAAAAAGCAGTTCTGAAATTAGTAGCAACGTTATTCGCAACAGATGACTTATCTTCACCTCTGTTACCAAATTTTGTTTGCACCGTAGCAGGATTATTCGTGTGAATGCGCTTACTCTGGGGAGATAACAATTCAAAATTCAAAATTCAAAATTCAAAATTCAAAATTAAAGACATTTTCAGACGGGGATTTAAACCCCGACTGAAAATGATGCTACCTGTATTGTTTGTTGGGGTCTTAAACCCTTTGATTTACGATAACAAGGGCGCTATCGAAGATTATAATCAAAAAGTGCTGGAAATCATCAACCAACTTCAGAAGTAGATGCTTGAGGCGTTGCATCCATTTAGCCTTGGATCAAAATTCCGACTAAAATTTGCATCAAGATTTCTAAATCAGTTGGCACTCGATATAACATTAAATCTTGACTCACTTTTTGTTCTTGACGATCAAAACTACCAAACTGCCAAATATCCCCAGTAGTTACAGCACCATACAATATTGGTTCATCTGATTCTACCCACGTATCTAAAGCAATCAACTCCGTTGCTAACTGCGTAAACCCCCGTGTTAAGTCTGCCTGTTTTGCTTCTACTACTAAGACATTGTGTTTTGACTCCAGATAGTAATCTAAGTCACCTCTGAGGTACTGACTAACTTCAATGGGGTACTCAATATTAACTATTGCTTTTGTAATGTGGGCTACTTCTAATAAAATGGGTGCGATTAGTACTTCGCGTCTAGCCGCTTCACTAGTTAGATTAACACGAGCGATCGCTTCTTCTAGGCGTTGGCGTAAGTTTGGTAAACGAGTCAGTAATTCTGAAGCAGCTACAGGTAAATTGATATTTCAGAACTCGGAACTTCAAGCTTAAAAATCAACTCCACCCGTTCTGAGTCGAAAAGGTGGAGTTAAAAATTTTAAGAGTTGGTAAATTCTCCTCACAAATGACAAATGACAAATGACAAATGACAAGCAACTAAATACGCGACTTGACAAATTTCTCCAATCTATCCATTCCCTTTTCAATCGTCGCCATATCTGTGGCGTAGGAAAGGCGAATGTTGTCATCAGCGCCAAAAGCGATTCCGGGAATGACTGCAACTTGATGTTCTCCCAACAAAGCATCACAAAATTCTAGAGATTTTAGACCGGTTTTGCTGATATCAGGGAACAGATAAAAAGCACCATCTGGTTTTGCGGTACTCAATCCGGGAATGGCGTTGAGTCTGTCTAGCATTACCTGGCGGCGTTTGGCGAAGGCTTGACGCATTTCTTCGACACAATCTTGAGAACTTTGTAGGGCTGCGATCGCACCATATTGGGCAAAGGTACACACGTTAGATGTACTATGCCCTTGGATGGTACTCGCAGCTTTAATGATTTCCACAGGCCCCGCTAAATAACCAAGTCTCCACCCAGTCATGGAATAAGCTTTCGCAAACCCATTACTAATCAAAGTCCGGTCAAAAATTTCCTTTCCTAGAGAACCGATGCTGATATGTTCTGCACCGTCGTAGAGAATCTTTTCGTAAATCTCATCAGAGACAACAAAGATATCTGCATCAACTACTACCTGCGCCAATGCTTTGATTTCATCTGGCGTGTACACCATCCCTGTGGGATTAGATGGAGAATTGAGGATAAATAGCTTCGTCTTCGGCGTAATGGCTTTACGGAGTTGTTCGGGAGTAATTTTATAACCCGTCGTGGCATCTGTAGAGACAATTACCGGGACTCCACCCACCAAAGTCACCATTTCGGGATAACTTAGCCAGTAGGGTGCAGGGATAATTACCTCATCACCTGGATCGATTAGCGCCACGATTAAGTTGTACAGAGAATGCTTACCGCCATTGGTGACGATGACATTCTCTGACTTGTAATCAAGACCATTATCAATTTTAAGCTTGTGGGCGATCGCTTCCCTTAACTTTGGTTCTCCGGCGGCTGCACCATACTTGGTTTTGCCTTCATCCAAAGCTTTGACTGCTGCGGCTTTAATATGCGCTGGGGTATCAAAATCTGGTTCTCCAGCGCTAAAACTACAAACATCTATTCCTTCTGCCTTCAGTGCCTTAGCCTTGGCTGCGATCGCTAAGGTTAATGAAGGTGTTACCTGACTTACTCTTGCTGCCAGCTTCATTCTTACTATTTTTTGGCAAATCTTTCACTTATCTAAGGATATCCCAGAATTCCCATCAAGATTTGCTTTTTCTGAATTCGTTGGCGATTGGGGAATAAGGAATTGGCAAGAAATTCTAACTCTTGACTCTTAACAATGTATCTTGTATAAACTTAGTTTTAAAGTAAGGTCAGTGTTTATATGCAGGTTAAGAAACTTTTCATTGCATCTTCTCTGTTAATTACTAGTCTTTTTCTACCTAATGCTGCCATTGCTCAAAATCGCGGTACTCCAGGTAAATTTGATTTTTATGTACTGACACTTTCTTGGTCGCCAGATTATTGTGCGGCAAATGGTAGCCGTGACCCGCAGCAGTGCGGTTCTGGAAGGAAACTTGGTTTTGTACTACATGGTTTGTGGCCGCAGTATCAAACTGGTTATCCAGCTAATTGTTCCACGCAAAAATTACCGGCGCAAGTAAAGCAACAGTTTCCCAATTTGTATCCTAGTAATAAACTTTACGATCATGAATGGGAAAAACATGGTACTTGTTCGGGGAAAACTCCTGCGGAATACTTGGGATTGAGTAAAAAATTAAAAGATGCGATCGCTATTCCCGCAGCTTATAATCGCCCTAATAAACCAGTGCGTACCACAATTACAAATTTTAAAAATTCATTTGTGACTGCGAATAATCAAATTACTGCTGATGGTGTAGCACCTTTTTGTTCTGGTTCAGGCAGATTTTTGCAAGAAGTCTTCTTTTGTTATTCCAAAAACGGTGAACCTGGTATTTGTAGCGCCGAAATTTTGAAGCGATCGCAAAAAAGTTGTGGTCAGCCAGATTTCTTATTGAGAAACGTTAGATAAGAATGGG
>NZ_JABXKI010000060.1 GCF_017115095.1 Nostoc sp. NMS4 | reverse complement strand
AGTACCCTCCAAGGTAAAGTGCCAGTAATGGTACAAACTTATTTACCGGAGGCAAAAGAAGGAGATAAGCGAATTATCTTGCTTAATGGTGAACCAATAGGCGCGCTCAATCGCCTCTCTAGTGGAACTGATTTTCGCAATAATATGGCAACTGGTGGTACAGTCGCTCAAACCGAAATTACCCCAAGAGAGTATGAAATTTGTACCCAAGTAGCCGAACGCTTACGCCAAAACGGTTTAATTTTTGTGGGTATTGACGTTATCGGTGGCTACTTAACTGAAGTTAACGTCACTAGTCCTACCGGCATCCGTGAGATTGACCGTCTAGACGGTACTCGTCTTGGTCATCAGGTTATTCAATGGATTGAACAGACACTAAAAATCCAAAAATAATTTACATTTATTTTTCTGTTTGATGTCCTATTCCCCAGCAAACAGATTTCCTTCGGCCACTTGCGTGGGTGGTTTTTATATACTACTTACTTTAAGTAAGTGTATTTATTTATACTGAGTGTGAGTTTAATAGATTGTGAGGGGTAGATGTATCCATGTCTAGGAGGGGTTGTGACGCTCCTGCATCGCTAACGCTACGTTATCGTGATGCATCCTTAGTTGGGCAGGTATTCCTATCGTTTTTTCTGAAAGCATAGCTGGACATACAAGCCAGTAGACTCCTGCCCAAATTCATTCTATAAAGTAGCGTTGATGAGTTTTTTACTAATTGGCAAAACTGGGGATGGCAAAAGATTGCTTATCCCTACCCTTAGTAAAACCCTGGTAGAAGTAGCAGATTTTATACAGCGTTCAGCTTGACCTGAGACTGCTAAGTTAATCTAAAATCTCAAATCTTTTAATTCCTTGGTGTGCGTCGGTTTCTCAGAAAATCAGGTATATCTAATCCAGGTTTTTCTTTTGGTTCTGGAATTGGAGTTGGAGTTGGAGTTGGACTTGGAGTTGGAGTTGAGGTTGTGGGATTAACTGCGGGTTGCTGTGTTGTTGGACGCTTTGAAGTATTAGGTGCTACTCGAACGTTAGCCACGCTTTGTTGTACCGCAGCTTGCACTTCACCTGTAAATCCGGTGGCAATTACAGTAATTCTGACCTCACCTTGGAGCCTGTCATCAATTACAGCCCCAAAAATAATATTGGCGTTGGGATCGACTACCTCATAGATTGCTTCTGCGGCTGCATTCACTTCATGCAAAGTCAGGTCAGTACCACCTGTGATATTAAATACAACCCCTCTAGCGCCTTCAATAGAACACTCTAGTAATGGTGAAGAAATAGCTGCGATCGCAGCTTCTCTAGCTCTAGATTTTCCAGAACTCACACCAATTCCCATCAGTGCCGATCCCGCATCTGCCATCACCGCTCGGACATCAGCAAAGTCAACGTTTACCAAACCGGGGATCGTGATGATATCAGAAATACCTTGTACCCCTTGACGTAGCACATCATCTGCATAGCGAAAAGCTTCTTGCACAGGCGTTTGTTCGGGGATCACTTCCAGCAGTTTGTTGTTAGGGATAATGATCAGTGTATCTACTCTACTTTTTAGTCCTTCAATACCTTGTTCCGCTTGGCTGGTGCGGCGGCGACCCTCAAAAACAAATGGACGTGTGACTACACCAACAGTAAGAGCGCCCATTTCTTTGGCCACTTCTGCCACGATTGGTGCTGCACCCGTCCCAGTACCACCCCCCATACCAGCAGTGATAAATACTAAATCTGCACCCTCTAAAGCCGTAGCAATTTCGTCCCGTGATTCCTCAGCTGCCTTTTGACCGATAGCAGGATTACCACCTGCTCCTAAACCTCGTGTTAGCTTCTGCCCAATTTGCAATCGACTTGGAGCGCCAGCTAAGGTAAGAGCTTGGGCATCAGTGTTAATTGACCAAAACTCTACCCCAGAGACATCAGACTCGATCATGCGGTTAACAGCATTGCCACCACCACCACCGACACCAATCACTTTGATGTTGGCGACCCGACCTGGAACAATCTCCCCAATTCGGCTATTTTCCGCAAAAATCTTCTTATTATCGTGATTTTGTCCGAAGTTCATCCCGGAGTTATTAAAGGGATTAGTCGAGTTAACTGCCAGAGAGAACCCCGGCTGTCCCGTAGATTGGGAATTTTTATAGTTAAGTCCTTGGTTATTATCAAGTGTCATTGGATTTGTGAAAGGGTAGATAAACGACTTTTTCAGGTGTTATTCACCTAAGAGTCAACTTTAGTTTGACAATGCCACAATATTATGGCGTTGTTCTTTATTGTTTTCACTACTGCCAAGCCTAACAGAATTGGCAGTGCGAAAATTTGCTATGGGATAAGCTTTTAAAGCAGCCGATCGCACAGCCAATTCTAGAGAAGTATACCTATATTTATCTAAAACTGACTTGTATAACTTCAACCAGACATTAATTTCTTCATTATTCTCAGCCGAAGGCATAACTTGTAAAGACACACTACAGCGTATCTTCTCTGCCTCAATAATAATATTGTTAATATGTTTCACCATTGGGGATGATTGCAACTTTAGACACAAAATTTACCTTCTACTTACTTATTTTTAAGGTTAAACTAAGCAAGAATTTACTTGTCAGACTATACCTGATTAATTTGTTGTTTGGGTGGTCTCAATGGCCACTTTGTTGGAGCAATAGTCTATCCTACAAGAACTCTCACTAGTGCTGCCAACAAATCAAGATTTCCTAAGAGATTTCGTCACCTAATAGGAATTACAGCACAGAGAAATTCAAACTTATTGCCCAGAAACAATGCTTACGCAACTTTGGGCGGCATTTTTCGTTACAGATTTAAACTTCAGTAAACTGTCTTTGGAAGTATCCTCAACAGACCAAAGCCAGAGCTTTTTGCCTCTGCACTTGGATGGTGGCGTAAACCGTTCTCATCAGTGGCCTCTGTTCACGAGTCTGAATCCTTCTCTTTTTTGCACTGGGTTTAGTCAAAAAATGTATGAGCAGAAGGCGTTTTGCACGCCATAGACCATCATTAGATTGTCTGACATCTTGCACCCTACTATTAGATGTTAGGGTAACAATTGAGGGTATGTTACTCGCAATGGAGATTTTTTGATCGATCTTCTCATTTTAATTAGAAGTTAATGCCGATTTTCGGGCGATTTGCTGGAAAACTGAAAATAATAAATATATTTATCAGCATAAAGCTTCTTAATTTACTAGGAGCTATCAAAACAATAAACACACTAGATGTTTTTAGGAATTTTGGGAGTTAATTTTTGATCTTTTTGGTTCATTTGTACTAATGGAAGTTCGGGATTTTTCAGATCAATATACTCTATTTGACCGGAATTAAATTTTGTTGGTAAATGGCGCATTTGGGCGAGTACCTTAATTTGTTCAGATAACTGGGGACCTGGAATACCGAGATGCACATTTCCTAGTTCTGTTTTCAAAATTAAATTTGTTGGATTTTGGCAATCAATTTCCATCACTTTCACAGGACTTTGGCTCACAGCTTGATGGAGTTGAGTCCAGTAGAGGCAATATTTATTTGGCGAACCAATCACTCTGAGATTGGGTAATTTTTTAGTGGGATTCAGTGATGTATATTTTTCTAAAGGCATCCAAGCCCCACTTGCATCTAGTAAGCCGATTGTTACTTTTTTGTTGCCACGCGTTTGAGTTACCGCTACAGGTACTCGTTCTTGAATTTCAATGATTAATCCAGGAGGAAACAGGCGGCGTCTGACGATCGCTTGGGCAATAGTTGGTTGCTTCTTCAAAGAATTTGCGATCGCCGACGGTTCAATCCGCCACAAAGACTGAGGATAAGATAGCACCAACAATGACTGAGTTGTTTGATCCGACAGTAATTTATTGCCTGATTTCATCACTATTTGTTTGGGAGCCTTTAGCATCCACATCGGTTGGACTGCCATCCACAGCAATCCACTCGCCAAACCAGTAATGGCAAAGGTTCGCCAAATAGCTTGAATAATTCTCATCTGCCTCCGCCGACGCAATTTCTGACGACGCTGGGCTAGATGCGTGCGAGAAACTGATATTATGCCAGCCATTCACACCCCTTTTTGCTTGCAATCTAAATTCCTTGACACTCTTGTATCATTATTAATTTCAGTAAACACTGTTGGCATGTTTTAGCCGCTCTCCTCAAGACTTTTTTTATTTTTAGTAACACTTTACAGTAACTACACAAGGATTATGGCGCTAGTCATCGTTGATTTAAAGTTTCCGGTGTCCATTTTTAACTGACTGTAGCCTTTTTGACAAGTTATTTTTGAAGATTTAGTTCCTAAAGATTACAAAATCTTAATCAAGATGCTTAGGTTTTTGTTTTATTGACAAATAGAATGTTAAATGGTATTCAAATATTCCTTGACTCTGTATACATTGCTATAATTAATACCAGCTAGGCTCCTCAGATATCCAAACTAAGAACTATGAACTGTCGTAAGCTTTTTTACACATTTACTCAACTAGATAATTTTGTGGCACGTCAAACAAAAGCGAGAGATTGTCAAAACCTCAATAGCAGGTGTAAAAAGGACAGATATGCTTAAGTCCTGACGGGTCGAATGGTACGAATAAAAGATGAAATCCTTGCCAGGTCTGAGTATAGGGGATAGGTGTAGGTTCGGAAAAAATCAATAAAAGTAAAAATAAGTGCGAACATGAATAAATTTCTTTGCTACGCAACGCCCGCGCAAACGTCACTATACCCCACACCCTACACCCCACACCTAAAAGCTTTGTAGATAATGGGTTTGCGTTATCTTAGTGCCATTCGCTATTAGGGTCAATTAAATCTCTACCATACTACTGACAGTAATTCTGCAACAACTGCTGTTTTTTGCAAGACAATACCACCTTGCGAGTCAATCCTGTGTCTACATCCCAGATAGGGATTAATTGTATAAAAAATCCAAACTAAACTGCATCTACATACACCTCTACATACATGAAAACGACATTAAATTTGTCACGTTTTTATAAGGCATGTAACCCCAGCTACACGCTAAATATAAGTAACGTACTAGATCAGCAGTATTACATAGATTTTGCTGATGTACGTGGTTGCAAGATTGTCGAAGAATTGCAACGGACTATCGTTCGGATTTCTCCAGATGAGCCAACCTGCCAGTTATTTACGGGTCATATCGGCTGTGGTAAGTCAACGGAATTGCAACGCCTCAAGACAGAACTAGAATTGGCAGGATTTCATGTGGTTTATTTTGAGTCCAGTCAAGATTTAGACATGGCGGATATTGATATCAGCGATATTCTGCTGAGTGTAGCTCGTCAAGTCAGTGCCAGTTTAGAAGGCATTAGCATCAAACTTAAACCTGGTTATTTTACCAATTTGTTTAAAGAAGTAGGCGATTTTTTGCAAAGCCCCATAGAGCTTTCTGGACAAGCAGAGTTGTCCTTGGGTATTGCCAAAATTACTGCCAAAACCAAAGATAGCAACCAGATGCGGAATCAACTAAGGCAATATCTGGAACCACGAACCAATAGTATTTTGCAAGCAATTAACGAAGAAATTTTAGAAAAGGCTGTTGAACAGCTAAAGCTAAGGGGTCAAAAAGGACTGGTAGTGATTGTAGATAATTTGGATCGAGTGGATATGCGTCCCCTAGCATCCGGGCGATCGCAACCAGAATATCTCTTCATCGACCGAGGTGAACAGTTACGCCGACTCAAATGCCATCTAGTTTACACAATTCCCCTAACGTTAATTTTCTCCAATGAGTATGAGACATTAAAAAATCGTCTGGGGGGAGGGATTGCACCAAAAGTACTGCCGATGGTATTAGTGCGGCAAAGAGATGGTAGTGACTACGAACCTGGGATGTCACTAGTGCGTCAGTTAGTTCTAGCTAGAGCTTTTCCAGAAGTTCCTTTAAATAGCAGACTTTTATTAATTACAGAATTATTCGATTGCTCCCAAACCTTGGATCGTCTATGTCGTGTTAGTGGTGGTCATATTCGTAACTTATTGGGTTTACTTTATAGCTGTCTGCAACGACAAGATCCACCTTTTTCTAGGGACTGCTTAGAAGCCGTGATTAAGGATTACCGAGACGATTTGCTATTAGCTATTGATGAGTCCCAGTGGGAATTATTGTTTGAAGTAGTGCAGCAGCAGAGAGTTAAAGGTGAGTCTGACTATCAGAGTTTATTAAGAAGTATGTATTTGTTTGAATATCGCGATCCGCTTGGGCGCTGGTTTGGCATCAGTCCAGCCTTGGCAGAAACAGAAAAAGTTTTGGCTTGGCAACAAAAAAAATAACAGTCAATTGTCATTTGTCATTGGTCATTTGTTAATGGACTAACTAATGACCAATGCCCCATACCCAATGCCCCATGCCCCATATCCAATGACTAATGACAAACAGCTACACCAAAGAAAATCAGCATACTTTGCAAAGACTGATTAGAGCGATCGCACTTTCCGAAGGTCAATTTGCTCTGATTTTAGTTCGCTGTAACTATGGGCGATTACGCGAGCAAATGTTAGAGAATATTCGCTCGCTCGCCAAAGACATTAATATCAGAGAAATCGTTCTCAATCCATCAACTACTTCTTTACACAGCACAATAATCTCAGAACTATCTTTAGATAATCCTGCCGTACTTACAGACACTTTGCCATCGGCTGTGATGGTTTTCGGTATTGAGTCAATTACCGATCTGGAAAACTTACTTACAGGCATCAACCAAGCACGAGATATCTATGCTGCGACTTTTCGATTTCCAGTGGTGTTGTGGCTACAAGATGAAGTGGCATCATTGCTTTCCAGATTAGCACCTGATTTTAAAAGCTGGGCTGCAACCACGATTAAATTTGAAATGGCCAAAGCAGATTTAATTGCTTTAATCTCTCAAGAGGAAGAATCTCTATTTGCTAAAGTTTTAGAAGCAGGTGCTGAAACATTTTTATCTAATGCCTTCCTAGATTTAGATCCTAAATCTCAACACCGCCACGAAATAGAATCAGCCCGTAATGATTTATTACGTCTATATGGCGTTAAATTAACACCAGGATTAGAAGCTAGTTTGGAATTTGTGTTGGGGCGAGATAAATACGCCAACGATCAAATTAATGGTGCTTTAGCCAATTATCAAAGAAGCCTTGCATTATGGCAACAAGAAGCGAGGAGAGTAGCAGAGTGGGAGAGTAATTCTTCTTTGCCCCTCTCATGTCCTCACCATACTTCTCTCTCATCTTTACTCAAGCAAGCAATAGTCCTATTCCACTTGGGACTTTGTTATCACCGAATGGCAGACTTATACCAAAATACTAGTAGCTATTGCGAACATGCTCTGTCGTGGTTTAAACAATGCTTAGAGCTATTGGAGGAGGTACAAAGAGAAGATTTAGTTGCTAAATTCATTTTACCTGCTTGTGAAATGCTGCAACGTTTACAAGCTTGGGATGACTTAAAAGAATTAGCTCAAAAGTCATTACATCTACATAAAACTTATGGAACT
>NZ_JABXKI010000004.1 GCF_017115095.1 Nostoc sp. NMS4 | reverse complement strand
CCGAAAGGGGTACACCCTTAGCGCCACTGCCGATTCAGTACGCAGATTTCGCAATTTGGCAAAGACAGTGGTTGCAAGGGGATGTACTACAAAGGCAATTGATTTATTGGCAGCAACAATTAAAAGATGCACCAGCTTTATTGTCGTTACCAACTGACCGACCCAGACCAGCTGTGCAAACTTTTGCTGGGGCATATCAACAGTTTGCACTTTCTGGGGAGCTAACTAGTGGGTTAATACAGTTAAGTCAAGAGCAAGGAGTTACCTTGTTCATGACGTTGTTAGCAGCGTTTGATACATTACTTTACCGCTATACAGGATCTGATGACATTTTAGTTGGTTCACCGATCGCAAATCGCGATCGCAGTGAAATTGAGGGGTTAATTGGCTTTTTTGTCAATACCTTAGTGATGCGTACCAACTTGGCAGGCAACCCCAGTTTTAGCGAATTGCTTAATCGTGTTCGAGAAATGGCAATGGATGCTTATGCTCATCAGAATTTGCCATTTGAAATGCTAGTGGAAGCATTGCAGCCCCAACGGGATCTCAGTCATACACCACTGTTCCAGGTGATGTTTGCACTCCAGAATGCGCCGATATCTGAAGTAGAGCTTACCGGCTTAACTATCAGTTCTTTACCAGCAACAGGCGCAACTTCCAAGTTTGATTTGTCTTTGTTAATGCAGAACACTGATGCTGGACTAGTGGGTGTATGGGAATATAGCACTAATTTGTTTGATGCCAGCACAATCGAGCGGATGACTGAGCATTTTGTGACGTTGCTTGAAGGTATTGTTGCTAACCCACAGCAGAAGATTTCACAGTTACCTCTGCTGACAGAAATTGAGCAACAGCAGTTATTAGTTGTGTGGAATGATACTCAGGCGGATTATCTCCAGCATAAGTGTATTCATCAGTTGTTTGAGGAACAGGTAGAGCGTATCCCTGATGCTGTAGCTGTGGTGTTTGGAAATCAACAACTGACTTATGGTGAGTTGAATAGTCGTGCTAACCAGTTGGCGCATTACCTGAAGTCTTTGGGTGTGGGAGCCGATGTGCTGGTTGGGTTGTATGTGGAGCGATCGCTAGAAACAATCGTGGGAATATTAGGTATTCTCAAGGCGGGCGGTGCTTATGTGCCACTTGACCCAGACTATCCTCAAGAGCGTTTGGCATATATGCTAAATGATTCACAAGTATCAGTCCTGTTGACTCAAGAAAAATTGCTGACTAGCCTACCGGAACATGGGGCGCACGTACTGTGCTTAGATAAAGACTGGGAAGACATATCTACCGAAAGTAAAGACAATCTCCTTAGTGGCTTAACAACTGATAACTTAGCTTATGTCATTTACACTTCGGGTTCCACAGGTCAACCGAAAGGCACATTAGTTAATCACTCAAATGTAGTTCGTCTATTTGAAGCGACAAATTCTTGGTATCACTTCAATCAAGATGATGTGTGGACAATGTTCCACTCTTACGCTTTCGATTTCTCTGTTTGGGAAATTTGGGGTGCTTTACTTTATGGTGGACGATTGGTAGTAGTGCCTTATTTAGTGACGCGATCGCCCGAATCCTTCTTCGAGTTATTAACTCAAGAGAAAGTCACAATTCTCAATCAAACACCTTCAGCTTTCCGTCAGTTGATTCAAGCCGAAAAGTCAATAGCAACTACTGGCAATTTGAACTTACGCTTAGTTATCTTCGGTGGAGAAGCCCTAGAACTGAAGAGTTTACAGCCTTGGTTTGAGCGTCATGGCGACAAGTCACCTCAGTTAGTAAATATGTACGGGATTACAGAAACTACTGTACATGTAACTTATCGTCCATTGAGTAAAACCGATTTAAATGGCACAGCAAGTGTAATTGGTCGTCCGATTCCCGACCTACAGGTGTATGTGCTGGATGAATATAAACAGCCAGTGCCGATTGGTGTCGCGGGCGAGATGTACGTTGGTGGTGCTGGGGTAGCGCGTGGCTATCTCAATCGTCCCGAACTGACAGCACAGAGGTTTATTTCTAATCCCTTTAGTAATAACCCAAAAGCACGACTATATAAATCCGGCGACTTAGCACGTTATTTGCCGAATGGCGAGTTGGAGTATTTAGGGCGCATCGATCAACAAGTGAAAATTCGCGGTTTCCGCATTGAGTTGGGAGAAATTGAGGCACTACTAGCCCAACACCCAGCCATCTGGGAAAGCGCGGTGTTGGTTCGGGAGGACGAACCGAGCAACAAACGTTTAGTAGCTTACGTAGTGCCAAAGACAAAACAATCTCCCACAGCCGCAGAACTACGTCGTTTCCTCAAACAAAAGCTGCCAGAGTACATGATACCAAGTGCTTTTGTGCAGTTAGAAGCTCTACCACTGACAGCAAATGGTAAAGTAGACCGTCGTGCTTTGCCTGTACCTGACACCGCAAGACCAGAATTAGAAGATGTTTTTGTCGCACCTAGCACTCCAGAAGAGAAAATATTAGCCGCCATCTGGACTAAGGTTCTCGGTGTTGAACAAGTAGGTATTAATGATAACTTCTTTGCTTTAGGTGGAGATTCTATCCGTAGCATTCAAGTGCTGTCTCAAGCTAAAGAACAAGGTTTGAGTTTATCTGTGCAACAGTTATTCCAATATCAAACGATTCATGAGCTAGTCCAAGAACTGAAAATACAAGAGAATGACATCACAAAATTAGAATTAACTCAACCATTCAGTCTGATTTCTCAAGCAGACAAACAGCAGTTACCTGATGGTATAGAGGATGCCTATCCCCTTGCTATGCTGCAAATGGGAATGATTTACCACAGTGAATACAGCCAAGATAGTGCAGTCTATCACGATATTTTCAGTTTCCACCTCAAAACCCCTTTTGATGTTCAACTTTTACAGGTCGCTATTCAAGATTTAGTCAATTATCACGCTGTACTGCGGACTTCATTTGAACTTAGTAACTTCAGTATTCCGTTGCAACTGGTTCATCAGCAAGTTGAGGTTCCCTTGCAGGTGGAGAATTGGTGTGATTTGAATCATTCTGAGCAAGAAGAAGCCTTAGCTGCTTGGTTTGCAGCTGAAAAGAAACGGCATTTTGATTGGACTCATCCTCCCTTAGTGCGTTTCTTTGTTCATCGTCGCACACAGGAGACATTCAATCTGGCTTTGAGCTTCCACCACGCCATTCTCGATGGATGGAGTGTTGCCTCGATGATGAGTGAGTTGTTTAAGCGTTACTTGTCGCTTTTAGGCGAAGGAGTCGATTATGTATCGCCACAATTCAGTATTGCGTTCCGGGATTTTGTGGCTTTAGAGCAACAAGCGATCGCTTCATCGTCAACTGCGCGATACTGGAGCGAAAGGTTAAACGACAGCACTTTTACCAAATTACCTCGCTGGTCTTTTGTGCAAACAAATACCAATGTTCGAGAAGTTGGTGTGCAAGAGGTAACTTTACCCCCTGAAATTTTTGCAGGCTTAAAACAACTGGCTCAGGGAGCAGAAGTTACACTCAAGAGTGTGCTGTTGGCTGCTCATCTGCGAGTATTAAATTTCCTCGGTGGTGAAGAGGATGTAGTAACAGGTGTAGCAGCTAACGGACGACCTGAGCAAAGTGATGGTGAACGAGTCCTGGGACTATTCCTCAATACATTGCCATTCCGCCTGCAATTTACTGGAGGCACTTGGACAGACTTGGTGCAACAAGTGTTTGCAGCAGAACGAGAAATGTTGCCACACCGCCGCTATCCTTTGGCAGAAATACAGAGGAGTTTGGGTGGTGAGCCTTTGTTTGAGACGGCGTTTAATTTCACCCATTTCCATGTCTACGAACAAGTACTAGGACTCGATAATTTACAGCTGCTAGGTGGAAAGTTTTTTGAACAAACAAACTTGACTTTTGTTGCTCAATTCAGCGTCAGTCCCAACTCGTCTGAGATAACACTAACTTTGAAGTACGATCCCTGCGATCTATGCTCCGAACAAGTCAACAGGATTAGTGATTATTACCTCAGAGTTCTGGCGGCAATGGCGAAAGAGCCACAAGGACGTTATGATCTGCACTCTCTTGTTTCTTCAAAGGAACGTCATCAACTTCTAGTGGAGTGGAACAAAACAGCAGTAGAGTATCCCCAAGATAAATGTATTCACCAGTTGTTTGAAGCGCAAGTAGAACAAACGCCCAATGCAACGGCGGTGATATTTGGGGAGCAACAGTTGACATATACCGAGTTAAACGCCAGAGCAAATCAACTTGCCCATTATTTACAAACTTTGGGTGTAAAACCAGATGTACTGGTGGGTTTGTGTGTAGAGCGTTCATTAGAAATGGTGGTAGGACTATTGGGAATTCTCAAAGCAGGTGGGGCATATCTACCACTTGACCCAGACTATCCTAGCGATCGCTTGAGCTTTATGCTCGAAGATGCTCAATTGAGAGTGCTGCTGACACAACAGCAACTCAAAGAAAAGTTGCCACGGCATCAAGCCCAGGTTATATGTTTAGATACTGACTGGCAGTTTATTTCTCAGTCAAGTCAGGATAATCCAATTACTGCTCTACAAGCAACTAACTTGGCTTATGTGATTTATACCTCTGGTTCTACCGGAAAGCCTAAAGGAGTGATGCTTTCTCACTGCAACCTTTGCAACCACATGTTCTGGATGCAAGCAACATTCCCGCTAACTCAAGCAGACAAAGTGTTACAGAAAACTCCCTTTAGCTTTGATGCTTCAGTTTGGGAATTCTACGCTCCTTTGTTAGTAGGCGGACAGTTGCTATTAGCTCAACCCGGAGGTCATGCTGACACTGCTTACCTGTTAGAGTTAATTGCCCAAGAGCAGGTAACAACTGTTCAATTTGTACCATCTTTATTACAAATACTTATAGAAGAAGGAGGACTTGAAACTTGTCACTCCCTTAAACAAATCTTCTGCGGAGGTGAAGCCTTACCAGTTGCTCTGCAAGATCAGGTGTTAAGCAATCTCAATGTGAACTTGCACAATCTCTATGGGCCGACAGAAGCTTGTATTGATGCAACATTCTGGACTTGCAAACAAGGAATTGACCGACAAGTTGTTCCTATTGGTCGCGCGATCGCCAATACGCAAATCTACATTTTAGACAAGTATCTGCAACCAGTACCCGTCGGTGTACCTGGAGAATTGCACATTGGTGGTTCTGGGTTGGCACGAGGCTATCTTAACCGTCCAGAGTTGACAAAAGAAAAATTTATTCCCAACCCGTTTGAGGATGCAGGAAGGAGTAAGTTATATAAAACAGGGGACTTAGCACGTTATCTGCCGGATGGCAACATTGAATACATAGGACGTATCGACAATCAAGTTAAGATTCGCGGCTTCCGCATTGAGTTGGGTGAAATTGAAACAGCACTAAGCAAACATAATGATGTGCAAGCATCTTGTGTCATCGCCCATGAAAATACCTCTGGTGATAAACGCTTAGTTGCCTACGTAGTGCCGCATCAGCACTGTACACCCATAATTAGTGAACTGCGGCAATTCCTGAAAGCGAAGCTACCAGATTACATGGTGCCAAATGCTTTTGTGATGTTGGAGGAAATGCCACTCACTCCCAACGGTAAAGTAGACCGCCGTGCTTTGCCCACACCTGATTTACACAGCGAACTCAAAGACAAATATATAGCCCCGCGCACCCCAATTGAAGAAATGCTGGCACAAATTTGGTCACAAGTGCTGAAAGTAGAGCAAGTCGGTATTCATGATAACTTCTTTGAACTTGGGGGACACTCACTATTAGCAACCCAACTAGTTTCACGCATCCGCGATCGCTTCAAAGTCCAGCTCCCTTTACGCGAATTGTTCGACGCCGCGACAATAGCTGAATTGGCGCAATCAATCGGGAAGTTACAGCAACAAAACTTAGACCTAACTGTTCCACGCATTCTACCAAGGAGCAAGAGATGATTACTGAAGAATTATTACCCCTATCTTATGCTCAACAGCGTTTGTGGTTTTTAGACCAGTTAGAGCCGAACAGTGCTTTATACAACATCCCCTTTGCTTTGCGTCTGGTGGGCAATCTCAATCAAGCTGCCTTAGAGCAAAGCTTGCAAGAAATTATTCATCGCCATGAAGCATTACGCACCAATTTCGTCACAGTTGATGGACAACCAACTCAAATTATTCAAACAGAAACGAATTGGGCAGTTTTAGTTCTTGAGTGGCAACATCTCCCACCAGCTAAACAAGAAATCGCTACACAGCAATTAGCGCAAGAACAAGCACTTCTTCCGTTTAACCTGACAAATGAAGCATTAATCAGGGCGACATTAGTAGTGCTTAATAAGACAGAACACATTTTGCTAGTGTGTATGCACCATGTTGTATCTGATGGTTGGTCGATGGGTGTGTTTATCCAAGAATTAGCAGCACTGTACAAGGCTTATTCTCAAGGTCAGCCATCACCTTTAGCACCACTACCGATTCAGTATGCAGATTTCGCTATTTGGCAAAGAGAGTGGTTACAAGGGGATGTACTGCAAACTCAACTAAGTTACTGGAAACAACAACTAAAGGATGCACCAGCTTTATTGTCTCTACCCACAGACCGACCCAGACCGGCTGTGCAGACCTTCGTTGGCGCATATCAAGAGTTTGCACTCTCAGTTGAGTTAACTAATAGGCTGACAAAACTGAGCCAAGAGGGAGGTTGTACCCTCTTTATGACACTTTTGGCAGCTTATGATACCCTACTTTACCGCTACACAGGTGTGGCAGATATTTTGGTGGGGACACCGATCGCCAACCGCGATCGCAGTGAGATAGAAGGGTTAATTGGCTTTTTTGTCAATACTTTAGTGATGCGTACCAACTTAGCCGATGACCCCAGTTTTAACGAATTACTTGGTCGCGTTCGCCAGATAGCTTTAGGAGCGTATACTCATCAGGAATTGCCTTTTGAAATGCTAGTTGAAGCATTGCACCCAGAACGGAATCTCAGCTATACACCACTGTTCCAAGTGATGTTTGCACTCCAGAATGCGCCCATGTCTAAACTAGAGCTTGCTGGTTTAACTATCAGTTTTTTAACAGCACAAAGCAAAACTACTAAGTTTGATTTGAGCTTATCAATGTACAACTCTGGTGCTGGATTAGTGGGTGTATGGGAGTACAGTACAGACTTATTTGATAACAGCACAATTGAGCGGATGACTGGACATTTTGTGACGTTGCTTGAAGGTATTGTTGCTAATCCAAAGGAGCGGATTTCACAATTGCCAATGCTTACACAAGTTGAACAGCATCAGTTATTAGTTGAATGGAACTCGACTCAAGCAGAATATCCTTTTGATAAGTGTATCCATGAGTTGTTTGAGGAGCAAGTTCAGCGTACCCCCAATGCTGTAGCAGTGGTGTTTGAAAATCAACAACTGACTTACCAGCAATTGAATTGTCGCGCTAACCAGTTGGCACATTACTTGCAATCTTTGGGTGTAAAACCAGATACGCTGGTGGGTATTTGTGTAGAGCGTTCATTAG
>NZ_JABXKI010000418.1 GCF_017115095.1 Nostoc sp. NMS4 | reverse complement strand
GGTTGTTAATGACTTTTGCTTACTACCCAACGATCCGCTTTTATAAATGTTCTCCCTGGTTCGCATTTAGTTTACCTGCGATCGCTTTTCTCTATACCTTAATGACTCTAGATTCAGCACTCCGTCATTGGCAAGGGCGCGGCGGCGCTTGGAAAGGAAGAATTTATCACAGCCCAGGTAATTTATAGTTATAATAAAATTGAATTTCAAAGTCGCTAGTGCTAATCTAAAATTAAAGTAAGCCTAAAGTGGTTGATTAAAAGAGTTATGACAACCGCAACACCAACAATTAATCCTGTTACTGTTCCCAAAAAGCTGCCTTTTCTAGAGTCAATTTGTTGGCAGACCGCCGATGTATATCGCTTTACTTCAGAACAAATGCTGAGTCGCTATGAACGTGGTTGGCAATATCACAATCTATTCAATAATCTTGAGGGTGAAGAACTTAATTTTCTTCAGGAACTTGCCAGACGCTATAAATCCTGGTTGCAAGTTTCTTTATGACCTTCAGGTTAGAACACCATAATCAAATTCTCACAGTTCTTGAATCCTTAGATTCCGATATACTTAGCAAGGGTTCTGCTTACTTCGGTGGCGGAACCCTTCTGGCATTTGAGTTTGAAGAATATCGCTGGAGTAAGGACGTTGATTTTATCGCTTCTGTTGGTACAGAAGGTTACAAATACTTGCGTACAGTGGTATTTGATGGTGGGCATGAAGCATTATTTCGGGATTTAAGTAAAATTCAAGTTGGACGTAGCACAACTGACCAATATGGAATTCGGATGATAGTTTTTGTAGATGATGTGCCGATTAAAACGGAAATTATTGCCGAAACTCGTTTTCAACTAGATCCACCAAGATATCCCAAATGGTCACTTGTTCCCTGCTTAAGCTTCAATGACTGTTTTACCTCTAAGCTGCTGTCAAATTCTGACCGTTACGCAGATGATAGCGTTGAGGCAAGAGATTTAATTGATTTAGCAATTCTCAGGCTGCGATCGCCAATCCCTCAAGTATCAATTGAGAAGGCTGAAAAAGCATATCAGGTTATGCGCCCTTTGAAAAGAGCGATCGAACTCTTTCAGGCAAGACCAGATTACAGGGAGAAATGCTTTCTCAGTCTGCAAGTCGATCAAGCTCAGATACCTAAAATCATCGACGGTATTGATTTACTATCTATAGATTTAGGTTTGTCTAACACTTCAAGGGCATTTCGAGAACAACATGATATCTTGGCTGATTTAGAAACACAAATTAAAAAACGAGAAGATTCGTGAAATACAACAACTTGAGGCGAGACAACGTATGAAATATGTAACTACTTTCGAGCGCGATGCAAGGCTGCAAGAAGCGTTATTATTGGTAACACGGCAACTAAATCGTCGTTTAGCTAATATTGATAACGCATTACTCGACCGTGTACGTTCTTTATCTATTGAAGAACTGGAAGGATTAGCTGAAGCATTGCTTGATTTTACCTCAATTACTGATTTAACTAATTGGTTATCAGTAAGGCAACAAAATTTACAACCCTAAATAGCAGTAGAGATCACCAGCCTTGTCCCTTACCCCTAATGGAGGCTGCCTCTCTACTACTGGCGGGTTCAACAGGCAATGGTTGAGCGGCTTTCAATACCGCATCCAGCAACCCTGGAAACAGCACCTCTAAATCTTCACGCCGCAGTATATTAATATGGTGTGTCCCTTCTTTGCGTGTCAAGACTATCCCTGACTCCCGCAAAATCTTAAAATGGTTGGACATGGTAGACTTAGCGATCGCAAAATCAAATTTAGCACAGCATTGCTCCCCCTCAGTCGCCAACAGCCGCACAATCTCTAGCCGCACCGGATCGCCCAATGCATACAATACGCCCGGTAAAGAAATATTTTTTCGATCTGGATGATAAAGAAATCTCATAGTTGCATTATCTCATCAGGTGGCATATATTTTTATTATTCGATATTATCGAATTATAGAATTAATTAGGAAGGCAATTTATGTCATCCATTACAAACGTTACAGAAGCCACATTCAAGCAAGAAGTCTTGGAAAGTGAAATTCCGGTATTAGTGGACTTTTGGGCCCCGTGGTGCGGCCCTTGCCGGATGGTCGGCCCAGTCGTCGATGAAGTTGCTGCTGAATTTGAAGGCCAGGTGAAATTTGTCAAGCTGAACACAGATCAAAATCCGACCGTCGCCAGCCATTATGGGATTCGCAGCATTCCGACATTGATGGTTTTTAAAGGAGGTCGCCAGGTCGATACTGTTGTAGGAGCAGTGCCAAAAACCACCTTGAATAAGACCTTAGCACAGCATCTTTAATCTAGATACTATTGTGAGATGCATTTAGTTTACAGTCTTCTCTAGAGGGAGCCAGGAGTCAAAATACATAAGACTCCTGACTCCTGACTTCTGACTCCTGAATTCTGTTTCAACTAACGGGGAAAGAGCGAAATGGACTTGAAATTGCATGGTAAATCCGCGCTAGTGAGTGGCTCAACCGCAGGTATTGGAATGGCCGTCGCTCTTGGGCTAGCTCAAGAGGGTGCATCAGTGATTGTCAACGGTCGGTCTGAAGAAAGAGTAGCTCAAGCGATCGCCAAAATTAAGCATTCTACACCCGACGCGAAAGTTTCTGGTGTTGTAGCCGACGCAGCCACTGCATCAGGGATAGAGAAACTCATTCAAGAGGTTCCTCATGTTGATATACTCATAAACAATGTGGGTATTTATGAGCCAAAAACCTTCTTTGATATTACCGATCAAGACTGGTTAAAGATATTTGAAGTTAACGTCCTCAGTGGAGTCCGTTTAAGTCGGCAATATCTGCAAAAGCAGCTAGAGCAAAACTGGGGGCGGATAATTTTTATCTCCAGCGAGTCTGGTATTCAGATCCCAGTGGAAATGATTCACTACGGCACAACTAAAACAGCGCAACTTGCCATTGCCAGAGGTCTAGCAGAAATGACTGTGGGGACTGGAGTTACAGTAAACTCTGTCTTACCAGGGCCAACTCGTTCAGAAGGAGTTGAAGACTTTATCACCAACCTGGCACAGGAACGCGGTATTACTCGCGCTGAGGTTGAGAGTGAGTTTTTTCAGAATGTGCGTCCAACTTCCTTAATCAAACGCTTTGCAACAAATGAAGAAGTAGCAGCGATCGTAGTTTATCTTTCTAGTCCCTTAGCATCAGCAACTAATGGTGCAGCTTTGCGGGTAGATGGTGGCGTTATTCGGTCGATTGTTTAATGTGGCTGGTGGGGGCTGGGGAGACAAGGGAGACAAGGGGACAAGGGAGACAAGGGGGAATTATTTAATAAGTCTCTCCCTTGTCTCCCCCCTCTTCCTTGTCTACCTTGTCTCTTCTCCATGCCCAATGACAAATGACAAAAATAATTTGGAGATATAACCAATGACAGATGATATCAACTTGTTTTCTACTTACCAGTTAGGAAATCTGGAATTACCTAACCGGATAGTAATGGCTCCCTTAACCCGAAATAGGGCAGGTGAGGGAAACGTACCACACCAACTGAATGCTACTTACTACGTCCAACGTGCTTCCGCCGGACTGATTATTTCTGAAGCAACACAGGTAACTCCTGAAGGACAGGGCTATCCTGCGACACCAGGAATTCATTCATCAGAACAGTTGGAGGGATGGAAGTTAGTAACCGATGCCGTACATCAGCACGGAGGCAGAATTTTTCTGCAACTATGGCACGTAGGCAGGATTTCTCACCCAGACTTCCAACCGCATGGAATTTTACCTGTAGCACCTTCTGCGATCGCTCCTAAAGGTGAAGCTGCAACTTATGAGGGGCTAAAACCCTTTGTAACTCCCCGTGCTTTAGAAACTTCGGAAATACCGCAGGTAGTCGAACAGTACCGCCAGGGAGCAGCAAATGCTCTAGCGGCTGGGTTTGATGGTGTGGAAATTCACTCAGCTAATGGTTATTTAATAGATCAGTTTCTGCGCGATCGCACTAATCAACGTACAGATAAATATGGGGGTTCGGTTGAAAATCGTGTCCGATTCCTGTTGGAGGTGACAGAGGCGGTAACTAGTGTATGGGATTCTAATCGAGTTGGGGTACGTTTATCTCCTAGTGGGACTTTTAATGATATGGGTGATTCCAATCCCTTAGAGACATTTGGTTATGCAGCCCAAGCGTTGAACCAGTTTAATTTGGCATATCTGCATATTTATGAGGCAACGGAGGCAGATATCAGACATGGCGGGATAATTGTACCCACTAGTCATATCCGCGATCGCTTTACAGGTACACTGATCGTCAATGGTGGTTATACCCGTGAAAAAGGCGATGCAGTACTAGCAAACAAAGCCGCAGATTTAGTTGCCTTTGGTACATTATTTATATCAAACCCCGATTTACCCCGACGCTTGGCTTTAAATGCACCACTAAATCAACCAAATCAAGCAAGCTTTTATGGTGGTGGTGAAAAAGGATATACAGATTATCCATTTTTGTCGGCTGCTAACGAGCCAGTAGCTAAGGTGTAATTCGTAATTCGTAATTATGAGTTTACGACTGTATTTTAGTGTGCTGTAGGCAAGTTGTTTGTTCTGAAACAAGGAATAATTTTTATTTTTGTTTCATGAATGAATAAATTCGCTTGTATGCTGATTACGAATTATTCAGCTGTAACCCAATTATTAGGAGAATCTCATGAGTCCGATTACCCAAATTCAACCTTTGGATGTACCTACTGCGATCGCTAAACGTCGTTCCATTAAAAGTTTTAAAACAGACCCCATTGCCCCAGAACTGCTCAAGCAATTGGTAGAATTAACCGTGGCAGCACCCAGCAGTTATAATATTCAGGGTTGGCAAATTATTCTCGTGCAAGATGAGGCGCAAAAAGTAGCCTTATCAGCAGCAGCTTGGAATCAACAGCAAATTGTCCAAGCACCAGTTACCTTTGTGTTTGCTGCCGATGCGAGTGCATCTGAAAAAAACTTGAACCCAATAATTGAACAAGCTCTTGCAACTGGAGCATGGAATGAAGGGACGGCTAATTATTTTAAAACTGCTATCCCGCAATTTCAAGAGACACTAGGAGACAAACAACGGGAGTATGCGATTAAAGATGCGATTATCGCTGCTACCCATTTAGTATTAGCAGCTGAAAGTCTGGGTTTATCTACCTGTTTTATGAATGGTTGGCTTGAAGACAAGGTAAAAGAAGTGATTGGTGCTGGGGATAATCCAGATTTAGCGATCGCTGTTTTAGTACCTGTTGGCTATGCAGCCGAACCACGCTTAAATCCCGGTCGTTTGCCATTCTCTTCTAATGTCTCTGTAGATAGAATCGGTAATCCTTATGCAGGGTAACTTTTCCTAAATTGGGAATGGAGCATTGGGCAATAGTTATTCTCCCCCTGCTCCCCTTACTCCTTGTACTAATCTGTCAAATTCATTCATTTTGACGGTTAGAGAGACGCGATAAATCGCCGTCTCTACAAGGAATTTATTTATCAATTATTTATTGACAGACTACTACTCCCCAGTCCCCAGTCATGTCCCTAGCCTCCTTCTTAGCGCGTCGTTCGTTCCACTATGGGTGGATCGTTGCGGGTTTAACATTCCTAGCCTTGCTCGTGGCAGCCGGAATCCGCTCTGCTCCTGGAGTTTTTATCGTGCCTCTGGAACATGAGTTCGGCTGGAGTAGAGCAACTATATCTTTGGCAATCTCCATTAACTTAGTACTCTACGGATTAATTGGCCCTTTTGCTGCCACAGTTATGGAGCGAATCGGCATTCGTCGGATGATGGTATTTTCACTTGCTGTCATTGCGCTCGGTGTCGGTTTAACCACCTTAATGTCAACTTCCTGGCAATTAGTCTTGCTGTGGGGTGTAGTTGTCGGTTCTGGTAGCGGAGTTATCGCCCTAGTTTTGGGTGCTATTGTTGTCAATCGCTGGTTTTTGTCAAAGCGGGGTCTAGTTCTGGGCATTTTAACCGCCAGTACAGCCACGGGACAACTAGTGTTTCTGCCGATGCTGGCCTCAATCAGCGATCGCTTTGGCTGGCGAACTGCGGCTCTAGCTCTGACTGGTGCAGCACTTCTAATTATTCCAGCGATCGCAGTCTTTATGCGCGATCGTCCGGCGGATGTTGGTTTGCGACCCTTTGGCGACAACAGCGAGACTGTGGAAGTGTTACAGCCCAAAGTCAATTCCATCGCCTCCACTCTTAACGCCCTCTGGCTGGGAATGCGTCATCGAGACTTCTGGCTGTTATTTGGTAGCTTTTTTATCTGTGGTGCAAGCACAAATGGGTTAATTGGAACTCATCTGATACCTGCTTGTATTGACCACAATATACCTGAAGTCAAGGCTGCTGGGCTTTTGGCAATCATGGGACTATTCGATTTTTTTGGAACTACTATGTCCGGTTGGCTATCTGACCGTTGGAACAATCGCTACTTATTGTTTTGGTACTACGGACTACGGGGTTTATCTTTGATTTTCTTACCCTTCAGTTTCAACTTTTCCTTTTATGGACTTTCCATTTTCGCCGTCTTCTATGGACTTGATTGGATTGCAACCGTACCACCGACAGTACGTCTGGTTGCTAACATCTTTGGTAAAGAAAATGTCGGCGTGATGTTCGGTTGGATTGTGGCGGGACACCAGGTTGGTGCAGCCACAGCAGCATTCGGAGCCGGAGTGTTGAGAACTTGGACGGGTAGTTATTCACAAGCGTTTATTTTATCAGGCGTTCTCTGTCTGATTGCCGCAGTTTGTGTACTGCAAATTGGTCAAACTCCGACTAAAAGTAATTATCTTGTAGAAAAGAATTCGTAGAGTGTGCGTAAGGCTTGGAAAAGTAGACGGTGGCGCAGTATCGAACAATTCAAAGCGCATCAGAGAGGCTGGGCGATCGCTGGGATTCTAATCGGAGCGCCTATTAGTATTGTATTGTGGGTCGGCGCGATCGCTTTGCTCAAATCGTCACTGTAAGGCAGTTTTTTAGGCAGATAAATACAAGGGTTCAACAAATGGTTCAAATTCTTCAAGGAAAAGATATCACCCTCGCTCAACTTATTGATGAATTTGGTCTACAACTTGCAGACGACGAAGATTTTTTTTCGGAATGGCGGCATGATTTACCTGAGTTGAGTGACTTAGAAAAGCAATCTCTCAACGAAGTCAAGGCAGAATATTTGCATCTATCGAAATATCCTATTTTAGAACCTGTAGTCAAAATGGTAGTGCTATCTCCACTATTGCGTCTAGCAGGTTTTTATCAACCGCCTTTCTACATCGCGTCGGAACAAGAGGTCAGAATTTCTTCTGAAGACGAAGGCACGATTATCAGAGGACGTATTGACATCTTGGTGTTCCATCCTCCATTTTGGGTTCTCGTTATTGAGGCGAAACGAGCAGATTATTCATTAGTGCCAGCAATTCCCCAAGCATTGGCTTGTATGTTAGCATATGCAACTTCGGCTAAACCTGTTTTTGGGTTTATCACCAATGGTAATGAATTTCAATTTATTAAGTTGA
>NZ_JABXKI010000305.1 GCF_017115095.1 Nostoc sp. NMS4 | reverse complement strand
GGTTATGTTCAGGGATATTGACTCGATGAACAGAAGCTTTGCCAATATAAGCAACAGAACCGGGAATCGTACTAAAGATAGCATCAACGAGTTTGGTCGGCTTGCCTTCTGGGCCCCGGTAGGGTTCCATTTCGCATTCTAAAACATCACCAATTATGTTTGGCTATATCAAGAATTAAGGGGGCACCTGACTTTTCCAGACTTTTTGCTTTAAGAGTCATTTGTAGCCCTGAACTTTTCCAATCTGTTATCTAAAGTTCTTGATAGTAAATCCAGAACTTTCCCAGTTATCATTTTGAGCTTTTATCAGCAATAACTGAATCATAAAGCGCAAGAATCCATTCTGTCGAAGTCTAACACGTCCTTGGAGCGGCAGATGGCAGGTGTTCAGTGAGAAATAGGGGCGATTGTTGCCGCTCACCCGGGGTGTTAGGGGACACTGGCAAAGTCTACTTTTTCCATTTTTGAAGTGAAGAAATGAGGTGGAAGTTATGAAAAGCTTGAAACTGTCGATCGTTCCGATGTTGATGTTAGCCTATTTTTGTATAGCTGATCGCGTTGGGTTTCGTCCCTCAACCCAACCTACATCCTATTGAAGTATTTAATCAAGAGAATCAGCCATGACCAATCAACTTTCTCGGCGCTACTTTTTACAGGCAGGGGGTGGCTTTGTTGCTTCTGTAGCCGCCAGTTCAACTCCATGGAATCAAATAGCTTCTGCTTTGGCTCAACCCATTCAACGGTCTAGAGGAACAAGAGATACATTTTATACTAAGGGGCGGTATCTCTATGACAGACTTGGCAACAAAATCATTCTGCGGGGAGTGAATAAAATGTCTGTTTGGGACGAAGCATCAGACCCCGCAGGCAGCATCTCCTTCCCCGAAATTCGCAAAACTGGAGCCAACTCTGTCCGCATTGTCTGGGCAATCCGCAAAGACCTTAACCCTGGTCTCTCCGACACCGATCCTGCACGTCTCGACGCACTCATCACTAACGCCAAAGCCAACCACCTCATCCCAACAGTCGAACTTCATGATGCCACTGGAAAGTGGTCACGTCTCCCCGACCTTATGCAGTATTGGATACAGCCCAGAATCATCAACATTATCCAAAAACATCAGGAATACTTACTGATCAATATTGGTAATGAAGTCGGTGATGAAACAGTCACCGCTAGTGAATTTATAGCTGGTTATACAAATGTAATTCAAACCATGCGCAACGCCGGAATTCATACCCCATTAATCATTGACGCAGCTGAGTGGGGCAAAAATTTGGCACTTTTGGATGCCACTGCGTCTACCTTACTCAACGCCGATCCCGATAAAAACCTGCTCTTCTCAGTTCACCTGTATTGGTCCATCTCCGACGGTGCCGATGCTAACTACATCCGCACACATCTCCAAAATTCGGTCAATCTAGGTTATCCTCTGATTGTTGGAGAATTCTCTAAATTTGGCGGCTACCCCGGCGATCCCACAGCCAGTGTTTGCAGTGTCAAGGGTAAAATTGACTACCAAACCATCCTGGAAGTATGTCATAACAACGAAATTGGCTGGTATGCCTGGGAATGGGGACCCGGTAACGCTTTCAATGATCCGCTATGTGCAGTTATGGATATGACCCCCGATCGCTTGTTTAAGCATATCAAGCCAGGATGGGCAAAGGAGGTCGCTATTTCTAGCCCTTACAGCATTAAAAATACTTCGGTGACACCGCCTAGTATGTAATTCTGATAGGGATTTACCGATCAAGCCTCGCAGATGCTCAACGATCGACTGCTTTGATCGGAGCATTCTTTATTGGATGCCATCACAAATGTGTCGAGCGCTCGGGTCTACCCTAACATTATGGTTAAGATAATCCTTCAACCAAGTGCAAGCTCGATCAATTAACTGCTGAGGCTCTAGCATTTCGGCATTCCAAATTTCAACTTTGGCATCATCGCTGACCGAAACAAGGGTTTTGCCATTGGGATTAAAGCTCACATTCCAGAAAGGATAACCTTGTCCTGTAATGGTTTGGAACTCTTGTCCTGTTTCAGTGTTCCACTGCCGAATGGTGCTATCTGGGCTGGAAGAAGCAAGTGTTTTACTGTTGGGGCTGAAGCTTAATCCTGTTACACCAGCAGAATGTCCTGTGAATGTTTTCAATTCATGACCGTCTAGCGTCCAGAGTTTAATCGTTTTGTCACGGCTGGCAGAGGCAAGGGTTTTACCGTCCGGGCTAAACTGGACACGGGTAATGTAGCTGCTGTGTCCCTGGAATGTTTTCAAGAGTTGCCCCTGAAGGTTCCAAAGCTTAATTGTGCCATTGTCATGGGCAGAGGCAAGGAGCATACCATCGGGACTAAAGCCCACACTCCAGACCTTACCTGCATTTGCTTTGAGCGTTCTTAGCTCTCGACCGTCAACCTGCCAAAGCTTGACGGTGCCATCATAATTGGCTGTTGCTAGAGTTTGACCATCGGGACTAAAACGCACCTCAGTGACATCTTTACTGTGTCCGTTGAAGGTTTTTAGAAGTTGCCCATTGAGGTTCCAAAGTTTGAGGGTTTTGTCATAACTGGCAGCCGCGATCATCCTGCCATCTGGACTAAAACTGAGGCTCCAAATCCGATTCCAATCACCGCTCTTAGCACTAATGGTTTTCAACGCCTGCCCCGTTCGACTCCATAGGCGAATGACCTGACCGTCTCCAGCAACAGCATCTCCAGCAGTGGCAATGATTTTACCATTAGGACTCACGCTCACACTGTATAGAGAATCAGTATGCCCGATCAAGGTCTGATGGTTTGGATTGCTCAGACTCCATAACCTAATCGTGTCATCTCCTCCGGCAGTGGCGATCGCCTGACCATCGGGACTAAAACTAAGCCCAAACACTGAATTGTGATGACCTTTGAATGTTTTGAGGACTTGTCCATTCAGGTTCCATAACTTGGCAGTCTTATCGGCACTGACTGAAGCGATTGTCTGACCATCTGGACTGAAACGCACCCCAATGACGAAATTATCATGCTTGCCAATGGTTTTGAGTTTTTTCCCTGCTAAGTTCCACAGATTGATTTCAGTGTTTCCGCCTGCCGTAGCAATCAACTGACCATCGGGGCTAAAGCTAATCCCATAAATTGATTGTGGCTCGACTGGGAAGCTTTTGAGTTCCTGACCATTCATGCGCCAAAGTTTGACGATTCCCCCCTGATCCGCTGCAACGATGGTCTGCCCATCGGGACTGCAACTAAGACTCCAAACCTGTATCTTATGCCCTGTCAGTGTTTTAGATGCTTGTCCATCTATGCGCCAAAGTTTGACGGTATGGTTAACGCCAGAAGCTGCAATCACTTGACCATTGGGACTAAAACAAAGGTCAGCCATAAAATTATCTTCATCACCTTGCCCAGGGAAGGTCTTCAGTTCTTTGCCCTCCACAGTCCACAGTTTGATTGTGTTATCGGCACTGATAGCGGCAATCTGCTTGCCATCAGGGCTAAACTTCACACTTCTAAAAGACTGATTCTGTCCCGACAGCCGTTGGAGTTCTCGTCCATCAATACTCCACAACCTGACTGTGTTGTCCTCACTCGCAGTTACCAGGGTCTGTCCATCTGGGCTAAAGTCTACACTTCTGACCTGATTGCTGTGTCCTTCCAGGCGATCGCGTTCACTGATTTGGAAAAGCGATCGCTGCAACGCCAACTGGACAGCCGATCGAGTCTCAATATCTGCCCAAGGAGCGGTTTTCAACTGAATGGCGGCTTTGAGGGCAGCGAGTAAGGCATCCAGTTCTTGATTGGCATTCAGCGCAGCCGTTGAGGAGAGGCTGAGGGATTTGATTCTCTCTAGTTGTGCTTCCTGAATCATTCTTCCAGCGAATATTCCCGTTGCAATCGCCACCACTACGGAGATCGCGAGGATTACTCCTCCAATCCGAATGCGTCGTTTTGCCTTGTGGTTTGCCTGTGCCAGGGTTTGATTCGCGTCTGCCAAAACCAGGTTGGCTTCTGCCAGAATTCCGGAGGCCTCTGCTTCGGTATCAAAACGCTGTTGCAGGTCGCGTTGTTCTACTTCCCGACTTGCATCTAAGAAGTGGTAATCCCGATCGCTTAAGCTTTTATCCGCTGCCCACTGCTGCGCTTTTTGTAAGGTCTGTCCCCGCAACAGCCAGGATTCCTCTTGACCACTGGTTGCAAGCCAGCCTGCTAAGGCTACCAAATAAAAATCAGGACGCACCGAGGCTAATTCCTGTTCAACCCAAGTCTTGTCAAAAACAGATTCATAAATGCGGTTGTAAACGCTGAGTTTGCCTTGGTGTTTGACAACCAATCCTGATAGCTGTAATTCCATTTGTTCGGGACTGTTATCTACAACGATCGCATTGCATTGCAAAATCTGCTGATAAAGCCCAAGTAGCCGCCCTCGACGCTGTTCGCTGCCTCGAATGCGATCGCGGATTGTCCTCAGATGTGGAGGAGTATCGTGTGATTCCCAATTCTCAACAATACACTGTTGCACCAACTGTTCAATATTTGGTTTTCGACTTTCGGCTTTCTCTGCAACTAACTTACACAACTTCTGAGTTAGAAAGGGCTGTCCGCCTGTCCAATCTAAAATCTCTTGTAAAACTGTTACCGGATTATCTACTTTTCCAGCTAATCCCTGAGTTAAGGGTGACTTAGCCTCTACAAGTTTAAACCCAGTCAAATTAATTGAGCGACCGATATTAAAGGGTGTTCTTTGCTTATCAACAATTAAATCTGACGGAACTGCTACACCTAACAGACAGAAGGTTAAGCGATCGTAAATTGAATTGCTAGATCGTTGCTCATAGCAAGCGCGAATCAAAGCAAACAAATCGTCGGTTGAGAAATTTAAGCTCTTGACATTATCAATTTCTTCTAGAAAAATACAGACTCTCGCAATCTTAACCAGTAAAACATCTTCAATAAACAGACTGAGTTGTTGAATTGCAGAAAGTTCTGTTTGTTCGTTCCTCCAAGCCTTTAAATCAAATTTCCCTGAAAGCTTGAAAGCTCTAACTAATTCCACCACTAAACCCTTATACCATTGGTCAGCAGTCACCTGCTTTGCACCTAGTTTAGTCACATCAACCGCCGCACAAGCGATATTTTTTGCCTCCAGCAGTTGCATGGTTCGTGCCTTCAAACTCGACTTCCCCATCTGTCGAGAGTTGAACACATAACAGAATTCACCCGCTTCTAACGCCGCCAACAGTTCGCGATCGGCTTGCCGTGTTACGTAGCAGAGTGCATTCGGCGGTAAGCTTCCTCCAACTTTGTATTCGTAATCTCCGTGATAGATTTTATTCATAATTTTGCTGGTGTCGGAAAACTCAAACTTTAAGAAAGATTAGTGCTGAAATACTGACGATATAGCTCACAACTCGGTGTCACTTGATTACCCTTGAGATGCACGAGTCCCATACTGTCCAAATGATAAACAGCTACAGATTCTAACTGAACTGGATCTTGAGCTGTCATGACCTGTTTCAATAGGGCTGCTAATTCTGGCTGCTGTTTCAAATTCCCTAAGCAACGCCGCAAGTGATCGCTATAAACTCCTGCATGGGTCGGAGCATCTTGCAGCAATTGCTGGAGTGTCACGTCTTGGTGTGCAAGATGGTACAGGGCAAGGCGAATCAGATAGGGATGCCCTCCAACCATTGCGATTAATGGTTCTGTTTCTTTAACTGTCCAAGTTAGACCGTGTAACTGAGCCAAAGTCTCGACTTGCTGTTGATTAAACTGCGGCAATCGTAGCGGTAGTCCAACATTAAACGGAGATTGATGGATATTTAAAGAGATATACGCTTCTGTTGAGTGAGCAATAATTAATCGCAACTTCCGCCAACTTTCCTGAATCATGGCTTCCTCATGCCATTCACGCAGTAAAGCCAGAAAATCTTCAGCAATATCGGGATAGTTAAAAACGGCATCAATTTCGTCTAAATCTATGACTAAATTCGTCTCTAACTGTTCTAATAAATATTGAAAGTAGCCTGTACAGCTTACCTTGCTGCCAATTTCTTCATCCCAGTAGTCGTCCAGCTTCGGTTCTAAGTGCAGTTGTCGGCTAACATTTAAACAAAACCATCGTAAGAATCTATTTAAGTTTGTAAAGACAGTTTTTTCAGCTTTTCGCAGGTTCATGCGAACAACTTGATAATTTTGTTGAGCGGCATAAGCCAAAACCCGATTGAGTAAAGATGTTTTTCCCATTTGTTTGGGTCCTCTAATCCGAATGAGAGAACCTGGCTTCAAAATCTCCTTGTAACAGTCAGATTCGATTGGGGGACGTTCTACATAGAAAGGAGAATCTAGCGAGACAGATCCTTCTGGAAATTCTAATGCGATAGCGAAGCGCTGCTGCGAAGCGCAGATCGCAGAATTTGATGTTGGTGTTGATGAAGTTTTAGCAGCAGTCTGGTTTTGCCATTCCCGCTTAAGTGCCTGCCGAAAGCTCTTCTTGGTCACTTCTTCGCCTAATGCTTCTGACAGTTTCTTCCACAATCGATAACCCACATCTTTATTTATATAGCTCACACTCCGAAATAACTGTTCAGCAATCTCTTCATAGCTCTTGCCTTCCCACGCTCCTCGAAGGACATCAATTTCAATATCAGTGAGGTATTTACCAGTATGTTTGAATACCAGTGTGTTAACCAGATTTTGGGTTTGCTCCCAAGAAAGTTCTGATTCGGCGTTCATAGCTGTGTTTAGCAAGATGAATACTCTTGGTTATATCAAGGATTGATCGGTGAAGCAATTGGGTAGCTTCACCTGACTTTTCTAGACTTTTTGCTTTTAATGTGATTTCTAGTCCAGACTTTCCCCTATTTTTATTTATTCTTTTCCTAGATTTATTGATAGTAAAGTCCAGAATTTTCCCAGTTATCATATCGAGTTACGATCGGCAAATATATAAACATGAAGCGCAAAAAGCAAACGCTAATCAAGTTAGTTATTAGCTTTAAATTAGCACTCATCTAATGCTTCTACACAACCAATGTACGAGATTAGCAAGTCAATGCATTGAGTCACACTGAACAAACAATCAGCCAAAATCAACAGTTGGTTGAATAAGGGCGACGACAGAACGATTCGTTCTGCTAATCATTAACATTTTAGGAGTCAACAATGTTAGAACAAAATGGCATTATCTATGCTGTAGCGAACAACAACGACTTGCTGTGGTATCGCCACGACGGTCGAACTGACGGCAGCTTTAAGTGGCTCGACAACAACGCCAGAAAGGTAGGCGTTGGATGGAGCTTCAAGCATTTATTTTACGGCGGTGACGGCATCATCTATGCAGTAAATGATAATAATGACTTGCTGTGGTATCGTCACGATGGGCGAAATGACGGCAGCTTTAATTGGACTGACAACAACGCCAGAAAGGTAGGCGTTGGATGGAGCTTCAAGCATCTATTTTACGGCGGCGACGGCTTTAGTCAACCAGATTTGCCATCGGCGGTGACACTGGATTCAGGGGCAATCACGTCGGGACTTTCAATCGGTGGCTCTGCAAAGCTTGTCATGGCGCGTGATGGACAGTTCACATTCAGTGGACACATGCATGATAGCGGTGCCCTCGGCATCGATTTCCTATTAACTTTAGT
>NZ_JABXKI010000325.1 GCF_017115095.1 Nostoc sp. NMS4 | reverse complement strand
GTTTGACCATGTAATCATCAGCACCAGTAGACAAACCAATGACGCGATCGATTTCCTCACCCTTAGCTGTGAGCATTAAAATGTAGGGATCTTTTGCACCTGGTTTCTGACGAATTCGGGCGCAAACTTCCAACCCATCTAAACCAGGAATCATTAAATCTAGAATGATTAAATCCGGTGGTTGCTCTTGAAACATCCGCAAAGCATTCATCCCATCGCGGCTAGTACGACAAAAAAATCCTTCTTTTTCTAAAGAGAGTTCAATTAAACGAGCAATTTCTGGTTCATCTTCAACTATTAAAATATCCATCTGAAAATATAAAGTCGAGCAAAATTGGGAATGGGGAATGGGGAATGGTGGCGGTAGTTGAGCGCAGTCGAAACTCAGTGTATCGCTGGAGAATGGGGAATTGGGATGGGGATTCGAACCCCACCCAATGTCATAAAGCTTCTATAGGCTTGCAATAGCTCAGTATAGATTTGAAATAGGGTATTAAAGGTTTAAATTTGACGATGTGCGATAACTATAGCCAAGATTAGAATCTTTTTGAATGTGTGCTTTAATACTATCGAGGTCAATGAAGCAGTCAGCAACATCAATCAAACTTTCACTAGTCGTTGTTTGCAGACTGACTACTTCCACCCTAACGCCCATTCTGCTGACAGCGTTCACAGCATAAGCTAAATCTCCATCGCCACTGACTAAAACTGCTGTGTCGTAGTAAGGAGCTAAAGTTATCATGTCTACAGCAATTTCTACGTTCAGATTTGATTTTTTGAAATTCTCTGCTGGCGCAACGAGATCCTTTGCGACTACACGATAACCATTACGACGCATCCACAATAGAAAACCCTGTTGCTTTTCATTACTGATATCAACTCCAGTATAGAAGAAAGCACGCAACAGTCTGGAACCACTGGTTAAATGACAAAGCAATTTAACATAATCAATTTCTATGCCGAGTTGTAAGGCTGTATGGAACAGGCTTAAGCCATCAATAAAAATCGCAACTCGACCACGATTTAAGTTATTCAAAATCAAACTATCAGGTGCAGGATCTCGCATCTTGGTATCTTTACCTTTGATAGCAGTATCGCTCAAATTTTGCCCTTGCCAGTGTGGTTTAGCTTTGAGTACTTTAGTTTCCTTAAATTCATTTCTTGGTTTGCTAAAATTAGTTATAATCATTGATACCTCTGATTTTAAAGTTGGAAAGAGTTTTGGGTAAATTTTCTATTAGTATAGTCTGTGCTGATTTATAACCTAGCAGGTAATGGTCTTGATGTTTAACTGGTGCTAAACAAGATTCAAAATAAACAGCCTAAAGTTTTCACTTTTGTTAACGTTGGTTTAACGAGATATTCTCTCTGTCCAAAGATATGTTAATCTTTACCCACCAAGACAGCAAGAGTTTGGAGAAAATAAATCTTTTGGTGAGGGTAGGGGCTGTTTTTGTTAGACCTGTTATTGCAGTCAACCCAGAAACGCTATATCTATAGTTCGGGTAAATATGAACTGTAAGACTTGTAACAAAAGCAACTCAATATATGCAAATTTAGCAGCTATGAGCGTAATAATATTTACGCAGCCGTGGGAGTGCCAAAGAGTTACAAGCAGTAATAATGTAATATGCGATGCGATCGCACCTTAAAAGGTAAGTTGTATTAATTAATGAGAAGGACAGGGAGATTTATTACTCTCTTGTCCCCCTATTTGCTTAACGCACGCCAGCAGTTTCTAAGGATAAATCTTGAAACATCGGTGTGCTGAGGTAACGTTCGCCAAAGGAAGGCTGAATCATGACGATTAAGCGTCCGGCATTTTCTGGACGTTTACCGACTTGAATTGCAGCACACAAAGCTGCACCAGAGGATATCCCAGACAATAAGCCTTCTTCTTTTGCCAAACGTCGCCCATAGGCGATCGCTTGTTCGTCGCTGACTCTAATTACTTCATCAACCAATTCTAGGCGGAGAACATCTGGGATAAATCCAGCCCCAA
Organism: Nostoc sp. NMS4; assembly: GCF_017115095.1. Taxonomy (GTDB): domain Bacteria; phylum Cyanobacteriota; class Cyanobacteriia; order Cyanobacteriales; family Nostocaceae; genus Nostoc. The sequence continues at coordinate 5,660 of NZ_JABXKI010000325.1, read as the reverse complement.
TACCTTGAATTTTATGTGGCCCGGCTTCACCACCGGAGAGAACTGGACTGTTGCTGGGTTCAACTGCGATCGCTTTAAAAGTCGGCTTGCGCTGCTTAAGTACTTCTGCAATCCCAGTAATCGTCCCACCAGTACCTACCCCAGCAATGACAATGTCTACTTCCCCGTCTGTATCTGTCCAAATTTCTTCGGCGGTGGTTTCTTGATGAATCTTCGGATTAGCAGGGTTGCGGAACTGTTGCAACATAAAAGCATTGGGAGTATTAGCCACAATTTCTTCCGCTTTGCGAATTGCTCCCCGCATCCCCTCAGCGCCTGGTGTCAACTCCAAAGCTGCGCCATAAGCTCTCAGCATAGCCCGTCGTTCTTGGCTCATTGTCTCCGGCATGGTTAAAATCAAACGGTAGCCACGCGCTGCTGCTACCATTGCTAGAGCAATTCCTGTATTACCTGAAGTCGGCTCTACTAAAATAGTTTTTCCAGGGGAAATTGAGCCAGCCGCTTCTGCCGAGAGTACCATACTTAAACCAATGCGGTCTTTCACCGAAGCCGCCGGGTTCATGCCTTCTAATTTAACAACTATCCTTGCAACTACTCCCTCAGCTTGAGGAATTTTGTTGAGTTGAACTAAAGGAGTTCGTCCAATCAGTTCTGTTACGTCTTGAGCAATCCGCATTATTTAACTCCTAAAATCCTAAATCTTAGTACAGAGTATTTACTTATAACAATAAGCTCAATAAGCTTTGATGTATTTACTTTGCCGTTTAATGTTAATGAGTGCATATACTGTATATTCTAACTAAACCACAAAACATGAAAGCTTAGGAAGAACTTTTATTAGATATTCCCATCGATCCTGACTTTAGAAGAAGCTAGCTGACCATTCCTTTAGTTTACCATTTGGAATTGCTGACTATCGTCTCTGGGATTGAGATTAAATTTTTATAATTCTGTATATATGAATAATTTTTCGATGATTTTCTATTTTTTATAAAAATATAATTTACTTTCAAAATATTTAATTGCTTTTCATAACTTGTTAGTCTATCTTTATCAAGAGACGTTGGTATTGTTTTTTGAGTGCAGATTTTGGCAGTCAAAAATTGCATTAAAAAAAGCCTTTAACCATTGCCTACATTGCTTTGACATTGAGTGCAAAAACACCAGAACCTCACCTCGTAAATACTAGAACCCCGTCCGAAAAACACTAGCACCCATACCCCAATAAATTTTTATAAGACTTATCAGGTGTGGATTATAGGCTTTGAGTACTATTCTAATAAATTTAATAATCTTAACAGGGCTGGGGTAAACTGTTTTGTGGAGAGCGGCTGATATAAATCGTATAGGATTTACGCAGAGATTCCCCTCTACCCCCCAACATTCCTGAGCGCAAGCTTAGTGAACTAGGGGGGACTTCTTAATCTCTCTTTTGAGAGTAGGTTGAAACTAGATTCTCGAATCTAAGTGCGTTACTTCTGACTGAATAATCCGATGTTTTGTGAAAAGGTTGGTAACTTTTCATTAGTCAGGGATCAGTGGTGATGAGAAAAATAACTGAAAACTAACGATTATGAAAATTACTGATTAGAAATATTTTAATATCAAAACTGTTTGATTAGATAAACAGCTAAAGATATTTTCTTACTGGGTGCATACTACCTAGCAAGGGAGAGCCAAGATGAAAGCCAAACTTTTAAATGTTCTTACAGTTTGTGTCGTTACCTTCGCAGTGCTTTCACCAGGACTAGTAGTATTTGGCATAATCTGGGAGCGACATCTGGAGTTAGTAAAACCTCATAATTTAGCTTGTGAAGTTAACAACACAACTACAGATGCTTCCGCCTTGGCTCCCCAGACAGAGGGTACACATTCCCCTCAGACTAACATTAAATCCTCCGATCGTAATGTGGTTCATCAAATGCTGACTGTTGCTGAACAATATAAATTTGCCACTATCTTGCAATGGTTCTTCTTGTTAACCCCGATTTGTGTTGGGTTAGGGATTCTCTTTTACGACAGATATCTTGTTCATCGTGCTGCTGTTTTAAAAGAACAAGTTGAAATGTTGGAAAGACTGTGGCAGCAAAGTATCGAACAGTAACGAATTCACAATTTATTCAAATCAACAAAATTACCATGACAGAACAACGCGAACAACTGTATTTTAATCTGATTGATGAGTTACTTAAATGCCCTAATGGTCAAGAACCAGAAATTTTGGAATCTAAGCCCGAATTGATTGACTCCGGCTTAGTGCAAACAATGTTACAAGTAGCAACCATGTTTGCCCATGAAGGTAATCAAGATGGTGCCCAGTTTTTATTTTTTGTGGCGCGTGAGCTAGCGAAAGAATTAGGTTTATACCCTGAAGTTCCCAACACTGAAGTTGCAAATCCTGAAGTTGCAAATAAGGAGTAAAAATGCTATTGACTTCAACGGATGCGGGGCAAATAGCTTTAGAACTGCTCATGGCGGACTGGAATATTTCAGAAGAGAACAGGGAGTGGTTTACAATCTTTAGCTCTCGTCTGATTGGCGAGAGTTGGTACACTGTGGAACTAGGTATAGAAGGATTTCCCGATAGGTGGTTTATTCAAGTATATGACACTGGAGCGTGCGATCCAAACTATACATTTATTTCACCAATCCGTGGTTCAGAAGGATTTACAGATTTTGTAAATGTGCCGGATATCATCGCAGAGGTATTAGTTTGTGAACGCAATGCTCGGTAATAATAATTAAAGGTTCAAAAGTTAGAATTCAACAATGATTCGTAATTCGTAATTCGTAATTAAATCAAGACTTAGAGTCAGCGACCTCTAAAAGTTGTACCATTTATTATGGTTAGGGTTAAAATCCTAATTTATATATAACATAATTACGTTGGCGAGTCTGCTAATATCATTACGAATTACGAATTTTGAATATAAATATGCTTTACGCAAATCTGAGGTGATACCAAATGAGGTACACCTCTTTTTTTGTATAATATTTAAGATTTTATTTAAACTTAATACACTATTTTGTGAGATTTAACTGACAAAATTATGTTATATTAAATAGCGTGATGGACGCTACAGAAATATCAGTTCCAATGATTGCTGAAGATATCTTAGCCAAAGAATTCACAAGAGTCGTCAACCATTACTACCCGCAAGTTGGAGAATTGCTGGATGGGTGTTACGTGAAAGTCATCACCTGTTTTTGGGGACGACCTGCTAGACGTTTGCAATATATAGGAATTTATTGCTCTGCCGAAATGATTTCCTGTGTGCAAGCTCAAAAAGAAATACTTCGAGAAGTAGCAGACAATATGGGTCTAATCCAGGTTGTTTGTATGAATGCCAAGCGATTATTGCGCGATCCGATGTCAAAGGTCAAAGATAACAACCCACGCCTATGGTTGGAGTTGCAGTGGGTTGCAAATTAATCATTGATCGGATTTATTGAGAGGAGTAAATGCTTTTGTAGAGAGGATTTTATTCCTCAAATATTTAAGCACACTTTGTGCTTACTACAAACATATCGACCACTAGAATAACCAGCACCTACGGTGAATACAAAGTATCAACACAAGTAATGAAAACTGGAATTTTCTGCAATTACGATAATTTTCACCAAGATGCTCGTCGTGCCATCTTTGAGCAAGTTGCACTGGTAAAACAGGCAGAAAGCTTAGGTTTTGAAGAAGCGTGGGTGAGTGAGCATCATTTTAGTGAATCCAATCTCAGCCCGTCCATGTTGGTGTTAATGGCACATTTGGCTGGATTGACTTCAACTATCCAATTAGGCACGGCGGCGGTGTTGCTGCCATTCCACAACCCGATTCGGGTGGCGGAAGATATTGCCACTTTGGATAACTTGTGCAATGGACGATTATTATTTGGAGTTGCCAAAGGCGGACCCTTTCCTCAACAAAATAAGCATTTTGCGACACTTCCAAGTGAATCCCGTCCTAAAATGCTAGAGGCGATCGCATTGATTATGAAGCTATTATATGAAACTGATGTATCATTTAATGGGCGATATTACCAATGCGATCGCTTGACAATTTACCCCAAACCATTGCAGAGTAAAATACCAGTGTATGTTGCTACTGGCGGTGATGATGGTATTGAGTTGGCTGCTAAACATTCCTTCAGCTTGATGGGTGGGCCGCCATTTTCCCTAGAGAGATTGAAGGATACTGTTACCAAATATCGAGCCTTAAATTCTAGTGGTGCGGAAAACTTCGTATTGGCACGTTTCTTTTATGTTGGTAAAACATTTGATGAGGCTGTGAGTGAAGCGTTACCTTTTGTTCGCAAATTTAGCCAAAAAATGAAAGCTAATTCGGCTGAAATGTTGCAGAATAGTGCGAATCCCAACCAAAAACCATTCGACCGCACAAATATTTGTTTCGATGAAGATTATTTGATTGAGAACTCAATTATCGGTGATGTGGAGACTTGTCGAGACAAAATCAAGAAATTTCAGGACGAATTAAATTTAGGTACGCTAGCACTCAAACCCTCGTCTGCGAATCTGCAAAAAAACCTAGAGAGTTTGACGCGCTACAACCAAGAGGTGCGAAATTATGTCTTCTAAACTATACTTGCTTCCTCCCGATGATTTACCTCCAACTGAGGTAACAAAACAGGATGGAATGCTGCAAATGGAGCTAGAGCAGTCTACTGGCAGATGCTTTTTTTTAGCGTGCGATCGCATTACACGAGTACTGCTATCTAATTGTCAGTGGTATCTGACAACAGATGCTAGCATCTTAACACTAATTATTGACTGCCCTGACTTAGTAGCTTACTGGCATATTGTCAGCAATATTGCCCAGTTAGGTAATAGGTTAGAGCGGTTTGCTAGCAATGGTAAAATCCGCGTTTATCCGCCATTTGGTAAGGGGATGCCGTTTGAAATCAGCGTAAATGAAATATCTGCTTATCGAGATTGGCTTTGAGATAAATAGAAACTGGGAATCATCCTTATCGCTGTCTTCCACCCTGTACTTTTAAAGTGCAGGGTGTTGTATTTTATGAGAGATAGAATTCATTTTTTTTAATTGGATGTAGTTAGTTATTAAAGTAGAAATAACTACTGTTATTTTTGTATTTTGAGATGGGAATATTTAGGCGATCGCAACGTCCACACTCAATGGTAGTCTAAATAAAAGTGCAATAGCGATTATCTCAACCTATCTACTTGCTTATGTCCAAACCTGCTGATATCAGCACTAAACGCCTAATCAGCCTTGCACCCGATAACTGGGTAAAATGGGTAACACAAATTCCCGATGTTATTGTAGGTGAAATTCTCAACTCAGAATTTCAGTGGGTTAGTAGACAAAGTGATGTACTTATCCGTGTAGAGAATCCGCAGTATGGAAAATTTCTAGTTGTCAACGAATTACAACTGCGGTATAAACCGGAAATGCCACGACGGATGCGTGCTTATGCAGCTCTAGCTGAAGAGAAATATAATTTACCTACCTATCCGGTATTAATCAACATTCTTAAAGGAACTAACACAGAAATACCTACAAGTTATGCATCGAATGTTGCAGGTTTAAGAGCAACTCAAGATTATCGGGTGATTAACCTATGGGAAGTTGATGTAAATACTGTCTTTGAGACACCATTACCATCCTTAATTCCATTTGTACCCAT
>NZ_JABXKI010000062.1 GCF_017115095.1 Nostoc sp. NMS4 | reverse complement strand
CTCGAAGATAGTAACATTTGTCAGTGTTTATCAAAGTAGAGAAGTAATATGTCAGAAGATTTAAAAGGCAAAGTTGCACTGATCACAGGTGCAAACAAAGGTATTGGATAAGTTAATTTATCAAGTGGTTTAGGTTCTCTGACTCAGAACTCCGATCCAAATTTTGAATTCGCTGATTATAAGCTTATTGCTTATAATTCATCAAAGACAGCAGTGAATGCAATCACAGTTTTATTGGCTGCCGAACTTAAAGATACCCCAATTAAAATAAATTCTGCCGATCCTGGTTTTACCGCAACTGACATTAATCAATACCAAGGATATCGCACTGTTGAGCAGGGTGCGATCCCTGCGGGGGGCTACGCCTACGCAGCAGTAAGACTCGCTACTTTACCTGATGATGGTTCTAGCGGAGGGTTTTTTGATGAAAACGGTGTGGTTCCTTGGTAAAAACTAGAGGGCTACAGGGTAAGCAAGCTAACAAGAGCGTCATTACGAATTACTAAAGTTAGCGGATATTAACTTCTTGCAGGTAATTTACTCCTTGAAGATATTCAACCTTAGTAGTTAAGTTTTTCGGGGCAAATAAATTTGTTCTTTTTGCAGAAGCGATCTTTTGATTGTCAGTTAGTACACGTTGTTTTTGAGTATACTCATTCAATTTGACTTGAGCTTGAGCATAAACTAGAGTATCTTGGGGAATATTTTTGAGAAACTTTACAGCGCGATCGAAATCACCAATAGATGCTTTTTTATAGGCCTTCTGTAAAAAGTAGGCTGCTCTAATCTGCCGCTTTCGATTATATTCAGCTAACTTGTCTTGAACTAAAGCACCTGCATGACTTTCTTGAGGAATTTGACGCAGATATTGTAATGCGGCAGAAAAATCCTTTTCAGCAGCTTTTTCGTAAGCTTTTGCTAATAAATCTTGCGTCTGTGCTTCAATATTGACAGATGCTTTCTGAACTATTTTATCTGTTTTAGATTGCCAATATAAAATCTTGGGAACTTTAGCAGCAGCATGAAGAACATCTGACCATCTGCTCTCATGAAAAGCTAGTTGTGCGATTTCGTATTGCTGTGCAGCTACTTGCCATTGCTCTTGCCATTCTTCAATTGTAGCTTGTGCTTCTGGATAAACACTGCTGTGGGAGGGGATTGATTTAGCAAGTGCGATCGCTTCTTCTAAATCTCCTGCTTGATATTCTTTTGTTGCTTTATATAAAGTATCTGTTTCTGAGTATGCAGGTGGAGTATTCACTAAAGAATATACACCAAATCCCATCAATAAAGAATTAGCTGCCAATCCTACTTTCATTCCCGTGAATAACGGCGATAATTTTCCAGATGCAGGATTTTTCGCTACTTCTAGAGAAAATTGAGAATCTTTCTCTAATGTTTCTGATGGCTGAGTTTCCCAGATTATTTGTTTGAGTACCCGCAGCACCTCACCCGCAGACTGAAAGCGGTCTTGGTAATTATAGCGGATCATTTGGCTGAGAATAGCGGCTAGATAATCGTTAACTGGCGTGTTTTGAGAACGCCAAAAAATTTCATTAGTAGAAGGATCGGTTTTTAATTGTAGTGGTTCTAGCCCTGTTAAAGCCTGGATCGCAATCATACCCAAAGCATAAATATCACTATTTGGCTGTGTTTGACCAATAAATTGCTCTGGCGGTATATATCCCAGTGAAGTGACGGGAATTCTATAAATGGGCAATTCTGCACCTATGCCAAAATCGATGGACTGGATTGAGCCAAAGTCAATCATAACTAGCTTGCGATCGCTATTACGTCTGATCAAGTTTTCCGGTTTGATATCGCAATGGATCACGCCTTGAGAGTGAACAAATTCTAGAATACCTAAGACATCTATCAGAAATTCTACAACTTCGCTTTCACTCCACAAACACCCGAAATATTGATCGATGGGCAATTCCGCAGTCAGCGCATGTCCTTCAATACACTCTTGCACTAAATAAAATCGCTCGTTTTCTTCAAAGCAAGCAATAAATTCAGGAATTTGGTCATGGCTTCCCAGAAGTTTGAGGGTTTCGGTTTCAGTCAGAAACAGTAATCTCAGCATCTCCAAGTAGCCAGGTTCAGAACTGCTAACTTTAATCTGCTTAATAACGCACTTGGGATTTTCTGGATAATCTACGTCTACAGCAATGTATGTTTGTCCAAACACCCCTGCACCGAGGCTTTGGACAATTTGGTAACGCCCTTGTAGTAATTTACCGATTATGTGGTGGGTCATGACCTGGTTACTCAGTAAGTCCTTTTATCTAGTTTTTCTGACATTCCCTCCTGTTTCCGGATTCCTTGAAAAATACATTATCTCGAACCTTTGTTACTGAAATGCAAAATGGATTTATTTCAGTATTTTCACTTAATTTATTCCAAAATTAATAGCAAAATCTAACAAGATTTCTAACTTCTTTAAGAAGAAAATTGACGCAAAAAATAGCCGAAACCACTATTTTCATGTAGTTTCAACTTATAAACCGCCACCAATTAATAAAGATTCTATAAAGTTTATATGAATTTTATATATTCATCCTGAACAAATCACAACTTTTTTAAATATTACATATACTATATTTGCGTAAATACTTTGTAAAACTAATACAAAGCTAACAATGTCAATAGAATACTAGCCTAGTAATTTAATTTTTCATTACTAGTCTTTACGAATTACGAATTACGAATTACGAATTACACCTTGCGGTACTAGCTTTGTGAGTTTCAGCTAAACAGGTTCTAATTTAAAGAGATATCCAATGAAAAGGTTTTATAGATTAGCGATCGCGTCTGCTATTGTTGGGTTCGGATTAGGAACGCTGAATACAGCCCAAGCAGCAACTTTTACTGAGACAGCATCAGATCAAGGTTGGTGGGCTGCTGAAGATGGACTGAATGGCCCTAATTCTAACGATAATATCAACTACGTAACTGGAAATATACGCGGAACAGATTTACGTAACTATTTTAAATTCGATCTTGGCAATCTAGTAGGAGTTTCTTCAGCCACCTTGCAAATTCAACGATTTGTGGGTTCAGGAAATCCAACAGAGACTCTAGGTTTTTTTGATGTTTCAACACCTCCTAATGTGTTGAGTCAGAAAATTAATAGTCCCAATAATACTATTTATAATGATTTGGGAAGTGGTAAAAACTATGGAAATTTTAAAGTTACTACTTCTGGCGATTCAAGCGAAATTTTGAGTTTTGCTCTCAACTCCAACGCCATTGCAGATATTAACGCCAGAAAGGGAAATTTTTTCTCAGTTGGCGGTGCGCTTCAAGGGGATCTTACTGAGGAATATCTTTTTTCTGAAAGTGGTGGTCAAGCGTTTGCTAAACTTGTGGTCAATACCAATTCAACCCCTGTTCCTGAACCTAGCGCCCTTGGCGGAATAATGCTTGCTGGTATTGGAGGCTGGTGGCTAAGAGAATGTTTGAAAAGTCATGATTGATGTATCAAATATGTTTTACCCCACCCTAACCCTCCCCTTGCAAAGGGGAGGGAACTAGATTTTCCGGTTTCCCCCCAATACATCGGGGGGATTAAGGGGGGTAATTCTACTTGTGTATACACCGTAGCTTTATAAGGGGGGTAATAATTCGATTAAAATCACATCTAAAGCGCAAATGAAAAGCGTCTCTAAGTGTATAGGCTGATTTAATTTTTTGCCTATCCGACAAAGTATTTTTTCTCAGAAAAGCTTCAATGCTCTTGTTTGTAACAGCATTTTTTACACCAATTTATCGAAGAGAATTCTGAATTCTTTTTCAACAGAAAATATCCAGCAGATTTCAAGATTCCTCTCTGCTTTCTTCTTCCTCTATCGCTTCAGATTTATCTTGTAACGGCTTCACTACCCGTGCGATCGCTTCTTGAATAAAAGCTTTAATAAATTCATCTCGGCGATTAATCTGAAACTGTCGCTGCACAACTTCTGTCATTCCCCCATCACCCCAATCTTGGTCATGACGAAAATATTCAACAAAACTTTTACCAGCAATTCGCGTTAAATAAGCTGCTGTCACGCCTTGAATCGCCCTACCAATAATAAAGGTGGCAACATTGAGTTGCAAAGCTGTAGATAATAATTCAATTGCTCCTTTGACAATGCCCAAACTAGCGATGGTTTTCGCTAAAGAAAGAGCTAATTCTCGTCCCCGTTCCATATTTAATTCACAGCCGTAGACTCTGCCAATTTCCACAACCATTTGAGCATTAACTGCGGCTGTCGCTAATAAATCTACAACTGGTATCGGCGTAACTGATACCACACCAGCACCAATCCATTGAAACCGTTCTACGATTTTGTCAGCTTGACGGCGACGCTGGCCATCGATGAGTTTTCGCGCCTCGTCTCCCAATCGCAAAGATTGCAAAAGAATGTTATCCGCCACCAAATCTTCACCTTCAGCGCGTAAAACAGCAGCCGTGCGCCGCAGCAAAGGAACTATATCGGGTTCTGGTTGGAAGGTTTCGCCAGTTTCTAATTGTGCAGATTGGGGATTAGCAGCGATCGCTACCACATCATTAGTAGCAATAAATCCCCGTACCCGTTGACGCAATCTAGCGAGGATAGATTCTTTATCTTCATCTGTATATAAATCAGTTTTGTTGAGAACTAGGAGCGATCGCTTCCCAATTTCTGCCAACCCCCGCAACGGCTCATATTCTGAGCGTCGTAAATCATTATCTACCACAAACAACAGTAAATCTGCTTCTGTCGCCAGTTCTCGCGCCATTTGTTCCCGTTCCGTTCCCGCCACCCCTGCTTCTAAAATCCCCGGCGTATCTGTAATTAAAATCTTGCGTTCCAATCCCTTCAACCGCAGACAATAGGTTTCTCCAACCTGAGTTGTACCCATCGGTGCATCCACCTGACCGACCATGCGTCCCATAATCGCATTAACTAGGGAAGTTTTGCCAGCACTCCCCGTACCAAATACCACTACTTGAATTTCACCCCGCGCTAGATTGGCTTCAATCTCTCTCGATCGACTTAATAAAGCCTGACGTGCTACTTCATCTTGAATTTGCCCTACTTGTTGCCGCACAGCCTGTAAAGTTGTAGAAGCCGCATCAGATTTGCCAGCCGGAATTTGCGCCGCAGTCACTCGCTTCGGGTTGCGACGCGATCGCTTTTCCCCAGATTGAATCACCAATACATAATAGACAAAAGCGGCAACCAAAGCTCCAATCAGGAGAATCAGCAATAATAGCAACAAATTGCCTAGCAACGGCGAATAGGACAATTGCCAATAGAGGCGTGATAGGGAATCAATTAGCCATAGGGCTAGCCCCAAAATGACGATCAGACCGACAATCAGCGTTACTATGCGTGACAAAGGCATGGCTGGGAAAGATTAGTAAGTATTTAGTAGGCAGATGCTTCTCATCTTAATAGTTTCAGCATTTTTTACCAGAGTAGTATTGGGAGGCAGGGGGCATTGGGGATTGGGGATTGGGGGAATGGCACTAAGTTAAGATACAGCCCTTGCCCTGACTGGTCTGACTGGTTCCCAGCCTCCAGGCTGGGAACCCCCATTCTGGGAGGCTCCGCCTCCTCTTTCTTGACTAGAGGCGGAGCCTCTCGGAATACATTCCCAGCCTGGAGGCTGGGAACGAGGCTACACAGGTTTTTGGGGTTTTCTTAGTGCCATTCGGAATTGGGCATTGGGCATTGGTATTGGGTATTGGGCTTTGTTGATTAACTAATAACGCTCACTGCATTTTTTACATCTTTAAAAAATTGCAACAATGTAAGAATGCAATTGTCTACATTATCAATGTTTCCAGGAATCCTAATATGCAGACTATTAGCAAAAAGTCAACAAGTAAATCGTGGGCTGGTGCGATCGCAGAACCAGCAAAAGAATTTCCTCTTACTCAACTGTCAATCATTTCTGGTCAAGTCCCAGATGGCTTGCGTGGCACTCTTTACCGCAATGGCCCCGCACGGCTAGAACGCGGTGGCGATGTCTGCGACGGGCTACGCCAACGCGTGGGACACTGGTTTGATGGGGATGGGGCAATTCTCGGCGTTCATTTCACAGATGCAGGAGTTACCGGAGTTTATCGCTATGTGCAAACAGCAGAATATCTAGCTGAAACTCAAGCGGATAGGTTTCTTTATGGTGTTTATGGGATGCATCCACCAGGCCCCATCTGGAAGCGCTGGGGTCAACAGATCAAAAATGCAGCGAATACCTCAGTGTTGGCTTTACCTGATAAACTATTGGCTTTATGGGAAGCAAACAATCCATACAGCCTTGATTTGCAAACCTTAGAAACGAAGGGATTAGATGATTTAGGTGCTTTGGATAATGGATTACCTTATTCGGCTCATTACAAGCGAGATTCACAAACAGGCGAGATTTTTAACTTTGGAGTCAGCATTGGAAGTTCTGTACAACTGAATCTCTACAAAAGCGATGCCACTGGCAAAATTATCCAAAAAACTGCTTTTAAGCTAGATCGTTACTCAATAATGCATGATTTTGTTTTAACTCAAAGGTATTTGGTGTTTTTCATGCCACCACTACGGATGAAAATGCTGTCATTGATGCTAGGTATGACTACCTTTAGTGAATCTCTATTGTGGGAACCTCAATTAGAAACCCAAGTGTTAATCTTCGATCGAGAAAACTTATCCTTAGTGAGTCGTGGTGAAACCGATCCTTGGTTTAATTGGCATTTTGGCAATGGTTATGAAGATGAAGACGGTTCCGTGATTCTGGACATGGTGCGATATGAAGATTTTCAGCAAACTAATGAGTATCTCCGAGAATTCGTAAGTGGTGAGACGCACACAATAAATAAAGGAACATTGTGGCAAGTGCGCCTCAATCCTCAAACTGCTAAAGTGACAGCAATACAAGAAGTTGTCAACCGCAAATGTGAATTTCCTGTAGTGCAGCGATCGCAAGTTGGGCAACCTTCGCGCTATACTTACGTATCATTAATGCCCCAAAGAGGGGATAGAGAAAAAGAAACCTTTGGTGCGATCGCTCGCTTCGACTACAAAACCGAAACCCTCACCGAAGCAGACTTAGGAGAAAACCGCTATCCTTCAGAACCCATCCCCGCCCAAGATGCCCAAAACCCTGAGCAAGGCTGGGTGATAACCGTTGTATACGATGGTAATTCTCATAGTAGTGAAGTTTGGGTATTTGATAGCGATCGCCTGGATGCAGAACCCGTTTGCAAACTAGGATTACCTAGCGTCATTCCCCATAGCTTCCACGGCACTTGGAACCCAGCTTGATAAGTTGACTAGGGACTGCGGACAGGAGACAGAGGGTCAGAAGGTAAAATTTACTGCAACTTCTCCCTCATCTCCCTCAATCTAATCTTTGATAATTGCTAAAACGTTCAACGATAAGAAAACTTGATTTGAAATGATTTTTTATGATAATCTAACGTTTGTTTCTCAAACTACGGTTTATCAATTAGCTTATAGTAGTTCTCAACTATACTGTATTTTTAATTTGAATTAAAAAAAACTCATGGCTATTACACAAAGGCGTAAACTTGGACGTTCTGTACTAGAAGTATCACCACTATCTTTTGGTGGCAACGTATTTGGCTGGACAATTGATGAAAATAGTTCATTTGAGATTTTAGATAGTTTTATCGCGGCTGGAGGTAATTTTATTGACACAGCTGATGTTTATTCCAAGTGGGTTCCGGGAAATCAAGGTGGAGAGTCTGAGGAAATTTTAGGAAAATGGCTCAAGCAGCGCGGTAATCGTGACCAAGTGGTGATTGCAACTAAGGTTGG
>NZ_JABXKI010000147.1 GCF_017115095.1 Nostoc sp. NMS4 | reverse complement strand
CCCCAATTCTTACGGCGAATTACACGTAAACTAAAGCCACTCTCATCCCAAAACCGAAAACATCTTCTGCCATTGTTGCAGTTGCTGGCTATGGGATTCGAGGGTATCGAGTTCTAAGTGAGTATTGCCCAGTTGCAAGCTACCGGGGGCACCGTGGCAAACAATATGAATGTTGCTAAGATTCTGGTTAGCGCGAGTTGCCAAAATCTCCGTAATTTGCTTAATACCGTTTTGTATCGGGTCAATAACGAATACTTCGGTGTTGGGGATAACACCGTTAATTAAACTCTGATAGTCTTCAACTGCCGTGTCGATGAAGACTAGGTTATGTGTATATGACGTGGTAATTACGGAATTTAATTGGAAGTGTGGAGTATGTAACGTTGCCATTTTGTTACCTTAAACTAAGGTTATGAGTTCAACCTGACTGAAGCTTTGTCATTACAGGGTTTTCACACAATTATTAACAGTAATAATGAATTATTTGTTACCATTAATTTCCTTTTTTATCATCAGGCAAATTGCTATTTTTGTAAAGCATTATTTCAGAAGTGCCTATAAATGAACTGCTGAGTTACCAAGAAAGCAAAACACGGGATTGAAACAAGGACGCTATGCTTGGCTTAGGTTGGAGAGACGCGATAAATCGCCGTCTCTACAGAAAATTTATTGGTATTTATATGTCTGCTGTGCTGAACTAGAGTTCGATACCAGAGTATTTAGAAGTAGAAAACTTGAAATAGCAAATTTAGTCTTCAGAATTTTGGAGTTTTACCCCGATTTACCCTGCCGTTACTGAATAAGTCTTTAAGCTAAGTAATTGTTTAGAAGCACTCTTAATCAGTAGAAAGTGGTTAATTTTACGCACTACTGACTATTTTTGAGTTGTCACTAATTATGTTGATTTATACTCAGTTACTTATCTTTATTTTTTATACACATTTCAAAGATTATGCGAATCATACATATTTTGAATCACGTTCAAGAAATAGGTAACGGTATTGTGAATGTGGCTGTGGATCTGGCTTGTCTACAGGCAAAATCTGGTTATGAGGTGGCGGTTGTTTCTGGGGGTGGTGAATACGAGGCTTTACTAGATATTTTTGGTGTCAAACATTACCAATTAGACCAAAGCAGAAAACCGATAAATACGATTAAAGCAGCTATGCGTTACCGAGCGATCGCAGCTGAATTTCAACCGGATATTGTTCATGCCCACATGATGACGGGGATAATATTAGCACGTATTTTTAAAGGAAACAAATATGCTTTAGTTTCTACAGTCCACAACGAATTCCAGCGTGCCAGCCTATTGATGGGTTTAGCTGACAGGGTAATTGCTGTCAGTAAAGCTGTGGGAGATTCTATGATTAGGCGTGGTATTCCAGAAAACAAATTGCGGGTGGTATGTAACGGAACTTTAGGCAGTCCCCGCACTAGACAGATACAAGATTATCTACCTTTACCATTACAACATCCAGCGATCGCCACCGTAGCCGGGATGTATCAGCGCAAGGGAATTGCTGAGTTAATCGCTGCTTTTGAACAAATTGCCTCAGATTTCCCTCAAGCCCATCTTTATTTGGTAGGAAATGGCCCTGATAAACAGCTATTTGAGGCACAGGCACGGGCAACTTCTGTAAAAGAACGCATTCATTTTGAAGGCTTTCAACCGGAACCTCAACGCTATCTGATATCTTGTGACATATTTGTGCTAGCTTCCCACCGTGACCCTTGTCCTCTGGTACTTTCGGAAGCTAGGGAAATTGGAACTGCGATCGTTGGAACTCAAGTAGACGGGATTCCTGAAGCTTTAGACAACGGGCGAGCAGGTCTTTTAGTACCAGTAAAAGATAGTCATGCTTTAGCTGGGGTTTTAGTACAATTACTGAGTAATGCCGAGATGCTGCAAGAGTGGAAACAACGGGCAAAGAAAAACCTAGAAAGGCTAAGTGTTGCCCGCGTCCATCAGGAAACAATGACAGTGTATCGGGAGTTAATTACAGAATAAGGGCATGGGCATTGGGCATTGGGAAAAAACTTACTGCAACTTCTCCCCTGCTCCCCCGCTCCCCTTAACAGAGCGATCGCTTTAATTTTAAAGCTACACCTAAAGCGCCAAAGACTAGTACACCCAAAACGTTCGTTGATTCAGGAACGGCGGTGTAAAAAGCAGCCACTCTGATCGGCCCATCTTTATCTTCTTGCTCTGCTGGAATTGGTGGAATGATTCCAGCACCTGGGGCTAGATTAGGCAGGGTGGCGAATGGATTGTAAAACAGAGTTCCGTTTGGGATAACGCCACCACTAAAAGTGATAGTACTACCAGCAATGGTAATGTCTTTAAAAATATCCTTTAAATCGGGGTTAACAGAGTTACCAATCTTGCCATCTCCATTAACATCTCCCCACTGCACTGGTTCATTATTAAATGCTGGAGTAGAATTCTGATTACTATAGGACAGCGTTTTTAAATCAAATACCAAGCTGTTTATATCGTTACCAGTGGCATTTAGAAAGTTATTAGCTACATCTGGAACACCATATTCTATTACTTGCCCTGGTAGATAGTCTTTAAGGGTTCTTGGTTTTTTTGCGTCGAGTACATCTTGATTTTTAGTCGTCACAATGGGTTCTACAAAGATGACGGCTTTTGCTGGTGTCCAAGACAAAAAACTAATTCCTGCTGTTCCGAGAACAGACAAGGCTATTTTTGTGACAATTTTAATCATACTTGTGTCCTTTGGATATTGATTCACAGAATGCTACACCGCATGGTTTAAATCAAACAGCAAAAACTCACTTTTCAACCGCTATCTATCTGCTAGGTAAATAGTGGTTAATTTGTGCTTGCTCACTGAGTTGATATCTACTCATAGGTTGATTTATAAAGCAATTCTTGTAATGCTTTATCATGATAACTAGTAATTTCACGCAATCTTTATAAAAAATCCAAATTACAACTTATGCATTGACAGATTAGACAATATGTGAAGCATAAGTAATTACCCTGACTCCTTACGAATTACTTTAATCTTGTTGATGAGCAAATTTATACCCACCCCAGAGAGAAAGTGCGATCGCAACCACTAGCAAAACCGGTATACTGTACCAAGGAAACTGAGACAAGGGTAAATGAGCAACTGCACGTAATCCAATACTGGCGTAAGTTAGTGGCAGCAAGTAAACTACAACTTTGAGAGCCGCTGGTAATGTCGCAGGGTCAAAGAAGGTCGCTCCTAAGAAGGACATGGGGATAATGATAAAATTATTGTAAAGTCCAACTGATTCGAGCGATCGCACACTCAACCCTACAATCACCCCCAATCCAGCAAATACCGCACAATTCAGCGCCACCAACAGTAAAAATAGTGGGTTGAGAAAATTCCAGTTTCCAGTCAACAGCAGCGCCACCAAAATCACGGAACCTGAAGTCATCAAACCCCGCACAACTCCCGCCAGCATTTTACCGATGTACAACGCTAAGGGATGTATAGGCGTTAACAACAATTCCTCAAAGGTTTTGGTAAATAGTCTGTCTCCACAAATTGAAAATGTCGTTCCCGCAAAGCTAACCGTCATCGACGACAGCGCCACCATTCCCGGTAATATAAATTCCAAATAGTTATCATAATTACCACTAATTCCTGAACCAGGTTTGATGGAACTACCCAAACCCAAGCCAAAAGCTAAAATATATATCAATGGGGATATTAAACCTGATGCCGCAACTGGTAGAATCCGCGCGCGTAAATCTAACCAATCTCCCCAAAAAATAGTCAGACTATCAGCTAGGAAGATTTGAAGTTGCGAAGTTTTGAACCTCTTGCCCGAAGGTAGCGCTCTTTGAGATATCACGTGCTTTCAATTACTTGTTAAAATTTCATTAAGTGTTAATTTACATTGTTTTACACATCAATTGCTAGGGGTAACAAAAATATCTCATCCTAAAAATTGAAAATTACAGCAGAATTCAGAATTCAGAATTCAGGATTAAAAAGCTATTATTTCAATTAGCCAGACAAGTCTTGAGAAACTTGTATCAGGTAGGCAAACTTTCGCCACAGTGTACTAGATTAAATTAAAATTTTCTTGTCCAAATATCTAGATAAACTCGTATTTTTCTCATTTAACAAGAATATTGCAGAGAAACTCACAGGCAATTATAGGCAAGAATAGGCATACTGAAAGAGGGAGAAAAAACTTTAGACTACTCCCTCCCAAATCGGCGTGAAGGTGACTAAGCAACAATGAAACGTAAATCTACTGGTAGATCGGCTACTACTTCTAAACCCTCTATTTTCCAATCCCCTCTATTTAACTTCACCACCATCGCAATTATGGGAGGGGTGTTAATTTTGGGAATTGGGATTGGCATTGCTTTTAGTTCTACAACCACATTAGCCCCATCAAATGTAGCTTCCCGTGAATTTATAGACACCAAAGCACCAAACCCGGAAATTTGTGTGCAGTACGGAGCCAGCGCAATGGTGATGGACGCTAGACTGTTCGTCACTCTTAACCCCTTCAATGTCTATGTTGCCCAGCCTAGTATGCGTCCTGGATGCGTGATCCGACAAAATAACTGGGCGCTTTTAGAGCAACGTAAATTGGTGACATCCGATCAGGTAAATGAGTGCAAAAATCGCCTGAATACCTTTGGTTTCACAGGTAACTTGGACAGTGGCCAACCTGATATTAGGTGTATATATCAGAATGAAGCTGCTCAAAACTTCTTCACCGCTCAACCGGGAGCAGTTGGAACACCTCAAGAAACGGATAGATTTTGATTTGGGCATTGGGCATGGAGAAGAGACAAGGTAGACAAGGAAGAGGGGGGAGACAAGGGAGAGACTTGTTCAAGAATTCCCCCTTGTCCCCCTTGTCTCCCTTGTCTCCCCAGTCCCCAGTTCCCAGTCCCCAGTCCCCAGTCCCCAATCTCCAGCGTCAGATCATTCGTACTCATCACGTATAATGGTCAAACCTAAAGCTTTGTAAGCACTCAGCATATTATTAGATACTGTCGGTGCTGTTACTAAGTAAGTCAGGGCATGAATAGACTCCACTAGATAAGGAGCAGCTGTATCTAATTTTTCTGCTGTCACTAATCCTACTACCTCAGCCGATCCAGCAATCATGGCTCGTTTGACATGGGCTTCGTCTAGGTTAGGTACACTAATCCCAACTTCTGGATGTAAACTGCAAACTCCCAACATGCACAAATCTGCACGAATCATCCTTAATGTCTCAATTGTGACAGTACCCACGTTAACTAAGGCTTTTTTGTAGAGTTGTCCACCTAACATCACAACGTCTATATGGGGATGTTCTGCTAAAGCAACTGCTATTGGCGGACTATTTGTGATCACTGTTGCGTGCAAATCTAGGGGCAAATGACGGGTTACTTGGAGAGTTGTTGTACCTCCATCTAAAATTACCACCTGTCCTGTACAAACTAATTTTGCTGCTGTCCGAGCGATCGCTTCCTTTTCTTTTGGCGCTTGCTTTTGGCGATCGGCATAACTGGCGGTGGCTGGAGATTTAAGCAGCGCTCCCCCATGAACCCGTTGTAATAGTCCCGTTTCTGCCAATTCTCGCAAGTCCCGGCGAATCGTATCCTCAGAAACTTTGAGAACAGCACTAAGTTCTGTCGAAAGTACCTTTTTATCACGCCGCAGAATTTCTAAGATGAATTGTCGTCGTTCAGCAGTTAGCATAATTAATTTTCCTGAAAATGCGTTTTTGAGCTTGAAATTGCACGTTTGTGAGTTTATACTTATTGATATGAAATTCTTTGTACGGTAATCCGTAACTTAAATTGAATTCAAGCACATTCATGCACAAGTGAATGTATTGATTTTGGCATTTGATGAAACCGTAAGGTTCTAAGTGGTTGCCCAATGCCTTTTAA
Source organism: Nostoc sp. NMS4 (assembly GCF_017115095.1). Classification (GTDB taxonomy): domain Bacteria; phylum Cyanobacteriota; class Cyanobacteriia; order Cyanobacteriales; family Nostocaceae; genus Nostoc. Next base: position 1,932 of record NZ_JABXKI010000147.1, on the reverse strand, counting down.
CAACTTTTTTTGTAGTGCGCGTCTGTTGAAATTGTTTTTATTCAATCAATAAACCATGACTATTATGAATACCCAATTTCCAATCGATCTCGGTGCTTATAAACCTTTAGCGCTCAATCCAGCAAATTCCAGCCTCACTGCCCAACAGCGAGAGACTCTCAAAGCGAATATTCAACTTTGCCGAGATGCGATCGTCTTTTTTACAGCCACTGGCGCTGCTAGTGGAGTGGGTGGCCATACTGGTGGGCCTTATGATACAGTGCCAGAGGTGATGATCCTGGATGCCTTTTTTCGGGGAGCATTGGAGCAATTTGTGCCGATTTTCTTTGATGAAGCAGGGCATCGAGTCGCCACCCAATATCTAATGGCAACGTTACATGGTGACTTACCTGCCGAACAACTTTTACATTATCGCCAAGCACATTCCCATTTACCGGGACACCCGGAACTAGGGCTAACTCCTGGTGTGAAATTTAGTTCTGGCCGCTTGGGCCATGTTTGGCCTTACATCAATGGTGTTGCAATGGCGAATCCAGGCAAAGTTGTTTTCTGTCTCGGTTCTGATGGATCGCAGCAAGAAGGTAACGATGCTGAAGCTGCTCGCTTGGCTGTTGCTCAACATCTCAACGTCAAGCTGATTATTGATGACAATGATGTAACGATCGCTGGACATCCTTCAAAATATTTACCTGGTTTCACTGTCGCCAAAACCTTAGAAGGCCACGGGTTAAAGGTTCTTCAGGGAGACGGCGAAGACTTAGACGATTTATACCGTCGCCTTTGTGAAGCTGTGAATACTCCCGGAGCGATCGCTATTATCAATAAACGCCCGATGTGTCCTGGTATTGAAGGTTTAGAAGGTTCTACTCATGGCCATGATGTCATTTCTGTAGATTTAGCAATTAAGTATCTAGAATCTCGTGGACAAACTGCCGCGATCGAATACCTTAAAAGTATAGAGAAACCCAAGCAAACATATACATTCCTGGGTTCTAGTGACAAATGGGGCGCTAACCGTAATGTCTTTGGTGAAGCCGTGGTGGGTGTTCTCAGTCGCATGAGTGAGGCGGAGCGCAAAGAAAAAATTAAGGTCATTGATAGTGACTTAGAAGGCTCCTGCGGTTTGAAGAAAATTCACGATACATACCCAGAAATATTTATTTCCTCTGGCATCATGGAGCGGGGTAACTTTTCTGCTGCGGCTGGATTTGGGATGGAGAAGGGTAAACAAGGTATTTTTGCGACCTTCAGCGCCTTTTTAGAAATGTGTATCTCAGAAATTACAATGGCACGGTTGAACTATTCCAATGTTCTGTGTCACTTTTCCCATGCCGGTATAGATGATATGGCAGATAACACCTGCCACTTCGGTTTGAACAATATGTTTGCCGACAATGGCTTGGATGATGGCTACCAAACACAGTTATACTTCCCAGCAGATGTTAATCAAATGACAGCTTGTGTAGAAGCTGTGTTCTTTGAGCCTGGACTGCGGTTTATTTTCTCCACCCGTTCCAAAGTGCCCAACATTAAGGACAGCAACGGCAATGACTTCTTTGGAAGTGGTTACAAATTTGTTCCCGGTAAAGATGAGATTATCCGAGAAGGGACGCAAGGCTACATCATCAGTTTTGGCGATGCTCTCTACCGTTCCTTGGATGCTGTAGAGCGTCTTAAACAAGAAGGTCTAGACGTTGGTTTGATTAACAAAGCAACTTTAAACACCATTGATGAAGAAATAATTACCAAAGTTGGTAACACTCCTTTTGTGCTTGTAGTAGAAGCCTTCAACCGTCGCACTGGCTTAGGCAGTCGTTTTGGTTCTTGGCTACTAGAGCGGGGCTTGACTCCCAAATATGCCCATCTCGGAACTCATAAAGAAGGTTGCGGCGGTTTGTGGGAACAGTACCCATATCAAGGTATCGATCCAGT
>NZ_JABXKI010000186.1 GCF_017115095.1 Nostoc sp. NMS4 | reverse complement strand
ATGACCATACTGTGTACCTTTAGAGTGATGCTTTTCGCCTGGTTTATTGGAAGTGCTTGTTGGTCAAGAAGAAATTTGCCAACTCCATATCCTTTGCCTTTTGGCTCCAGCGCATTAAGCCTTATTTCGCTGGTTCTTCATTACGACGATTTAATCGCATCTTCAAGCCGGGGCTTTACTCATGGGTACTTTGCTCGATGCTTACTAACTTAGGCTGTCAGTAATAACACCTTTTCACCCCGCTTCAGGCGTTGATGGCTAGTCTCAAACCTGGGGGTGATGCTTTCACCGTTGCACCTACGGGGTAGGATTTGAGGGTTCTAGGATAATAACTCTCACCTACATGGTCATTCAGTTGTCAAGGTTCTGTACCTTGCGGCTAATCCTCCAAACCCTTGTGGGTTTTAGTTTCTAGCCAACGATTCGCACTCCCTCAGTGAAGACATAATCTGAGCTTTGTTTTAAGTCCACGTCATGCCCTGCCGCAGACTATCAATTTCCTACCTTGAACCTTACCGAAAAAATGGGTTTAAAGCCCCGTGCTTCTAGCACGGCTTTAAAGTAATAAGTAATAAGTAATGAGTAATGAGTAAGAATATTAACTAATTACTTATTACTTATTACTCCAGAATTACCGTGGCTTCAGTCCGGTGAGGATGTCAATAATGATCGTAATGCCACAAGAGCGAGGCTTTTCAGACACCAATGCGGGTGAAGTAAACCAATTGTATTATAACAACATATTTGCTCGTTTCCTCCATGTTCTCCTCCCTTGCCTACGGCGAAGGCCCGTAGAACTGTCGTCAACTCACTCGCATTCATCTCACACTCCTAAGAGTGAGATGTGGGACTTCTGCTAAAAAAGTTAAATTATTCCCCCGCAAACCAAGCACCATGAAACCCATAAGGCACTCGTTGGGGAATTATCACCCGCGCTACAGGTTCAGCCGTTACATCTTGAGCATTCACCACTACTAATTCTGAAGTGTTTGAATTCTCATCGTGGACGAAAGTTATCAGCCAACCATCATCCTCAGCAGTTGCACCAGGACGCGGTGCAAATACAGCTTCACTGCCATAGCGTCCCTGTCCGAATTCATGAGTTTGGGACTTTCCACTGCTGAAATCGTACTTAATAATACCTTCAAATAAAGCTACGGAATTATACACTATTTTGTTAGTGTAGCCATATCGGTTTTGTCGCCCCACTAGGTTTTCGTTGATGCGGGGAAATTCTGAAACTACATCATCTAACATTTCTTCACGCACTGTCCCTGTATTGAGGTTAAATCGCCAGCGATACAAACGGGGGATATTTGCCTCCGGGTCGGCTTGCGAATCATTAGAACTCAAAACACTAGTAGAACTCATCCGACACGCAATCAACACTACTTCGTCTCCCTCTTCGTAAGCGTTGAGGGTATGGAAGACGTAGCAAGCAGGACTTTCAAACCATCGGATATTACTGTTGTCACCGTGACGTGGTACAATTCCAAAGCGACTAGGGCGATCGCGCTCAAACGTCACTATCGGTTCTCCCCGTTGCGATCGCTCTGGGTTACAAGTCAGGGGCAAATCCATGAAAATCGTGTAGTTTTCAGTGATGGCAAAATCGTGCATCATCACTCCTATTGGCAGGTCAATTGGCACTGTCCGCAACACTTCGCCTTGGGCTGAGACTACACTATATTGCAGGTAGGGTGGCGCAAACAAAGAGTAGCCAAAGAAGATCATTTCGCCCGTCACCGGATCTACCTTGGGATGGGCTGTGAAGGCAGAAACTAGCTTGCCATTGTAGCTGTACTCGCCAATGGTTTCTAATTCAGGCAGCTTGATGGCATGAGGTTTACCCCCTTCGTTCAGCGCCAACATTTGACCGGCGTGCCACACTAAGGCAGTATTAGCAGTATTTTTGTAGCCACCGGCGGGGTTATTTATTTGTGGTGGTTCTAACAACCCACTCCAGATAGCTTTACCCGCTTCTCGTTCTTTTTTCCATCCGGCTGTCTGGACGTAGCGGTTACGATAAGTGGCTATCCCGTTGCTAATTTGCACACCATGTAACATCCCATCCCCATCAAACCAATGATATTGACCGATGGGTGTCCATTGAGGGTTAGGGCCATTCCGCACAAACATCCCTGATAAGTCAAGGGGTAATTCACCAATGACAAGCAATTTGTCGGTGGTAATTTCTTCATGGACTGGAGCAAAATTGCCATCGAGATAGGGATTGACTGCTATTGTTACCATTATCTTAATTTAAGCGTACATTTGTACTGTACATTCAGGTTTGTCTTAATGCCCACATGGAAATTTTGAGGGCGTTAGGAGTGCTGAGTTAGGAGTTAGGAGTTGAGACGCGAAAAATCCAAGTCTTTCCAAGAGTTAGGAGTTTTGTTTATCTCCTTGTCTCCCTTGTCTCCCTTGTCTCCCTTGTCTCCCTCATCTTCTCTTCAGCTAAGGCTTTTGACTACCAACTTCTTGAGTTTCAGGAGTAATGGGAGCGCCATTGGTTAAGTTGAGAATACCAGAAACAACAATTTTGTCCCCCGCTTTTAGTCCTTGAATAACTTGATAATTATTCCCCTCAATAACTCCCAATTTCACCGGTTTTTGTTGAGCGACTAAAGATGGCGCTCCCGGTTTAGACTTTTCTTGCGGCGCTTGCGCTACAAATACAAAAGTCTCTCCGCCCAAGCGAGATACTGCTGTAACTGGAATTAAGATTCCTGGACGTTCATTCCAGATCACTTTAGTTTGCACTGACTGAAGATTAAGCAGTCGATTTCTCAAGTTGCCAAAGTTGGCTTTTATCAAAACTGTCTGCGAATCGGAACTAGCATTTGGGGAGATAAAACTGATTTTACCCGTTGCGATCGGTTTGTCTTGGACGTCAAGCATTTGCACAGGTAAGCCCAAGCGCAACTTTCTGGCTTCAGTTACGGGAACGGAAATATTCAGTTTTAAAGAGTCGTTTTTAGTTAGTGTAGTGAGTTGATCTGCTTTTTGCACATAATCTCCGACCCTTGCGGGAATATCACCAACAACGCCAGTGAAAGGTGCTAGAACTTTTGTGTATTGTAGCTGGACTTGGGCAGCTTGAACTTGGGCAGCTGCTTGAGTTACTTGCGATCGCGCTTGGGCTATTTCTTCTGGGCGCGAACCATTTTCTAGTTGTCTTAAGTTTTGTTTCTGTTGTTCCAAAGCACCAGCTAGCTCGTTGATACTAGATTTTCGGCTTTGGCTGAGTTGGTCTAGGCTTTTCTGAGCTACGACAAGGGCAGCTTCAGCACTTTGCTGTTCTTTGACATATCCATCTAAGGTATCTTGGGAAACTGCGCCCTCTTTTCTCAATTGTGCGTATCGTTTGGCGCGTGACTGTGCTAGTTCCAGATCGGATTTAGCTGACTGAATTTTAGCCACAGCCTGAGCAATTTCTTCTGGTTGCGATCCCGATTGGGCATCTCTAAAGCGAGCTTGGGCTTGGACTAATTGCGCTCTAGCTTGAGCAACTTCTTCTTGTCGCGTACCCGCTTTGAGTTCAGCAAGCTTTGCTTGGGCTTCTTGCAGTGAGCCTCTAGCTTGTAACAATTGAGCTTGGACATTATCACTTTGCAGATTAATAATGGCTTGTCCTTGTTGAACGCGATTGCCCTCTTGGATGAAAATCTCGGTAATTCGTCCTTCAACTTGTGGTCTGATGATTACTGAACGTGGAGCCTCTAAGGAGCCAATAAAATCTGAACTTTCTTGGACTGTTTCATTTTTCAGTGTCACTAGCTTGACCGGAACTGCTCTAGGTTGACTAGCATTTGCTTCAGCCCCGCCTTGTGCATTGCTGCTAGTATTACTAGTTTGCCACCAACGCCAAGCAAAACCGACACCTGCAATTAATAAGACGATTCCTAAAAGTAGGGGCCAACGACGTTTTTGAGGTCGCTTAGGCGATGGCTGTGGCAATTGTTGTGACTCTTGACTAGAATCAATAACAGTGGGCTGTTCTGTTTCAATGGGTAGGGGAGAGTCAGGGAACTCAGAATGGGACATCTTCGTTTTCTCGTCTTGTGGATTTAGACTTGGGCAATCTACTCTTCGCTAAAAAAGCATTATTGGAATAGTTTTTTAGCCCTTTTTCTCTATGCTGGTGAAAAATATGTTTGGGTATTTGGGCGATCGCTCACGATGTCTAGCACCTAAAATGAAACAATTTTATTTAGCACATTATGGTTGATTTGTACATTCCTTAACTCCGTTCAATTTCTTAAAGTGTAATTTATAGTTTTTTCTTAGTCAGTATAAACCCAGTACCTTAGCTCAGAGAGAAAGCACGGTTAATATTGTTGCAGCTAAAGCTTCTAGCTGTAAAGCAATCGCTTCGGTAATCAGAGCAAGTTAGTAGTTGCTCTTTAGTTCATAAAGTTACCTCATTGACCGCAGAAACACGAGCTATTTCTCGGGTTGTCGCTGTGGTTAACCTACCGTTGCAAATACCGTTAGTTGCTGACTCGATCGAGGGTGCATAAGTTTGTGCCGTCCTTGATGCTAAGTTTTCTCTGAGTGTTTGCAAGTGCTTGCTTGCATTATAACCACATAGTACAGGAGATTGTATTAGTTATAGATGAGTTTATCGCTCTTGAGTAGTAGTGAATACTGATCTTAAGGAAGAAAAGAGTTTGGAGCGATGCCTTGTTTACCAGAGGCTACGCCTAACGCTGATTAATTCAGCTCTATTAATCAAGATTGCGAGTTTCATCAAGTTATCCTCACCAACAACGACGTGCAGTCAATCAGTATTTTCTAGATTCCTATTTTTGAGCATTCTCAACTTCCTACACTTAGTTCACCCGAATGGTTGATTTTTAACTCACCCGAATGGGTGATTTAATTTATGCCAATCATGGTTCTGTCTGTGTAGCCGAGCCAGAAATCCCCAATCCGCTTCAACCATCTACAACTGATTTCTTAGAATCCAATTTTGGTAAAATACCGACATTCGATTTTCGGTTGGCAACAATATGAGAAAAAAGCCACTCATAGCGATCAAGCGCTTGCTCTAAAGAATAGTTTTCTTCGGCAAACTGTCTTCCTGTTTTACCTAGCTTCGTCCCTAGAGCCGGATTAGCATATAAATCATGCACCGCAGCGGCCATTGCTTGGGGTGATTCTGGCTCAACAACTATCCCACCACCACTCAGTTCGATCGCTTTCGCAGCAGTACCAGTGGCAGGAACTGAACCGACAATTGGGCGACCACTCGCCAACAACAGTGGTATCTTTGAAGGCATATTGAACGAAATCACATTATGCTTTTGCACAATTAGCCCGACATCAGAGGCTGCTAGCATTTCGGGTAGTTTTTCTCGCGGCTGTAACGGTAGTAGCAAAACATTATCTGCTCCATTTGATAGACAATATTCCTGCAACCTTTGCAATGCTCTTGATTCGCCAACAATGACAAAGACAATATCTTTAATATGACGTAAGCAAACTGCTGCTTCGATTACTGTTTCTAAGCCTTGCGTTAGAGCAATGTTGCCCGAATAAAGAACTACAAATTTCCCCTCTAGTTGATGGCTAGATATCCAGGAGTTGCTCTGTTTTGGTAAGGGGCGAATGAAATTTACATTTACCCAATTGGGAATACAAACGATTTTATTAACAGGTACTCCCTTATTGACTAAATTCTCACGAAACCCATCGGTAATCACACTAATAGTGTGTGCAGTCCGATATGCAAATTTCTCTAGGGCTGCGAGAGTTCGGATCATCCACTTGTTTTTTAATAGCCCGATACGCACAGCAGCTTCTGGTAAAATATCTTGCACATTCAGAACTACTGGACAGTTGTATAACCAGCCCAATATTGTTGCTGGTAACGTACCTAGTAGCGGCGGTACTGTTAAGATAATCACATCTGGTCGCGCGCCTTTAAAGGCTTGGGGTAAGCTCGTGAAAACAAAGCTCAACTCCAATAACAGCCGATCCACGAGGTTAGGTTTAGACTTAATTCGGACGTAACTTCGCTGAATAGTCACGCCATTTTTTTGTTCAGTAAGATACCACTTATTCTGATACCCATCGTAAATTTCGCGCTGAGGATAGTTGGGCATTCCCGTAATCACTCGCACTTTATGACTTCGCTTTACTAGTCCTTCTGCCAATTCAGTCATTAACGGAGCAATTCCAATTGGCTCTGGATGATAGTTGTAGGAATAAATCAGAATATGCATGAACTATATTATGAATTTTGTGAAGATAGCATGAGACGATCGCATTACTTACTTAATAGCCAGTTGGGACTGCTATTTTTATTACTTACAGCGTTTTTATTACATGAAGTACAAAGCTACTAGTTTGGAGCTGCTGGGGCAGAGGTAGAAACTGTTTATAGATGATCTGTATCCCTGCGTTTTGTACTTTATTTATTTGCAAATGCTGTATTTTGACTGGTAAAATTCTTTGATTAAATTTTTTTTAGACATGGGTTATAAATTTTCTTAGTGGTTTTTTACAAGAGAAATTTTTTACTTGCATAAAAAACTTAAAAATCAAAATATGACTTTGTATAAACAGGTTAGGCTATTGATAAATATAGAATTTATTTTCTGGTGATTATGACAATAGTTGGTCTGCTGATTTCCGAACTAATGCTTAAATTTAAACTTCGAGAATTGTAGCATTATATTCAGTGTTATGCATATAACCCTCATTCCGCCTTGTAAACTGGCACATGAAGTATTTTAAACCAAGTCATCAGGATTGTTTCATTAGGGGGAATCTCACTTTTTAAGTAGTTCAAAGGCATTGTTAATCAAGAACTAATAGACATTTGGTGAAATTAAATATGCGTTATCCAGAATCCTTGTAGAGACTTAACAGGGCTACGTCCATACATTTTTTATCACTGATACAGCAGATTTCAAGGAAAGTGAGGTACAGAAGCTAAGTCTGATTACCCAGGTATAAAGCCTGTTTTACTACTGAATTCGGCTGTATTTATAATGAGGTTAAAGATAACCCCACCAGTTCACTGAACTAGTAGGGCTAGAATAGAGATTCAGTAAATTTGGCAAGCTCTGACTAGAAAGCCCTAATTTCTAGAAAGAGGCTTGCTTTTTCTTGAAAGTTGAACCTAGACCCAAGGTAGCAAATGCTAGTAAACCCAAGATAGAAGCAGGTTCAGGCACTTTAGAGACTTGAATAGAACCAGAATTTTGATCTAGTGTTGTTGACGTTCCCTGTTGATCAACATCCTGACGTAATGCTAAAGAGTCGCCAACTGTTCCCTGAAAGAAATATTCTCCAATTACACCAGTTCCTCCTGCGACATCAAGGGGGCCAAACAATTTCTGAGTGGAAGTATTAAAGTTGAAAGCGAAGAAGCTAGATTGTGAAACTCCACCATTAACGGTGTTATAGGTTCCCAGAAGATTTTTCGATGGGTCTAAGAAGGAGACATTCAAAGATTGTAAAAATTTGGTTGCTCCACTACCAGCTTCGGAAATGATTGTTGGTGCTGTAGTTTCGTCGTAGCTGAATGAACCTGTTGCTGAGTAACCAGCATCACCTTGCCACTTAAAGTTTAACTCAATAGCTTGGGCTGGATTATTAGCAGCAGCGATCGCAATACTGGTTGCTGCGATCGCGCCGATTTTGGCGAAAATATTTTTCATGGTCGTAACTCCAAAATTGATTGGCATGATGCATATATCAATGCATCAAACAATACTAAGTTTACGATAGAAATATATATCCGTAAATACCGCATAAAACTACGTAACTAATGTAATGAATCTGTAAAGAGAAGCACTTTTTTTGTAAAGTTTTGCATAAAATGCCAAGTCTATA
>NZ_JABXKI010000387.1 GCF_017115095.1 Nostoc sp. NMS4 | reverse complement strand
TGTATAGGTAAGTGTCGCAAGAGAAAGATTTGGGTCTTGGGAACCAGGACTCCTGACAAGAGGAGGGAATGTCAGACTTTCTAAGTACTACGAAGTCCTGGAGGCTATTCCCGATGAATTGGGAAGCTCCGTCCGTCTTACGGCGGAGTAGTTCACCCCCTAGCCCCTAACTTTTGACCTGTGCCGTTCTTTTGTGCAGTGTCACTTTCTGGTAGTTCGACACCAAAGATGCGGCTAAACACTTTGGCGACTTTGTAGCCAGAATCAATCGATTCCAAGGGGTCTTTCCGCAGTCTGTGACGCAAACATAGCGTAATTACGCGATGGATATCATCAACTGTAACTTCAGTGCGTCCTTCATAAGCTGTCAAGGCTTTGGCGGCGCGGTTACTAACAATGTCACCCCGCAAACCATCTACATCCAGTTCTGAACAGACTTCAGAAATTTTCACCCGCAGATCGTAGTCAATTTTCACTTCCGGCAAAAGCTGTTGAGCATTGACAATTTGCTCTTGCAATGCTTCTTGCTGGGGTTTGTAGTTTTCGAGAAATACTGGAGGATTTTGGTCAAAATCCGCCCGTTGTTCCACGATTTGCACCCGCAAGGCTGGTTCTTTGACTGTGTGAATTTCTGCGTGCATCCCAAAACGATCGAGTAGTTGGGGGCGTAGTTCGCCTTCTTCGGGGTTTCCAGAACCCACAAGCACGAAACGCGCTGGATGACGGATAGAGATACCTTCTCGTTCGACAGTGTTCCATCCACTGGCAGCGGAGTCGAGTAACACGTCTACAAGGTGGTCATCTAGTAAGTTGACTTCATCCACATAGAGAATGCCCCGATTAGCCTTTGCCAGCAGTCCCGGTTCAAAGGCTTTGACACCTTCAGATAAAGCTTTCTCGATATCGATTGTGCCACAAACTCGGTCTTCTGTGGCTCCTAGAGGCAGGTCTACCATTTGGACTTTTTTGTGAGCTACAGGAATTTCCGCCCCTTGTTCTAACAGTTGGCGGACTTCATCGCTCATCAAGTCGGGGTCGCTAGGATCGCTACTGAAGGGGTCATTAGCAACCACAGAAATTTCTGGTAGCAGATCTGCCAGCGCCCGGATAGTTGTGGATTTCCCGGTGCCGCGATCGCCCATAATCATTACACCCCCAATTTTGGGGTCAATCACGTTCAATAGCAGCGCCAGTTTCATTTCTTCCTGGCCCACAATTGCCGTAAAAGGAAATACTACGCGACGCGCACTTGCCGTGGATTGATCAGTTGGACTCACTAAATTACCTTAACAATATTTTTCTTATTACAGTTATTTATTGTGACACAGGTGGGGCGTGGAATAGGTTAGTAAATTTAAAAGTATTATTGAACACATTGTTTTACGTGTATCCATTAAAATAATAATTTAGTTGATGACAGATAATATTGTGTCCCTGCAAAATTACTTATTGCAGAATATGCTACTTAAATAAGTATGTAACGAAGAAACTAATGAATCAAAATACAGTACAACCTGGTCTTTTTGGATTAGCTAGATCCAATAGGGATTTCTCTCAGGCTAATAGTTGGGGAAAAAATCAATTCAATAATTCTTTTCCTGCTTCATTGGCTTGCTATATGCATAGTCAAGGGCTACAGCTAGTTTATCTAACTCTTGATAAAAACCTAAAAATTAAACATGAAAAAATTGATGTAACCGATATTTTTGGTATTGCACCACTATCTTCCAACTTATTTTTTGCATTTGAAAGCGATTATCTTCCTTATAGAAAACTAGTAGTGGGAAGATTACCAAGAGTAGATTTAGTTACATTAAATACTTTTAATGGTGATACTTGCTTGCGTAGTATAGAAATTAAATTAACAGCCTTACCAGATAATTCAACTTGCCGCTTACCCGATCATAAATACGGTTGTGAAATTGTTACTCGTCCAGATACCATAGTGTATTTAACATTAAGTATTGCTGACAAATTTCAAGATTATAGAGAACAAATACTTAAATATCTTGATCCTGTTTGTAGTCAAATTAGTGATTGGATTAGTATTCGTAATATGCTTCCTTATATTTCAAGATTGACAGAAAGTCTAGACAATTTACTTTATGATCATATAGAAATGCAATCTCCATTAGTAATGCAGCCAGTATGGAAAACTGTAGGTAAAACGTCAAAATTATATCAAAACTGTTTAGATATATTTATTTGGAGTGATTTTGGTTTTACTAGGTTATTTTTTGATATTACAAAAAGATTACCAATGGGGACAGAAAGTATTCAACGTCATACGCGAACTGTAATATGGCTGGCAAAAATGTTATATGAGTTTGCCACAAATGGGAAAATACCACACAGATCAATAATTGATATAATGACGTATCATACTAAGAATGATAAAGCTTTTGCGTTAAGTGGATTAAATACTCACCCTTATATGATTTGTGATGAATTGATTAAACCTAGAATTAGGAAAGAAGAAATTGGGAATATTATCTTAGGTGGAGGACAAAATTACTTAAGTCCTGAGAGAAGATTTGATGGTATTATCCTAAGTAATCCTGAGATATTTGATGAAAAATTAAAAGAGATATAAAGGTATGAAAGAAAAATATAGAGATGAAACAAAAACTTCTTCACTTAGAGTTTTAGACCTTTTTGCTGGCTGTGGAGGGTTATCTTTAGGCTTTCAAAATGCTGGTTTTAATATTATAGGAGCATTTGATAACTGGAAACCAGCTATAGATGTTTATCAAAAAAACTTTAGCCATAAAATTTTTGATTACGATCTTAATAATTTGAATAAAAACTATCAAGTTTTTAAAGAAATGCGTCCTGAAATTATTATTGGTGGCCCCCCCTGCCAAGACTTTTCTAGTGCCGGAAAACGTGATGAAGATTTAGGAAGAGGGGATTTAAGTATTGTATTTTCTGAGATAGTTACAAGTATTCTTCCTCAGTGGTTTGTGATAGAGAACGTAGACCTATTTCGTAAAAGCAATAAATATAAAGAGGCTAGACAAATCTTGAAAGCTGCTGGATATGGTTTAAGTGAAATAATTTTGGATGCTAGCCTGTGCGGTGTACCTCAAAAGCGAAAAAGATTTTTTTGCTTGGGAGAGTTACAAGGAAAAGACGAAAGTTTAAAACCTTATCTGAAAAAAAGGTTAGCAGATAAACCAATGACTATTAGAGATTATCTGGGAAATAAATTGGAAATTCAATATTACTACAGACATCCAAGAAGTTACCAAAGAAGAGGAATTTTTAGTATTGATGAACCTAGCCCAACAGTAAGAGGAGTTAATCGTCCTATTCCTAAAACCTATAAGAAACACCCTAAAGATCCAGTCGGCGTTACAGAAAACTTGCGCCCATTGACTACAATTGAAAGAAGCTACTTGCAGACATTCCCTGAAACATTTATTTTTGAGGGTACAAAAACAGATATTGAACAAATGATAGGAAATGCTGTCCCCGTTAAGCTTGCAGAGTATGTTGCTCAAAGTATTCTTGAATATATTAAAGATAATTCCAATAAATCTATAAAATTTATAGAAAAAACTTATGTTTTAGAATTCAGTTCGGATCAACAAATTGAACAAATGTATCTTTCTTAAAAGTTTACTCAAGGTAATAGCTAATATACTAAATTTATTAGCTATTTGTTAATATTATCAAAGCATGTTACTCTAGGTTATTCATGAAGTCATATTTTGAAAATTTAAATATGAATGTTAAATCAATAACTACGTCCGAAGAAAATGATTTATTGAGTATAAAGTAAAAGTTTTTATCGTGTCGCGCCTCAAGCATAAAAATTTTAAGCTAATAGATTCCACTTAATTTTATGGATCAGATTATTGTCATTTAAGAAAAGTTGAGTATGGAAAATTTAATGGAAGAAAATAAATTTAAACAATGGTTAGAAAATGAGGTGGGTCTTAAAGCTAGATCATCTCGTGATGTTATATCTCGCTTAAAACGAGCAAATAGATTTATTAATGTTAGCTTATTTCTGACATCTGACCATGCAATTGCTGAACTTTCTCATCAGCCTAATTTTCAAGAACTTAGCTATCATACTAAATCACAACTTCGCCGCTCGATAAAATTTTTTTTCAAATTCCGTGATTATAACAGTATTGTTAATAGAATCAGCGAAAAAAATTAGAAATCAGTTATTAAAATAAAATGGGAGATTTCATTCAATAGTTTAAATCTCCCAAAGTGTTTTTACTTTATTCATTAGTTTAACTTATATTTATCAAAGTGTACATCAAGTTCTTAGCGCGACTTTCTGCATGAATGATTATCATTCCTACACACTTGTGATTTTATTTTTTGGAAGTCCAAAAGAGAGATGGAGTATAACCAATGCCCAATATCTATTGGACACAAATGCTTACTAGCTGCGTCAACTATCTTAATTTGTCTGCTTTAGTTTTTCTGGTGCAAAAGTTCCATAAGCAGGGAACGAATAACTACCAACTCATTAATCCTGTAGTAAGCATAAATACTTGTAAACTATATGGTTAGTAGATTCAATTATAAAAACTAACAATGGCGTGTGTGGGTAGCTAATGCATCATTCAAATCTATGAAATCATCTTTTATTGTTCAAACTTGGCGGCGTAGATGCACAGCACCTTGTCGTCAGACATCGCTCAAGTATCTTTTTCCGATTCTCATTTTAATATCCTTTGTTACGGTATTACTCGTAGATAGTTTTACACCTGCGATCGTTGAAGGTATGCGCTTCAGTGCGATCGCACAGATACCCCGTCAGGAAATTCGCGGGGTTTGGATGACCACTAATGATTTTGATACCCTTAAGAGTCGAGACAAAGTAAAGGATGCAGTGAGTCAACTGCGGCGGATGAACTTCAACACAATCTATCCTGTAGTGTGGAATTCTGGCTATGTGATGTATCCTAGTGCCTTAGCACAACATGCAGGTATTCAACCTTTTGTCTACAAAGGTTCAGATGGACACGATATTCTCGCAGACCTCATTACCCAAGCTCATCGCCAAGGATTGCTAGTAATTCCCTGGTTTGAGTTTGGTTTCATGGCTCCCCCAACCTCAGAATTGACAATGAATTATCCTGAGTGGTTCACACAAAAGCGGGATGGTAGCCAAACTTCAAACAGTGCTGCTGGTGAGGTGATGTGGCTCAATCCGTTCCATCCACAAGTGCAACAGTTCATCACCAATCTTGTGCTGGAAACTATTACTCAATATGATGCCGATGGTATTCAGTTTGACGATCACATGAGTTTACCTCACGAATTTGGTTACGACAAATATACAATTGCTTTGTACACCAAAGAAACCAAGAATGCTCCTCCAAAAAATTCCCAAGATGCGGCATGGGTAAAGTGGCGGGCAGATAAAATTACAGCGTTCATGGTAAAACTTAACCAAGCTGTGAAGCAGAGAAAACCCCAGGCGATTTTCTCTGTTTCTCCTAATTACTATGATTTTGCTTACAAGTTTCACTTGCAAGATTGGTTAAGTTGGATGCGACAAAATATTGTAGACGAGTTAATTGTGCAAATTTATCGTCCCGATCTAAAAAGTTTTGTGGCGAATATTTCCCGCGCCGAAATTCAAGAAGCACAACAAAAAATTCCAACTGGAGTTGGCATTATGACAGGGTTACGAAATAATCCAGTTCCCATGCAGCAAATTAAGTCTCAGGTGCGGGCTGCCCAAGAACGCGGTCTAGGCGTAACCTTCTTTTATTATGAAAGTCTTTGGAACGATGCTCTAGAATCTTTAACTGAGCGACAAGCTGGATTTCAAAATCTTTTTCCATCTCCTGCACTCCGCGCCAGAGCTGAATAAGTTTTTTGTTTAAGATGATGTTAATGAGTTTGTAGTAAGCACTTTAGTCCTTCTTTTTTAAGCACTAAAGTCCTTACTACAAACTCTTCATTACTAGCTTGATATAACTTTCTACTTCCCATTCCCTACTCCTAACTCAGCACGACAATCTTCTACCGAAGTGCGTTGTCGCATGGCATTAACTAAAGCCTCGTAGCTAGACCAATTTTCTTGCAGTAGAGTTTTTGCTTGGAGGGCATGAAACCGCAATTTCTGTTGATAAGCTGATTCAGAAAAGCCTAAAATTGTCAAGACTCCTATCAGCTTGTTTTTATCATCACCTCCACCCTCAGCATTATTAAAAACTAGGGTTTCAGCAGCAATACCCGCCATCCAAACAGTGCAGTAGCGGTCTAGCATTTGGGCAGTGATTTTACCCGCTTCTAATTGAGATGCTAATTCGCGATCATCAAAGCTAACGCCGCCTTGCCCAGGTTGCCCCTGTTTCCAGGCTTCCCAAGCGCTGAGTGTGTAGCCGGTAACGGGAATACCCAACAGGTAAGCAACTAAGAAATGTCCTGCTTCGTGATGGATGATGCGATCGCGGTGTTCTTTTGAAAAACCAGCTATCCAATCTAAAAAGATAGTACCACCCTTGCCTTGCAAGCTGAAACTATCTAATGTCGCTATGCCTAAGATGGTGAAGGTAGCGATCGCTGGTACTGCCGGTGATATATTTAAGAATGGCCCCAGCAGTACCGATAGGGTCATGAGAAAGATAGATATTGCAACTAAATTTAGGCTAGTTTGGCTCATTGAGAGTTTTCTGAGTGCAGCTTAATCTTTCTTCATTATCCTCCACTTAAACCCCATCATGGCGATCGCAGAACTCGAACAACAACTCCTTCAGCTTTCCCGCAACGATAAACTGTATATTATCCAACTTCTTGCCCAAAGCCTGACCACACACAACACCCACCCAGACCAACCCACCAAACTCTCAGAATTTTTCCGTCAATCACCCCTGGCTGAACTCACCGAAGAACTCGACCTTAGCCGAGGCTGGACATTGCTAAAAACCCTCATCGATTCCCTACAACCAGAAACCCAAACCGAAACCCCAGAATATCCCCTGACTGAATTCTATGGATGTATCCAAGACGAAACATTCTTTCGCCATCCCCAAGGACAACAACCAGAACGCGAACCCAATGCAGTCTGAATTTTCAGGTAGAACCTAAAGGGAGGCGATTAAACAATGGCGCATTTACTGAGAATGACTTGCAGCCGATTCTGTACTTGCTCAAGTTCTTGGCGCTTTTGGTAAATCCATATCTTTTCAGCCTCACGTTGTTCTAGAGCAGCAATTCTCATTTTGAAAAAAAATCAGATAAAATTCTCTTGTTTAAATAGAGAACTTGTGTCGAACCATCATTTTTTGACAAATAATTATCATCCAACACTAGAGATAGACAGTTTTTTAAAAATCTGCCCATTAAAAATCGATTTCAACCCTTAAATCCAGTTGAAATTCTAAACAACTTTGTAGTTTTTATTGATAAATAACTTTCTCCTCCTCTTTCAAGATATTGACATTTTTTAACTAGAATTTACTTTTTTTAATGGGACATATTCCCTCAGAATGAAGGAGAAAAAATCCGACCAATCTTTAAACCATAAAAATTTTAACAGTGTACGAATATCATTAAAGAAAGAAGTCCGAGTTACTAATAAATCACGAATCTTTTGATAGGTGTAATTAACTAAATCTAAAACAGTATGAAATAAAAAAGATAGCAAATTTAAAGACAATAAGAACTCGCATAAATGATTTTCACCATGACCAAAGTTATGCTCTAAATTATAACCGTGATTTTTCAGAACGTTATTGCCTTCATTCTCAACTTTCCATCTACTTCGTCCAGCTTTAACAATTTTTTCAACATTATTTTCAGTGATTTTATGATTAGTTATCCAATTATTTTGGTAGATAATTTTCTGTGTTTTCTCATTAATAACAGTTACTTCACACCAATTAACTTCGAGACTTGAGT
>NZ_JABXKI010000231.1 GCF_017115095.1 Nostoc sp. NMS4 | reverse complement strand
TCATAACAGCTAGGGGGTTTTTTCACGAGCAAAGTCAGCTAAAACTCGATTAAAGACTTCAGTATTCACGTACAGTAGACCGAAAACTTTTGCGATCGCTAAAAAATAGTATTGTACAATACCGTTTTTGGGGGATATAAAACAATACGGTTCAGTTAAGACTATACAGTGCTAAGAATTAGGAAAATAGGAGGATGAGTTCGTGTGCCAGTACCTCGGTGTTTTACTCTTTTGGAGCGAAACTTAGATACAGGTTTTTTACAACTCTGGGGTTGGTTCGATGAACTCTTTCTGGAAGCGAGTAATTGCTGATTTACTTGGTACTCGCCAATATTTACCAACTTTTACCCATGTCTCCGACATCCCATCTATTAAGTTTTTGAGTACATCCTGCATCGAATCTCTAGACCAAAGACTCATTGCTATTACCAGGCTTACCACTAATTGCGCTGGTAGTGATCGCTTGCGTTCTTCCTCTGTTTGGGTATTAGCGATCGCCTGTTCGATTATCTTTGCTGGAATCGCTGTCTCGATTGCTTTAAGCAGGTCACCACTTTAGACCTATTCTTAATATAAGCTTTGTGAGATAATCGGTTGTTCTCGTAGAACAGTAGCATATTGGTGTGTGCATGGCATCGACTGTTTCAATCAGTATGTGAACTAAAATCTACGTTAAATAAACTTTTGAATGATGGAGAGCTTATTATTAAATGGGGAAGAAAAATAAAACATAAGGGAAATGCTGTTTGTGCAAATTAAAAGCACAACAGCTTATACCGTTTAACCAATGCGTAGATCCATGTTCTGCTGTAGCCAGTGACTTGCTCTACTCCTTCCGTCTTTTTTCCTTGTGCTAGTAACCATATAATCTAGTATTGACGACTTTTGATTTATCAAGGTTTTCTGTTTATTCAGCAAGCCCTACTTAGATTAAAGCTTGATCGCCCTCTCCCTGTAGTCCTGTCCCCGCCTCCGATCGTGGTGCAGACATGATTTGCTTTTGCTGTTCTTGTAGCCAGTTTTCAAAGAGTTCATTCAACAGGCGCACTTTCATAAATTCATCCAGTTGTGCGGGAATAAATTTTTCTAGCCGCAAAATCACGAACCAGTCGGCAATACGGGTAGGGGGCAATATCTGACCTGGTTGACTGCTAGAAAGCATTTGCACCATTATCGGATGTAGTGCATTCAGTTCAATCGGGCCTACCAAGCCACCAGTTTGGGCTTCCGGTCCGAGTGAGTATTCCCGCGCCAAATCAGCGAAAGAGTTTTCTTTTGCCTGAATCCTGAAGTAGAGTTCTTGGGCAATTCCCACATCCTGGGTTCGCAGTAGGGAATAAATTACTTTGTCCAGTTTTGCCTTGGACTGAAAAAAGTAAGATTCCAGTTTATTACCCCAAATGGCTTGCTTGAATTTTTCAATTTTTAGCTTACGAGTGGTAATAACTTCTAGTTGATCGGGAGTCAGCCCTTGATGTGCCATCCAAGCCTGAATGTCTTCTTCATTTTTGAACTGTTTTTCAGTGTAGAACTGCTGTTGAGCTTGGGCTACTTCTTCAGGGGTACACTCTATTAATACCTTGGCGGAGCGTGAGTTTTGTTCTATCGCCTCATCAATGATTAATTCTCGCTGCAACTGTGGCAGCATTTGGTAATTTGCCAGCAAGGAAATCAGTTCACTAGCTGTGATTGTACGATTACCGATTTGGATCGCTTCAGTCATTAGCTTTCGGGCATCTCAAGAATATCTAGTCTGTTAAAGAAGCTATACTTAACCCATTTTTTAGGAGCTTTTACCTTAATTCTACAGAGTTAGGTATGCTAACCTCACTTTCGCAATAATTAAATAGTTACTTGCTAACATATTTAAAAATATACAGTTTATATGAGTTTTTATCAAAGATTCTACGCAAATACTACGAGATGTGAAGATAAATACAAAAGATAGTTCTCGCCACTACGACTTAAAAGACGAAGTTTATCAGACTGAGCTAGGGTGTTTTGAGATAACTCTCTTTAATCACCCTTACTACAGTAAAATTTTTAACCCTTATCTAACTAGGATTTTGTCCATTAAACTTCGTTTTGAGGTTTCTATTATTGTACGTTATTGTACGAGCGAGTTTGCGTACCCTCACGGCGAAAGCAAGCTACGCGCAGCAGTCTCGCATCCAAGCGTTTGGAATTTCTTTAAGTAGAACAGGCATTATGCTAAGGGCGACGCTCCTACGCCGCTAAAGTATTCTCTACAAGATAGAGATGTTATGCGAACACTATCGAGCATATAGAGGTCTGTTTACGGTTGTCAGAGGTGTAAAAAGGTAGCACATGACATTCTATGCTGTCTTTTCACATAAGGGTATTTATGTATCTTACAACCAAAAATTCTTAGGTCTATAACGACTCTAAATAGTTCAAAAGATCCGCCATTTCTTGGACACTAGGTTGGAATTTTGGCATTGGCGGTGTTTCGCCACTGATAACTTGGTGAATCAGCCCATACCGAGACTTGTGCTTTGAAACAGCTTGCAAACTCGGTCCCACTCGCCCGTCTGCTTCCAAGCCATGACAACCAGCACAGTTAATTTGAAAGATCGCGTGTCCTTGAACTGGGTTTCCTGTAAGGGATAGAACACTCTTGACGTATGGATCGGAGGCTTGAACCAACTGAAGACCAAAAAAGCCCAAAGGGACTCCTAGCAGTATAGCCAGCGTCAATAAAACGATCCACTGAATCAAAATTTCAGGTTTGGTAATCTGGTTATCCAAAAGGTTTGCTGTGAAAGTCTAGGTGTGCTAAAAAGTTTTCATTTCCTACACATAGCTTAAAAGTTCTTGATTGTGTCTGCAAGCACAGAAGACTATTTTCTTGTGGGCAGTTGCCCTGTAAAAGGCTGTAGGGCGCAGGATTCATACGAAATTTGGTAAAATCAAAAACAGGCAACGAATATTTAATAATTACAAAGAGGAGATTTCCAGTGGTTGAACCCCTGCTATCAGGTATTGTCCTTGGTTTAGTTTTCGTCACTCTCGCCGGACTTTTTTACGCTGCATATAAGCAATACAAGCGTCCCAACCAGTTGGGGGGATGAGGTAGTCCCCAGTGGTGAGTGCTGAGTGGGATGAGGGACAAGGAAGCAATTCTTTTTCCCCACTCAGCACTCTTGTGATTCCACAATTCTGTAGAAAGTAAGTGATGTGTTGCCGTAAACTTTCTGGCGGCAAATTTCCCAAGCTGGAATCTTTGGCGGTGTCCAACCTTGTGAGGCGTGTTCAACTGCGATTTCGCCGCTAGTAATATCTAAAAATTGATGGTGAGCGATCGCTTCTAATACTGGCTGGTACAATCCACTGGCATAAGGTGGATCGAAGTAGATTCTATCGAACTGCTTGCCTGATAAAGTCTTTAACTGTTGGGTAATATCTCCCCGCAATACCCGAAATTCTTGGTCGGCATTAGCTACTTGCTGCCAATTTTGTTGGATGGTGGCACAGGCTCGGCTAGATTGTTCTATTCCCACTACTAGGCTGGCTCCTCTACACAAAGCCTCTGCGCCCATTGAACCAGTACCGGCGCATAAATCTAGCCAGCGACAACCTGCAATTTCTCCTTGCCAAATATTAAATACTGCCTCTCTTACCCGCGCACTAGTAGGTCTAGTTTCTTTTCCTGGTAAAGTTTTTAGCTGGCGATTGCCGTAAATTCTCAGACTCATTGATCATTGGACATTGGGCATTCTCATTTATTAACAAAGGACAAATGACAAATGAAAGATGGCAAAAAGAATATTAGGCAGGAATTTTTTCGCGGACTTGAGCAACGAAATTAGACAGGATTTGCAATCCGATATTAGAGGATTTTTCGGGGTGAAATTGGACTGCCATCAGGTTTTCATGGGCGATCGCAGCTGTGACGGTTTGAGTACCGTGAGTGATAGTTGCTGCACGGATTAGCGGGTCTATTGGGTCAACATAGTAGGAATGGACAAAATACACCCAAGGATCGGACGGTAAATGCTCCCACAAAATACTTTTTGGTTGAGTAATTTCCAGTTGATTCCAACCCATGTGAGGAATAGTGATGTCAGCCTCTGGACGAAATCGCCGCACTTTTCCTTTGATAATTCCCAATCCTGGTTGAGTACCTTCTGCACTTGATTCAAAGAGAATTTGTAATCCTAAACAAATTCCTAAGAAAGGTTTACCAGATGCGATCGCTTCTTTAATCGGTTGTTCCAAACCACGCGATCGCAGCTGTTGCACTGCTGGATCAAATGCTCCTACTCCCGGTAGGACTATTGCATCTGCTTGCTCTAATTCCTTTGGAGAATAAGTAACATTAGGAGTTGCCCCAGCTTTTTCCAAGCCTTTGCAGACTGAGTGCAAATTTCCCATCTCGTAATCTACGACCGCAATCACTGGCATTTACCTGCTCCTTGTAAATTTATTATGGAGGGTTTTTCTATTCTAAATAATATTTGTTATGAAGAAAAGAATTCTATTAACTTCTTTTGATATTTGGCTAAAGGATCAACAGTCAAATTCTTCTGATAATTTATTACTGGAAGTTAGCAAACTCGATCTGATACCAGATAACTTAACTTTTTTACGCCAGTTACCCGTAGATGTGTAACTTGCCAGTAGTCAGGTAATGGAAAAAATCAATGCAATCCAACCTGATTACATCATCTGTTGTGGCATGGCTGCACGCCGTACACAATTAACTGTGGAAGCAAGTGCTAGCTGGAAAGAAATTGTTTTGCAGACAGAAGTTGATTTAGAAAAATTAGTGGCAGAGGCAGCAAAAATTCAGATTAGCCACGACTGTGGGAAATTTGTCTGTGTTCGCGTAGCGTCTCCTAGAGAGGGTCTTTACTATTCAGTGTTGGACTACTTAAGCCAAAATAAACTCACAGCACGTTGTATTTTTGTCCACGTTCCGGTTCTCAATCAAGAAAATTTGATGGGGATTCTTGGCGATTTCGTATTAATTATTAACAAACTGGCACTTTCATCAAGTTGTTAATGTCTGTATGGTGAAATAAATATCTAAGTATATGTTGCCATTGTTACTAATTTTCCCAATTGCCCAATTAACTCCTGCCATGCCACCACCTGAAGAAGTTGTGCAACCACAAGAAGTACGACCTTTACCAGGTAAGTTGGATACAGTGCCAACATTTAACAGCAATAGTCCAGAATTGGTTTTGAAAGAAGGAATTTTACTTTCTACATTTCCACCAGATGGGAAAAAAGTGCCAACGGCGCATCTGAATTTTCCCTTTCGAGGACGATTTGATATTTTTGCTCACCACATTACGAAAGCTGAACCAGCAGATAATTTGCGTAGGCATAGCCCGTCGGAGACATCGCTCTATCTAGGGATAATTTTGCATAACCCCGGTTCAGAACCGGTGAAGGTGAATATTTGGCAAGGGGCGAGTTATTTAAGTCAACCAGATGCACCATTTATTCAGTTACCATCTTTTAGCCAAAATCTTTTAGGTAAAGTTTTTGCAGGTCCTGGCGATCGCGTCATGTCTGATGTGCTTCGGGGAGTGCGACAAGAGATTTTCCCCGCCCAAATTGAGATTCCACCAGGGAAAAGTCGAATGTTACTAAATTTACCAATTCCTGTAGAGGGATTGACACCGCCTCTCAATGGTCGGTCTACATTGATCCGATTGCAAAGTGATGGCACTGTCTATGCAGCTAGCCTCGCCATGTTTGCGCGGGTGAATCCTGATGGTAGCGAGCGATCGCCTACTTTAGAAGAGTGGCAGAATTTACTAGATAATGGTGACTTGGCTGGGCCACGAGATAAAGCTCCCACTCCCTTAGAGGATACTGGTAAGCCAAGAATTTATGGGCATGTTGCGGGAGTGGTTGGTGGTTCACGATGGAGAGCCTTATTAGTAGATAATCCTAAAGCTAGGTATCTAACTATTCCCCACCCTGGTGAAGTGTTTTCCTACGCTCTGAGTACCTTGCATGGTGGTACATTAGGAACTGGTCAAATTCAAAGTGCTAGTATGCTGGTGCGTTATCCTGACACCGCATATCGCGCTCATGGCAACTATGGAATTCAATATAATCTCAAGTTGCCGCTATATAACAATACTCAAAATCCTCAAACTGTTAGTGTGTCTATACAAACACCACTGAAGGAGGAGCAATTGGGAAAACCGGGGTTACGCTTTCTGAGTACACCATCTCCTCAAGTATTCTTTAGAGGGACAGTGCGAGTACGTTACAAAGATGACCAAAATCAGCCACAAACTGAGTTTGTGCATTTAGTCCAAAAGAGAGGTCAACCAGGGGAACCGTTAGTTTTATTAAAGATGAAACCAGGCGATCGCTCAATAGTCGAAGTAGACTTTCTCTATCCGCCAGATGCTACACCACCGCAAGTATTAACAGTGTCAACTCAAGCTCAAACTCGCTAATGAATGATGGCTAATTTAGGTATAAGTTTTCTTAAATTACCAATTACCTATTAGCAATACCTTCGTCAATTGACGAGGATGAACATAGAACGAACTTGGATTATGCACGCCTCTTTTTGCTTTATGGCAAAAAATTAAGCAAATAAGGCTCTACTGCTGAACAAGCTTGTACAGTCAAGCCAATAGCACATCTAATATTAAACAGTTAGTTATGGCAGAGACTTACAATGCTTACTGATAGTAGGCATTGTATTTACAACACAGATGCTGTTTAAAAAAAATTCTAAATTGTAAACGCCTATTGAAGTTGCAATAATAGATACTATGACTACTAAGCTGGTAGTCCAAGGCTTGATCTCACGCATAGATTCTTTTGTTGCTATGGATTATAGAGAGTGTATTTCCAAATACATTACCTGAATCTAATTCTGGCAAATAATATTGTTCTTAATTATACAATGCAGAGACATAGCAATGCTAAGTCTCTACATTCTTTTTCGGAAATATCTATTTACTAACCTCGTTGAAAACCCTTCGTTGGCTTTTGTTGCCCCTTGCCCTTGGGCTTAGATTTGTTAACTTCTCCTAAAGCTTCCTGAAATAAGTTATGCAAATGTATAGGCACGCTGGCAATATCTGGTAATTCTGGCTCAATAGGTTTGTGGAATTCTTGCAAAAGTGTATCCAAGTCGTTTTCAAGCCTAAACTCTGGACGTTGCAAAAATGTTTGCAACACGTTTTCTAATTGAGTTGGATACTGTTGTGCTAATCGATGCCAGATAAAAGCATTAATACTTTTATCTTCGAGGTAGTAACGAATTAATTTTTCAGAACCTTGAATACTTTGCCAGTCCTCTGCCGATAAGATTGCTTGTATTTTGCTGTATGTTGGTAAAAACATTTGTCCCCAACGAGGATGAGAAAGGGCTGTTACTTGTTCTGCTTTCTTGAGTTCAGCAGGTAAATCAACCTTTGGCATCACCATTTTGCTATTGCCGCTTTTGCTGTTAAACATCTCAGAGACTACCTTGGAATCAGTACCAAATTCTTCTGCTGCTACTTTGATTTCCTCGTCGCCAATGCCAGCCGCTTCTGCCACTTCAGCCAAAGATTTAGAAGTATCAATTCCTGCGGCTGCAAAGGTTTTTTGAGTAATTACTTCTTGAAATTCGGCTATTTTTTTATTCAGATGGTATCCAGATAGTGTGATTTCATCAGTGCCAAAAAAGTCCACAAACTGCTGATGATATTGTTCTACTGATTGCCAAGCTTCTTCTAACAAGTCTGGAGCATCGCTGTAAAGATTACTTTTATAGTTTTCTTTGAAATTGCCAATTGCTACGGCAAGTTTTGGTTTACCTAATTTACCCATTATTGTGTAGGGTCCAGAAAACATCCAGTAGCTATCGGTAACGGGAGAAATGCGAGTTAGCAAGATTTCTCC
>NZ_JABXKI010000063.1 GCF_017115095.1 Nostoc sp. NMS4 | reverse complement strand
GATTGAAATTTAATCCAAAATCCTCAATCCAAAATCCAAAATTGAATTGCCCAATTCCCAATTCCCAATTCCTATACACAGAAAATTGCTAAAATAAATCAAGAATACTTCACAAATCTTCAGCTAGGTTCTCATAAAAGTTCCTAGCTTCTTGTAATTAAAATATGGCTATTTTTCGTCAATACATCGCTCCGTTGCTTGCAGTATTAGTATTTTTCTTTGCCCTAGTAGCAGTCAGCGCCCGGATCTTTTTACCCTCCGATATGGCAGCACCCGCACCAATTGAAAATGTAGAGGTAAGTTCTCATCCTACTCCAACTGATTTACTGCCGATACATAACTTAGCTAGCTAACTCAATAAACCTATTTAAGTGTCTGAGCAACTACTACCTGGGTATATTATTCGCCGTGGCTCTGCTTTGGAGCGATCGCTACTGCTTAAATTCATGCAGCGAACTTACCAGGATCTCTTTCCCAATGAGGATTTTTCCCACCTAGAGCAAACAGTTAAGCAATACTTTTCTAGCGATACGCCCTTATGGTGGGTCGATTTTTTGGGTGAAGGAGATGGGGGAGACAAGGGAGAAAATTCTACCTCATCCTCCTCATCCCCTCATCCCCCCATCGCTTGCCTCTGGGTGGGCAATGCTATAGATCAAATACATGGGAACCGTCATGCTCACATCTTTATCCTCTACGTTGTGCCAGAACATCGGCGACGGGGTATTGGTAGAGCTTTGATGCGATATGTAGAAAATTGGGCTATTCAAAGAGGCGATCGCCAAATTGGACTGCAAGTGTTTCAATCAAACAAACCTGCATTAAATCTTTACAATCAGTTAGGTTATCAAACCCAATCCATCTGGATGGTAAAATTCCTGAGTACAGAAAAATAAACTCAAGGATAGCGATAAAATACTGTAGCGTCTGAGTTATGGAGGTTCTCGTTTGGATAAAACTCAACGAGTCAGAAGGAAAAATGTCTAAAAACCCAACTAATATATATAAAGCTTTAACTTATTGGCGCGGGGGATTATGTGTTAATCCCTTTTCGGGATTGAAATGAAATTATGTATGATGAAGACGATCTAAGCCTACTCGATATTGAGGAGGAGCTAGAAAGCCCCTTAGATAAAATAGAGCCGCTAACTGCCGAATCAGTTGTGGCAAAGCCCGATCCAGAAGTGATGCTAGCCCTGCTGGAAAATCCCCAGCCCCAACAACGAATGTTAGCGGCGCGTGCTTTTTGTGATATTGAAGATGCCCGTGCAACTCCGCATCTAATTCGCCTGTTAGCTGATATCTGCCCCTTAGTGCGGGTGAGTGCAGCTTATGCCATCGGACGCAATCCGAGTTCAGAGGCAGTGAGTCCATTAATTGCTCAACTAAAGAGTGATTGGAATGGCTATGTGCGTAAAGGTGTAGTTTGGGCTTTAGGAAACTGCCGCGATCGCCGTTCTTTACCACCCCTAGCAGATGCCCTCAGAACAGACATTTCCGCAGTGCGTTTGTGGGCTGCTAGCGCCTTAGCACAGATGGCAGAAGTCGGTTACGAAGCAGTTATCGGGGCAATGCCACCATTAATTGAAGCCTTAGTCCAAGATCCAGTGGCAGCAGTGCGGAGTAACAGTGCTTGGGCAATAGGTCAACTGTGCCGCGAACTACCTTCTAATGTAGTTTATGCCACAGCGATCGACGCGCTAATTCAAGCCTTTGCCGAAGACCAAGATTTGGGAGTCAGAGAAGACGCTAAAGCCTCACTCTTAGGAGTGGGCGATCCTCGTGGCTTGCAGCTGATTGAAACCTTGGAACAAGAAGGGTGGTTTTAACTAATTCGTAATTCGTAATGACGCGACGCTCGAAGACTCGCTACCGCTTCGCTATCGCGGACTCGCTAACGCTGCGCTAACGTAATTCGTAATTTTTGGGTTTATTTGGGGATTGGGTATTGGGAATTGCACGTTAGGAGTGCTGTTAGCGGATAGCTAAGGTTTAGCCCGTGCTGAGTTAGGAGTTTTGTTTATCTCCCTTGTCTCCCTTGTCTCCCTTTTCTCTCCCTTACTGTCCTTCAGCTACAGGTTTGACCAAATTTAAGTCATAAGGACGTTCAGTATCATCCTCGCCCAAATATTCACCATTTTGGATTTCTAGAATAATTAGCGGGATATGTCCAGGATTTTCTACCTTATGTAGGGTTGCTGCTGGGACATAAGTTGATTCGTTTCGATTCAGTAATGTTTCCGTATCGCCACAAGTTACCTTGGCTACACCGGAAACTACAACCCAATGTTCATTGCGGTGATAATGAATTTGTGGTTTAATCCCGTGCCTGGGCTTAATTTCAACACGGCTAATTCTATAGGTTTCTCCCTCTTCAATCACCTCTACTTCACCCCAATATCGTGTACCGGAATGTGGAGACAAATCGTTGATATTTGACTGAGTATTATTTTCATTGGGAGTCATAATCAATTTCTCAACCAGATGAGTATTAGTATTTAACAGTAATTTACCGTAAACGAAATAAAGCTGGGTAAAGAGATACAGTCACAACATCTCTATTGATGACAACTGCTTTAACTTTACTTCAGGCAACAGACCCTATCCGTGAATTTATAAATGTTTGAATGCGCGAATTAGTTAACCCCCCGTATACTGAATCCGATAAATCCGATTATTAGCTTCTTCTGTGACTAATAAACTACCATCTGGCAACACGAGTAAACCTACAGGTCGTCCCCAAGTGGTTGGTACAGAAGGATTTAGCAAAAATCCTGTGAGAAAGTCTTCGTAGTAGCCAAGCGATCGCCCTTTAGCATCGAAGGGAACAAATACAATTTTATAACCAGTGCCGCGATCGCGGTTCCAAGAACCACGAAAAGCAGTAAAAGCACCATCACGATATTTTTTGGGAAAAGTTTTACCATCATAAAACTGCAAACCCAATGCTGCTGAGTGCGCCTGGAACAGTACATCTGGCGTTTGAGTACGGGCTACTAAGTCGGGGCGTTTGCTTTTGTCATCGGTTTTTTGACGAGGATCGAGGTTTTTTGGTGTTAGATAAGCATAAGGCCAGCCGTAAAATGCCCCCTGTTTAACACGTGTCAGATAGTCTGGAACCAAATCGTCACCGATTCCATCTCGTTCGTTAACAGTGGCGTAAAGTTCCTTGGTTAGAGGATGAAAGGCTAAACCAACAGGATTACGCAAACCTGAAGCGAAAGTTTGCTGCTGGGAACCATCTAAATTCATCACCTGTATCGAAGCCCGTGGTAGAGGTTCCTCATCCACATTGCTTCCCGATCCAACTGAAATATATAATTTATTGCGATCGGGCGACACAATGACATTGCGCGTCCAATGATTGTTATAACCTTGAGCGGGTAAGTCAGCGATTTTTTCCCCTTTACCTGTAATCTTGTTTTGATCTTGAGTATAGGGAAAACGCACCACAGCATCTGTGTTCCCCAGAAAAAAGGAATTACCTGCAAAAGCCATCCCAAAGGGTCTATTGAGTCCGTTGTCCTTACTAGCAAAGGTTTCTCGAACATCAGCTACACCATCAGCATTGCTATCACGCAACAAACGAATGCGATTTTGCGCGGTTTCAGTCACTAAGACATCACCACTGGGGGTTAAAGCTAGCCAGCGTGGGGCATCTAAACCTTCGGCAAAAACGTTTACTGTGAAGCCTGGTGGTAGGCGCAGCACCGGATTTTGCGGAATGGGTACAACTTCAGGGCGCTTGGAGGCGCTTTCTGTTGCGAAGGGTGCTGGTAAATTCTTTAAATTGATTCGGATGGGTGTAGGTGAAAGTGCTTCAGTACGGACAAGATTTTTGGACTGTGTAGAATTCTGTGTCGGTTGGGTAGAAGGTAGGGATGTTTGAAGTCTAGGATTGTCTGAGTTAGCGCGAGTCTGGTTACAGGCTGCCGCCAAAGTCAGTAAAAAAACTGGCAGCCAAAAACGCGCAGGAACTTTCATGTTTGTAGACGCTATACACAATGTTCCTACTCTAGACTTGAGGCTTAATAATTGTCGCCAGTCAAAAGTTTGATTTTTCTTAATTAATTTGTCAATCTAATAAAATACTGGGGACCAAATTCTATTCCCAATGCCCAATGCCCAATATTTACACATATAAACATTTGTTAGTAAACAAAAAATTTTCAAATTCTGCTGCTGGTAAGGGACGACTAAATAGAAATCCTTGCATAGAATTACAGTTGTGTTGGCGTAAAAAATCTAGTTCTGCTTCTGTCTCTACACCTTCAGCCACTACATCTAGATTGAGATTATGAGCCATCTGAATTAATGCCTTAGCGATGGCTGACTTTTGGGAATCATTAGCAACATTATGGATAAAATAACGGTCTATTTTTAATGTGTTAATTGGTAAGTTTTTCAGATAAATCAAAGAAGAGTAACCCGTACCAAAATCATCGATCGCAATTTTTATACCCAAAGATTGCAATTTGTTCATAGTAGCGATCGCACCATTTACATCTTGCATAATCATACTTTCAGTCAGTTCTAGTTCTAGGTAATGTGGCTCTAAATTATTGACAGATAAAAAATTAACTATATTATGAATAAAATCTGGTTGATTAAATTCGATTGCTGACAAATTTACAGCAACAATCAAGGAATTAATTCCGGCATCGCGCCAGCTTTTAATTTGTTGACATACTCTTTTTAATACCCATTTACCAATCGGAATAATTAAACCTGTAGACTCTGCTAACGGAATAAATTCTGTTGGGTAAATCATCCCCAATTCGGGACTTTGCCAGCGCAATAAACTTTCAACAGCTACTATTTTCCCAGAAGCAATATCGACTATTGGTTGATAATAAATTTCAAATTCCTGAAACTTATGTTGTTTTATAGCCCGGTGTAGGCTAATTTCTAACAACTGCATTTTTGGAGACAAGTTATTAATTACAGTCTTAGGAGATAAATACCTTTTTAAAGTCGCGTATTTTTCCAACCTGTTCATGATGGCGCTTAATAACTCAGCTCGAGTAAATGGCTTAGTTATATAGTCATCTGCACCCATATCCATACCTTGGCGGAAGTCAGATTTGGCAGATTTGGCAGTGAGAAAGATGAAGGGAATTGTTGCCGTTGATGGCTCTTGACGTAATGCTGTTAGCACGCCATAACCGTCAATTTCTGGCATCATCATATCACAAAGGATTAAATCAGGAACTTCGCAGATAGCCAAATTTACCCCGATTCTACCATTAGCCGCAGCAATAGTTTCAAAATTCTCAGCTTCTAGCAAATCTAAAATATTTTCACGGACTGCTTCCTCATCTTCTATTATTAATATTTTGGGCATAATTTTCCTCAGATTATGTTTTATTCTTTAAAAGAAAAAAGTGAAATATTTAAAAGAAAGGTTTCACTATTATAGATATCTATACACTTTTTTAAAATTGAAATTTCCAATCCATTCCCTAGTATGTTATCAACATTTATGGTGTGATAAAATGATTCAAGCAGACTTGGTATATCTTCTTCACAAATGCCAACTTGCCAATCTTGAATTTTCGATACGGCTTGTCCATCCTGACAAAGTAAATTAAGCTTAAAAATGCTATCATCTAGGAAATATTTAATCCCATTTGGAAGCAAGTTAGTCAAAATTTCTGCCAGCAGTTTTTCATCCATACAACAAACAGGTTACAGATTTATATTGACTGGTGAAAAAAATCAAGTGCTGATAACCCAGATTCATCTCTACTTCTTCTGGCGATTGTCGGCTATGTTCAACCAAATTGAAGGATGTTGGTATATGCTCTAATTTTCCCACTGCTAACTTGCTGATAATCAACACATCATTCAACATTTCAGTCATGATTATCTGAGATTTGGGCGTATTCGTCTGCATGACCTTATTAGACTTACGGTAGAAGTCCAAATCTTCCTCATAAACTTCAATGAGGTGAGTATATTTGCCTGTCGTAGCTTTACGTACTATAGCGCGTACTAGTAACCACTGGGACTTGAGTAATTGTCTCTCAACGAGAATCTGATATTGTACCTCAAAGGAACCAATACTATAATTGCCTCTAGTTTTCTCTGTTTCTTGTGCCAGTTCTGGACAGATACTTTCAGGAGTCATGTTACCGACAGTGTTAACTTGGTTATCGACAACTGGTAGTAGTTCAAACTGCCGCTGGCGCAACCGTGAAAGCACTGAGTCTATCTCCGAAAATTCTGACACGTTCATTGTCATGACTAAGGCATGCATAACTTCAAAAGTATTGGCTATTTTCAAGCTAGTTTCAGAAGCTACAAGCATTACCATATCATGCTTGGTAAAGTACCCTACTACTTACAAAGATGAAAAAAATAAGGCACTCTTGCCGCGTGCTACATCAGTGCGTAAGCGTAGCACATCATAGACATCGCATCTACCCTAATAGTGATATTTCTCACACAACTATCTCAATTCTTAACTTTAAGCTTTGTAGCCCGATAAGCTGAGGTAAGGGTTGCATAGATTTTGATGATAGCTATCATCAAATAATAGTTATCTAAAGCTGGTCATCTAAGTATTTTCCAATATTTTGACGCTAAACAAGTACTAATATTTGGGATATAAACACTACAAAAAGTGTACTAAGAATTACAAACTATCTTATATCCAGCTAGTTGGGCGTTAGGAGTGCTGAGTTAAGAGTTAGGAGTTAGGAGTTTTGTTTATCTCCTTGTCTCCCTTGTCTCCCCGCTCCCTCACTCCTTGCTCCCCCCCCACACCTTTGCTTCTTCACAAAGGACGGAACTGCACCCGTCGTTCGCCATAACGTAATAGCCTTTCTATAGTTACGAGGCGATTTTCCCAAGCTTTGACTTGATAGGAATTCGACTTAAGTTCTTGGCTCATTAATACCCGGAATTGAGACTGGAAGCGAGTTAGAGAGGCTTTTGCTACGAGTAACTTACTAGCAGAAGGAGAAGCCGCAAGCTGATTTAAAGCACTGCGTAAAACTTCTGCCTGGTTGTTAAAATCGGAAATTTTCTGAGATGACCTTTGTAGTTGCTCATTTTGGAAAACAAATTTCCATTCTCGTTGTAGCGCACTGTAACGGATGGCAGCAGTTTGAAAAGGCTGGCGGTGAGGAATCGGTTCATTTGTTGTGGATTGAATCTTACCTTGGGTGCTACTAAAGAGTTTTTGGAGATCGTTGCTAAAATTCTCGGCGGCAAAAAGTGCATAACCACTAACTGGCAAGTCCCTTACCAACTGGAGTTGATCGAATGCCCCAATTGTTGGCAAAGAAAGCAAGCGAATTCCTGGCACTAACAAGGTAGCTCCTAATTGTTTAGAGGCAATCCAGGGTTGGGCTAGTCGTTGAAATCGAGAAGTATCTAGAGCATAAGTCATGGGAACAATTAAATCTACATCCCCCCGCCTGGCCCAAGTTTCCCAATTTTGTTGAATTTTCTGAATCCGCTCTTGTTCTGGCAAAGGAAATACTGCAACGGACAAAATTAAATTCGGTTGCTTTTGTCGTAACTGTTGTGATACTTGGGCGACAAAGCTATCAACTTGCTCGGTGCGAAATGTTGTCCATTTTTGCCACAAGTCTGCTTGGCTAGGAGAAATATTCACTGGATCTACACCAGTAAGTTGCTGAAATTGCGCTCTTGCAGCTTTCCCATAACCATAAGTTCGACCTGCTGATGGGTCTTGGAATGGGTAGCGGATGTAGTCTAGCTGTAGACCATCTACGTGATATTTAGTGACAATTTCTTCATACAGCTTGAGCAAGTATTGCCGCACTTCGGGGTTGGCTGGATCGAAAAATGGCTTACTCTGACCAACAGGAATCATGTTGCCAAGGTTATCGTAGTTTGCCCAATCGGGATGAGCCGCCAGTACTGGCCCTGGATAAT
>NZ_JABXKI010000382.1 GCF_017115095.1 Nostoc sp. NMS4 | reverse complement strand
ATAGGCATGAAATTTAAATTATTTTAACTTTTACCATAAAAGTAGCGCAAGAGCCGAACATTTTAACTAAAATTTAACAGACTCAAAACCTTCAGCGCGTGGTCTGTCTCATTGATTTTGTGGGGCTGCTAGATCCCCAACTTCTTCAAGAAGTCGGGGATCTGAACACCACTAACCTCTCAAAACTTTTGGGACAGATACAATAAAAGTTAACTGATATTTAGGTACTTCAACACGATGTTTGGGTACTTCAACACGATGTTTGGGTACTTCAACACGATGTTTGGGTACTTCAACACGATGTTTGGGTACTTCAACACGATGTTTGGGTACTTCAACACGATGTTTGGGTACTTCAACACGATATTTGGGTACTTCAACACGATATTTGGGTACTTCAACACGATATTTGGGTACTTGTTCACAAATAAATGGTATGAGTTTTGAATTCTTCTTCTAAAATTTTTTATACAAATGATTTTAAAGATTTCAAGTGAAATTAGGGAATAAATATCAGATATTACCGTAAACTTTACTTTAGTTTTGGTGGTTTTTACTCAGGGTAAAAGGAATGGCAAATAGCTAAAGTGGAATCACAAGTCTGTAGTAATTTTTACATATTTTTTTGCAGAAGAGGCATTCATGGCGCGACTAAAACGCAGTTCTACGGTATTGGATAAGGCAACGCTACGGATATCGGGGATGAGATCAATTAGCGAAACCCTTGAGTTTGACAATAGCTTGAATTTAGCGGAGTATGAAAAGCGGATTCAAACCTTGCAAACGAAGCTATCGAGCTACAACACAATGCTTTCCACGGTTGATGAAGCGGTAGGGCAGATTCAATTGCTAGAGCAGGATTTGAGAAGCTACTCGGAAAAAATGTTGATGAGTGTGGCGACGCGCTATGGTAAGAACAGTTTGCAGTATATGCAAGCAGGGGGTAAACCACGCAAGAGTAGTAAGCAATCCGTGGGGAATACTGCACTGAAGACTGCACCAACAACGACGATCGCAGCAGTGATGACACCGAATACAGAGAAAGCGACGACAAATGGTAGATAGTACGAAGGTGTTGGTAAATTAAAATAATTTGTAATTTGTAATTCGTAATTACGTTAGCGCAGCGTTAGCGAGTCCGCGAGCGTCATTACGAATTACGAATTATTTAAGTAGCTATTTGAGGTTTTTCTTTACCAAATTGCCACAGCAAGATGACACCCAAGCCAAATAGATTGACTAAGAAAACTACTAACCCTCCGAAAAATGGAATTAGTGTCAAAACTGTAAGAATTGCCAAACCCACCAAGAACTGCTGCTGTAACGACCAATTGCCATTACTGACTAAGCTTTGACCAACAAAAAGCGCCACACCTAATGACCCTACCAGAGAAGTGACGATCGCAGTCAGACTTAGTAGTGGAATCAGAGGAATACCAATAAGCGTAATCGCCAGAAACACGCTAAAAAAGATAATGGCGACAATCGCCCCCATCCCCCATAAAACAGCCAAAGTGGGGTGTTGACGCAATTTTGTAGCCAAATTTTGTAGGAATTGTGGATTGGTATGCAAAATAATCAGACCGAGAATAGCTGCTACTACGGCGGCACTAATTCTAAAAATGGCATTGAAGAAATATTGAGCGAAGAAGCTAATTCTGACTCGATTTGAACCATGCATCATCCCATTTCTATCGCTAAATGTGGTACGCTCACCACCAACGATCGCACCTTCTTCCTGTACAATTTTGCCGCCAAAGGAGTAAGCATCACCCTCTACCCGCACTCCTTTTTTCAGGATGACATCCCCGCCAAAAGCGATCGCAGTTTTCAAAACTCTGGCATTAGGTGATACCGTAACACTCCCCCCAAAAGCCAAAGCGTTTTCGACAACTTGATTCTCTGGTACAGTTACGCTTCCACCAAAGCGAATCAGGTTGGTATTATTAATATTAATATCAGTCTGCGCCAGGGCATTGCCTGCAAATATTAAGCAAATGCTGGCTATAAAAGCTAGAACTAATTGTTGCCATTTCATAGATTTCATTCTCCCGAATGATAATAACATCGACATCTGATGATATTTAAAAAAGATAACTCATGATAAATTCCCCATCATTTCCGTATAAACCAATCAACGGGGCGGCGTAGTGAAACTGGCGACGGATAATTCTTCAAATAACCCGATCGCAATATAAATTGAATATTTTCGCTAATGCCAATTGATTGATTTAGAGTTTGTCTCGTTGAGGCTTCTTCTAATATC
Source organism: Nostoc sp. NMS4 (assembly GCF_017115095.1). Lineage (GTDB taxonomy): Bacteria > Cyanobacteriota > Cyanobacteriia > Cyanobacteriales > Nostocaceae > Nostoc. The sequence continues at coordinate 5,700 of NZ_JABXKI010000382.1, read as the reverse complement.
TGAGTCATCGGATGAATCGCAATACTCTTTTCCCGCACTTTCAGGAAAAGTCTTTGCATTCTTCTGCCAGTTTCCAGCAATGTCGCCACGGAATTGTCTTTACTGGTAATGAGAATCCAACCTGCCGATTGCGACACTTCCTGTTTAATTTTATCAATCCCTTTCTCTCGGAAATCCTTTTTCATCACATTATCTTTACTGTAAAAGTTCCGCACCACCCAACCAGAAAATCCTTCTATTTCCATGCTTGCCGTTGTCAGCCCATCACGATATTTCTCAGCATCCTTAGTGGAAAATCTAATCCAGTCGGCTAACTCTTGCTGCGCTGGGTTGCGATCGCACTGAAGGCGGTTAGCAACAATAGTTTGTTCGTTGATAAATTGACTTTCTTTACTAGTAACAGGTAGATAATGAATAAATTCCGATTCTGAATTGACAAGATATTTGATATCTTCTGGTTTCAGCACATTACTTAAAAAATCGGAACGAACAGTGCGGCGATTTTTTATTTTTGCAATATCAAAAGCATTTTTTAATTCTTTTTTGTTCAATTTTACTTCCATTACCTGTTTGTCCTGATTGGTCTTAGCTAGCAAATTCCAATGGCAGTCATAGCCAAAATAACTAGCGGCATATTCCAGATTTTGAATAAAAGTACCGATTGATAAAATTGTTTCTCTCTGAGTCGGATCAACAGCAGGTAGCCATTTACTTTTATCGTTGCCGATAATCCAGTGATAAGGTTCGAGATATTGAATAAACCACGGTTGGGTGTTGTGTCCACTCGGCGCAAGGGAGGCGAGAAACAGAATCTCTTCTTCATCCGGTTTGAGAGTTTCTTTGTTATCGTTTTCTAGTTTTATATCCGCCCTTAAAAGATTCCTTTTATCACTCAACAAATAAGATGTTGTCACAGTTGCAATTATTGTCCCACTAGCAATGCCAATAAATTTTTTTCTATTCATAATAAGCGTCCTTTGATCTCAAGGTTTCGTTGAATTTATAGATGTGGGTGAAGTTGAGATTGAACGCCCCCAAAAAACAGAAACACTACTACAGTGGTAAGCAAAAGTGCCATACGCTGAAAGCTCAATTATTGGTGGAATTTGTTAGCGGGCAAGTGATTTGTACAGCTTCTGCACCTAAAATCGATCAGGCATATCGCCTTCTATGTTCTAGATTTAGCCAATTGCCTCTCACCCCAGCCGATCGCCACCAAGCCGATCGCTGCCATCCACCCCACGGTCAATCCTTGCACAAACCCAACGGTCGCACTAACAACCAGCACCATTTGCACCACCAGATAGTCTCTCAGCGATAGCTTAAACCCAGCTATAACTACCCACTCGATCAGCAGCGACAAACCCAAAAACAGCAGCAAACCCCCCAGAACGGGCTTAGGACAGTAGGAGAGCAGCGAAACCCCTAGTGTGGAGATAACTAGGAATACTCCCGCATCAATTAATGTCGCTAACCGATTGCTTCCCATCTTATGTGCCAGTATCGATTTGCTGAGGGAATGGAAGCTGAGAATGCCGCCAAACAGCCCGATGGCCAGATTACCTATCCCTGCGATCGTCAGTTCTCGGTTGGTGTCAATCTTCTGCTGTGTCACCAGCTTGAGAGAACTCACATTCATCAACAGCGAAATTGCCGCCGTCACACTTACGGTTGCCAGACACATCCACTGAGCCGCGATCGCGCTCCAGTGTACCTGCGATAGATTAAGAAAGTGAGAGTGCGAGCTATGATCCTTTGGAGTGGCAGCAATGTTTAATATCCACCCCTGATTACTAGCTTGCACCGCAGATGTGCCACTGAGCGAGAGCAGAATGTAGAACAGGGCGATCGAGCCAACCAAACTTGCAGAGAGAATCAGGGGATGCGACCGAAGATGAGAAATCAGCAGCAGATAAAGTGCCAGCAGCAGTCCGGGTAGCCACTGCATTAAGACCTGAGCTTGCAGCAAGACGGGCAGTTGAGCTAGTTCGAGCGGGTGATCGGTCATCAGCTTGAAGGCACCTTTGACCAGCAGCCAACCCGTGCTGGCAATAAAGCCACCGATGACAGCATCGGGCATTGATCGCACCAGTTTTCCTAGCCGCAGCCAACCTAACAGCAGCAAAAATGCACCCGTGAGTAGAGACGTTAACGCGATCGTGGCCAATGCGGTCATCCACAGTTCAATGGCGGATGTGGTAGGCGGCAGGCTCTTAATGATCGCTCCGACGCTCCAAGCAAGAATTGCAGTGGGAACGGTGCTTAAGTCAGCCACCATACCCGGCAAGGAACTGGTTAGGGCAACCAGGATGCGGGTTGAGGCGGCACTAAACAGGACTAGCCCAATTCCCGGAGACAGATGCGAAGACAAACTGCCAGAAAAGATCAGCACCGCGTAGGAAAGATCGAAGAGTACACCGATCGCCCCAGTTGTTAAACCAACCGTTAGGTTAGGCAGTAAGCGAGTGGGATGCAGTTCGTGGCGCAGTTGGGGCAGCAGATGTTGTTTCACCCAATCAGTCTTGCTATTAAACATATTTATGGGGAAAGCTCCTGATTTGAGTCGAAGTAGAATGGGATGAAGCAAGACAGGGCGATCGCCCTGGGCGTGTCACCCTCAAACCCATCATTGATTTCTCATCTACAGTTGGGAAGTATTCGGGTGCGATACGCGCAGTGTCAAGCCTCCGGCTTATCGCTCTCAAAAAATTCACCTATAAATAATCCGGGGGTTTGCGATGAATCGTGGCATGAAAGGCTCTTCGTCTAACCTATTTCAAAGTTCAGTCAAAATCAAGTCTTCTAGCTTGAATATGCTCGTGGTGTTGCGGCACTGACAGCATTGCTTCAATGTGAGGATTTGCCCATTCTGCGGCTATTTTTAGGAAATCAGGATCGTCATTGACACAACCGAGCCGTGTGTAAGTCACCGTTGGATATTGACGCTGCAAATATTGAATCGCATCTTCAACATCGAGAATAGTTTCATAATTATCTGTCACCCAGCCGAGGGGTTTAAATAAAATGGTTTGGGCACCTGCTGTAATCAAACTTTTGGCGGCTTGTTTCAGATCGGGCTGTGACCAATTAATGAAAGGTGTGTCATGATTCACCCAACCGATGGAGATTAATGGATATTGATGTTGTAACTGTGCTTGGACGCGATCGTAAAGGATTTGTCCATCAATTACCCCGGTTAACAGTCCTTGCGCTTTTTCTGGGCCACCGTGAACCGTTAATACAATGCCAATTTGAGACTCAAAAAAGCGACCAACAAATAGCTGATTCAGAGTTTCCTTAATCCGTCGCACCATCAAATCAATGTAGGTTGGCTCAGTTGCAAAGGCTGGAATATATCGAATTGCTTTGAAGGTCGAATGTTGAGGCTTATTTAGAGATGCAGTTGCAGCAATAACTTCATTAACTTGCTCTACAGCTATTTTGCCCGTGAATGCAGAATCGACTACAAGCATTGGATAAATTAGCAAATTTTGAAACCCTTGCTCAATAATATCTGTTACAACTTCTTGCACAAAGGGTTGACAGAAATAAAAGCCTTTGAACACTTGCACCCGTTGGCGCAGCCTCTCGGAATGAGAATCGCCCCATTGGTGTTGTAACCGTTCCTCAATACCAAGACGTTGTTTTTCAAAAATCTCATTTTCGGGCGACATGAAATGATCGTGCTTTACCCCAAAATTGTACAAATCTTGAAGTGCAAGAAACCAACCAGCAAGAGGATATAGCCATTCTGGAATCGGCACAAATTGAGATGCAATATACTTTGTTGCAGCTTGGTTGTAAACACTCAGAGCGCGGTAAGATTGCACTTCACCATACCCTGCAAGCAAAACTGCCACGCGATCGCTATTTTGGGTTCCGACGGGCTGCGTCCCTTGAAATTGATCATTAATAATCATTGCTTTAAGCCTAATTAAATTGTTTTTTAGAAGTCTGCCGTAGATGAAGCAGTGAGTTCAGGTTAAAAAAATTACCACGAATGGAGCGCCCGCAACTGTGGCGTTTTTTTCAATTGATGGGCTTCCATGCGTGTGAGAACATCATCTAGAATGGCGATCGCTTCGGCAATAAACGGCCCTTTATTTAACATCACACACTCAGCCCGTTCAGCCATTGCCGCATCGGTCATCTCTCCCCGCGAAGGTGTGCCATCTTTTACCAAACTCTCTAGTACTTGGGTTGCCCAAATCACAGGAACATGAGCCGCTTCGCAAATCCAGAGTATTTCTTCCTGGATTTCTGTTAAACGCTGGTATCCAATTTCAACGGCTAAATCGCCTCTGGCAATCATCACCCCAAATGCTTGCTTCCCGGCGGCATAGACGATTAACTCTGGTAAATTGGAAACAGCGATCGCGGTTTCAATTTTTGCCACGATCGCCGGTCGGGTTAGTCGTCCCTGAGAGCGTTTGTCCAATTCTTGTTGGAGTAACTCAATATCGGCAGATCGTTGCACAAAAGAGTAGCCAATAATATCTGCGTGGATGGCAACAAAATCCAAGTCGGATAAATCTTTTTCAGTCAGTGGACTCAGAGGTAACACTGTATTTGGGAAATTCAACCCCTTTTCCGGTTTGAGTTTAACTCCTTTGGGGCTGGCATTCGTCACTTCTAGTAAAAGTCCCGGTTGTCCATTGGCTACTGAGTACTGGGTATCAACTACGCGAGTCCGAATCTTGCCATCATCGATATATACGGGGGTGTCAACAGTTAATAAATCGAGAATTTCGGGAACCGTACAGCAAGTTTGAAAAATGTCTACAGGTGATGGAATGGACTCACCCGCCTCACACCGCGACAGCAGGATATGATCTCCTTTAAATACCCGTTTTTTATCAAGTGGTGCAAGTACCTGTCCCGTGCGGATTTTCAGCCCAGCTAAATCCATCATGACTTTACAAGGCGTTCCTGTTTCCTGTTCGGCTCGACGGGTATGATCGATCATCCTCCCCCAAGCTTCGGTTGTATCGTGAGCGCAGTTAATTCGCACACAATTTGCCCCGCGTTGCATAATTTCTCGCACCATCTCATAGTCTGTGGCGGCTTCGCTGGGTAGTGTTACCATAATTCTGACCCGACGCTGGGGTGGAGACTGACCAAACAATTCTTCGGTGTGCTGTTGTAGTAAGCGATCGCCTTCAAAAAAGAACTCGATGGGTGGACGTTCGAGGTGCTGGGCAGACTCAGAGCCGCAAATGAGTTCCAAGGTGGCAATGACAGCATCAAGATTGGGCATCACCCGTGCTTCAATCCTTCCTAATGAGGATAAGCCCCAAGGCATTAGTGCAGCTTGGAGGGAGCGAAGATCATGCCGACGTAAAGCTAGATATTCAGCTAAATTTAAGGCACTAGAAAGAAACTCAGTCCGATGAATGTGCAATTTCCACTGGTTAAAGGTGGCTTGTCCTTCGCTTTCAACAGTCTGGCGAAGTTCTTGCAGAGTTGATAGCAAATTCTGTGGACTTGATAGATTTAGAAGTGTGCCAAACGGCTGATTGCTTTCTGTCTTAGTGTTCGAGTTTGAAGTTTTAAGCTGCATTAAAGTTTTTCCCTATTATTTGTTGGTTCAAAGCTTTAAAGGATGTTTTAAAAGTTTTCTTCTCGGTAACAAAATGTTCTAGATCCCCCTAAATCCCCCTTAAAAAGGGGGACTTTGATTCCGGTTCCCCCCTTTTTAAG
>NZ_JABXKI010000348.1 GCF_017115095.1 Nostoc sp. NMS4 | reverse complement strand
AACTCCTAACTCCTAACTCCTAACTCCTTTCATAAGAAATATTTATAATTTGTGACTGTAACCAACATTACCCCATCTGGCTTTCAGATTTTGATAAAATTCAGCTTGTGACTTGTATTACCCTCTTAACGACGATTAACCGTTGATAAGCGCAAGTACTACAACAAATGCTGATTGTTCAGAACCTAGCAATACAAATAATTGATTTGGGTGGAAGGGGAAAAAATCTTATTTGGAGGTTGGTATTCTCATGGCTTTGTCAGTACGTCCATATAATTAAGTCTGCTGAAAAAAAGAGCAAGAGACTTGTATTGGTATAAGTATTTTCGTTAAGCTGGCAACCAAAGATCAAAATTAAGGTCTGAATTGCTTAAAAGCCTAGTTTAACGACTAGGCCATTAGTCACCCTAGTACGGGCTTCTCCTAAAGGGAGAGGCTAGCGTCTTCTCTACGAGACGCTTTACATTCGCAAAGCGTCTCGTAGAGAAGGGAAGTTTCTACGCCACTTCCTTCAAGTCAGTGTCCTCCCCATGAGCAACTGGCGTTAGCGACGTAGAAGCATCACCCAAAGGGTAATTAATTAAAGACTAATGACTAATGACTAAGGACAACCCAATACGGTTTGATATGTTTCTGACCTCATACCCACTTAAAAAAAAATAAAAAATGGCTAACAACGAAGAATCACGTGGTTTAAAGTCTCTATTTGATTGGTTTGCAAATCGGCGAAAGTCAGGATCTACCAGTCTCGAACGCCAAGAGCGTGAAATTGCGGATGGTTTGTGGCACAAATGTTCTAAGTGTGGCGTGTTGGCATATACAAAAGACCTGAAAGCCAATCAGATGGTTTGTGTCGAATGTGGTCATCACAATCGGGTAGATAGCGATGAGCGCATCCGTCAATTGATAGATCATAATACTTGGAAACCGATGGACGAGCATTTGCGTCCAACCGATCCGCTAGAATTTCGCGATCGCAAACTATATAGCGATCGCCTCCGGGAAACACAAGATAAAATTGGCTTAATAGACGCAGTTAGAACTGGTTTAGGTCAAATTAATGGTTTGCCCATTGCCCTTGGGGTTATGGATTTCCGTTTTATGGGTGGTAGTATGGGTTCGGTCGTGGGAGAAAGGCTGACCCGGATGATTGAGCAAGCCACTCAACGACGCTATCCTGTAGTTATCGTCTGCACCTCCGGCGGCGCGAGAATGCAAGAAGGAATGCTCTCTTTGATGCAGATGGCGAAAATCTCCGCAGCCTTACAGCGCCATAAAGATGCCCGACTATTATATATTCCCGTTTTGACCAATCCGACAACGGGCGGCGTTACCGCAAGTTTTGCAATGTTAGGCGATCTAATTTTGGCAGAACCCAAGGCAACCATTGGTTTTGCAGGTCGGCGAGTGATTGAGCAAACCCTGCGGGAAAAACTACCCGAAAATTTCCAGACTGCTGAAGATTTGCTCCAGCACGGTTTTGTTGATGATATCGTATCCCGTACCCAATTAAAAAACACTCTAGCCCAACTGATTGCCCTACACCAACCTGTACTAACAACACCTCACATGGTTTTGTGGGAAACAATGTCTTTGACTTCTACCGCCGCAGAATAAACAAAAGTTATGAGTTATGAGTTATGAGTTATGAGTTATGAGTTGAAAATTTACAACTCATAACTTCTAACTTCTAACTTCTAACTCCTAACTTCCAACTTCTAACTTCTAACTCCTAACTTCTAACTCCTAACTTCTAACTCCTAACTCCTAACTCCTGCTTGGCTCTTGAAGAAACATGAGCGGAACAAGTGCTATTAGTCGGAATAAACCAGAGAGAGCAAATAACCCCAATAAGCCTCCAGACTGAGCAAATTGAACGAGAAAACTGCCTATAGTTGTGCCTAAAGCACCACTTACTCCAGCAACGGCAGCTGCGATCGCAAAATAGATAGACTGATTTTTAATTGGTGCAATGCCCAATTGTATATTATTGCTGCACAAGTCAATTGCCGCCCAAGTACCTCCAGCTAAGATGTGTAATAGAGGTAGCCACAACCAGATATCAAGGCGATTAGCACCAATTCCTAGCCAGAGGAGTGGTGTGACTCCAACCAAAATCCCAATACAGATGAGGATGGGACGATTACCTATCTTATCTGCCAATTTTCCCCACAGAATAAGCATTAGCAAAGTCGCCCCCGCCTGAAGGCTGTTATAAATAGTCACGTAACTCACATCCAAATCCAGCGTGTCCAGCATATAGAGGTTAAAAAAAGGACTGCTGAGGTTAACAGCAAGATTCCAGAAGCAGAAATACAACAGAAATATCAAAAAGTTAGAATTTTTCCAAATACTGCTAGTTAACTGATCTTGTGGCAGATGAATTGAACTTGAAGGCAGAAGTAATAAGTCTGTTGATTGAGTGACTTCAGAAGATTCATCTTTTGTAGGGTCTGATTGAATCTCACTGGTTTGTGGTAACTTGCCATAATAAGTATTTTGCGATCGCGGATTCATATCCACCTGGAAATACTGACACCCCAATCCCATAATCCCAAAGACAATGCTTATTAGTAGAACTACCCCATAACCTTGTAGAGATCCCCCATACCAATGTGATACAACTAATCCAGCCATTGGTACGCAAATCAAAGTAGTGAAGTTCGCAGCACTATTGCGTGTTCCAAAATACCTGCCTCGTAATCGCCGGGGAACGATCATTGCTACCCAACTTAGCCACGATGCAGTTCCTAGTCCTCCCAAAAGATTACTGAATAGAACAATCAAGAGTGTCAATATGACTAACTGGTGAGGAGCGATCGCTCCCAAGCTGGCGGTTACAATACCAATAACTAAAACCAGCCATAGCAGCCGACCAATTCCATGTGTCCTAAGCGAATATTGAAAGCGGCTGGTGCTGCGTTCAGACAAGTAAGCACCCAACGGCTGAATGAGATTGACCAACATGGGAATAGAAGACAGCATCCCAAATACCACTGGACTAGCACCCAATTCCACTAATAAATTGCTGAGTAAAATCCCGCCAGTTCCAAGAGAGTAAACCGATGCTAAGACAGAATCCGCAGTGGAAGCTTTTAAACTAGTGCGAATAGTATTCTTGGGAATTCGAGAAATTGCTGTTGGTGGTGAGGCAATCTGGGTAAATTCTACATTCAATGGTGCAGTTGTTTCAATCTGAACAGAATCCATAAACATAGATTATGGGTGAAGTATCCTCGGATAAATCAGGTTGCAGAGGAATTCAGTATGCTTTAATTAGCATTGCTGATAATTTTTCGTTATTCTAGCTTGCAATTTTCAACCAAAATTTCAAATAAGTAAAATATCACTCCTTGATAACACAACCTATAAGCGAGGAAAGAGACTATTATTTGTTTGTGAACAATAAAGGATTATTTAATTTTTTGGGATTGGTGATGGCGATCGCGATCGCTATTATTGCTTGTCAAAGCCTACAATTGCCAAGCAAACCCTCAATATCTAGCGCAGTCACCATTAAACTCAGTGGTTGGGGAGGCTCTCCCGTTGAGCAAAAACTCTTGAGACAAGTACTACAAGACTTTGAAGCACAACATCCAACTATTAAGGTCAAATATGAGGTAATTTCCGACCAATACATGGATGTAATTAAAACTCGTTTGGTCGGAGAAGCTGCGCCCGATGTTTTTTATCTGGATGCCCTGGAAGCTCCTTTCTTGATGAGTCAGAATGTCCTAGAACCGTTAGAAAGTTACATCACCCCCGAATTTGACCTCGCGGACTTCGAGGATACCTTACTCGACAGTTTCAAATACCAAAATCAGATTTACGGTCTTCCCAAAGATTATTCCACCCTGGCGCTGTTTTATAACAAAAAAGCCTTCGCCGCCGCCGGCTTGAGTAATCCGCCAGCAACTTGGGAGGAATTACGTAAATACTCGCAACAATTGACAGGGAAACTTAACAAATACGGCTTTGGGGAAATTCCAGAATTAGCGCGTCAAGCTTATAAAATTAAAGCCTTTGGTGGACAACTCATCGACCGAAATGGTTATGCTACATTTGCCAGTGAGAAAGGTTTACAGGGTTTAGAGTTGGTAGTAAAACAGTATCAAAAAGACCGCTCCTCTGCCCAAAAATCTGATGTGGGGACAAACTCAGGTAGTGAAATGTTTGGTCAAAGTAAAGTGGCGATGGTGATTGAAGGTAACTGGGCAATTCCCTATCTAACTGAAACATTTCCCCAAGTAGAGTTTGCTACTGCACAAGTGCCTACGATTAATGACAAAAAAGGCACGATGGTCTTTACAGTTGCCTACGTGATGAATAAGCAAGCACAGCATAAAGCCGAAGCTTGGGAGTTGATTTCTTATCTCACGGGTAAAGAAGGAATGCAGAAGTGGACAGGAACAGGGTTTGCTTTGCCAACACGTAAATCAGTGGCCAAGAATTTGGGCTATGACCAAGATCCACTGCGATCGCCATTAGTCGCGGGGGTTAATTATGCTACACCGTGGCAGGTGGGTAAATATCCAAGTGCGATCGTTAATAACTTTGATAACCAATTTATCAGCGCCTTATTGGGACAACAACCATTAAAACAAGCGATGTTGAAGGCAGAAAATGAAGCTAATCAGCAAATTAGGGCGATGGAGTAAACAATCTTTCTTACCTTCACCAAATTACTTCTGAGTAGAAGTTTGCTATCTCTTTATCTGCTGTAATTATTGCAGCTTGATTACTTCTGGCTAGTGCGACGACAACTCGATCTACTGGATCTCGATGACTCCATTCTAAATTGACACTTTCCATCCAAGTATTTTCATCAATAGGTACAATCTGAACAGTACTAGACTTTTTCAGCGTTACTACGTACTCGTTAAGATTGACTCCTAAATCTAGTTTTTTATTTTTGATTTTTAAAGCAATTTCCCATATAGCTATAGACGGAACAAGACCATTTTTATCCCTTTCCATGTAGTTGCACACTTCTTTGGCTTGTTCAGAAAGTCTGGCTGGATCTAAACTCCACCAGATTAGGGCACAAGTGTCAAGGACTATCTTCACAATTGTGTCCATTCCTCAGTGGTTGGTGTATTTAAATCCTCAAAGTACTTCACTTTACCGCGTATTTCCCCAAATAACTCTTCTGTTGAAGGCGCTTGTGCGTATTTGGAAATTTTCACCACTGGCTTACCGCGATCGGTAACTACAATTTCTTCTCCCTCTGACTCTACAAGTCGTAAGAACTCAAGAAGTTGAGATTTGAGTTTACTTTTGGAAATTGATTTCATAATAACCGTAGTCATGACTATAGTCATATTCTAATAGGAGATAGCATGAACTATTATTCAATATTTACTGGCATGACCAAGACCTACTGCGATCACCGCTACATCCTGGGAAGTAGGTCAGTATTCAGATGCGATCGTGAATAACTTTGAGAACCAGTTTCTCAGCGCCTTATTGGGGTAAAAACCATTAAAGCAGGCGATGCTGAAAGCACAGAATGAAGCTAATCAATCAGCAAATTAGGGCTATGCAGTAACTGAAGGGTATCTACTGCCAACTATACTTAAATACTAGCGATCAACTTTGAGAGCGCAATTTATTTATCAATAAACCAACGATACTTTTCACCATCAGAACCATAATAAGTCGAGTGAAACTGACTCATGGCAGCAACGTATTGAGATAGCATCAGTACTACATCACTATTCTGAGGAACATCATCTTCATCGATTAGATCAAGATAGTCAAATGATGCCTCTGATGCAAGTATTTTACGACAGCTTTCTAGAAGTCGGTTAACAATTTTCATTTTACTCTTATTGAGCACAGCCTCTGGCTTCTTCTTGCTCAGTTCTTGGAACTCTGATCGCATAGCACGTAATAGAGGAATTATGATTTCGTACAGTTCAACATTTTCACTACTTGTCTGCTTTTGAGGTTTTGTCTTCATAAATATTGCATTTACTCTCTTAATCGTTTTGGGCAAGTTGTTCTAATATAATAAACTTTGCCTAATTCATCTCCAGTTTCATCTCTTTCAACATCTACTAACCAATACCATTGTCCACTCTGCCTCTGCCTCTTTACATTATCTGCACGCAGCTTTTCAAAACATTGTAAATATTGTGAGAGAATTAAAACTACATCACTGTTTTGTGGTGTGTCATCTGGATCAAACTCTGAAAAGTCTTCAAAAGGTCGATACTTTTGACTAAGGAATTCATTTGAGTTATTAAGCAATTTATTAATAAAGTTGAGTTTAAATTTATTTACGGCATCATTGGGAGATTTCTTAGACAATACAGAAAGTTCCTCATAAATACTCTGAAGTTGTACCGATAGTTTTTTAAATTCGTCAACATCTTTACGGTTCATATATTTTTACCTTCATGAGGGACAAGCTCGACGAAATTCCACATACTTCTTTTTGAGAACATCAATCGGTGAGCGCTGCTTACTCTCAAAAATATTAACCATTAACGAGATATCCTCATCTGTAAGCGTAATGATACATCGCCTTTGTCCAGACCATAAATCAATAATATTGCCGAACATTGCTTTTGATAGAGGGTTTCTTGTCACGATAACACCAAACTTACCAAGACCAGAATCAAGATATCTATTAAGTTGGCTAATGTGTTCACGCTCGATTGTCTTGACGTTCTTTAACTCAAAAACAAGCTGCCTATTGCCATAGTCTTGATAAATCTCTTGAAGAAAATCAATTGACCTATTATTGTAAAAAATCAGGTCTCGAATCAGTCTTCCAGATTCTGTACGACTCTGTTCTGCTGCAAAGTCAAGGTCTGGATAGAAAAGCGACGCAAGAAGTTGACAGATATAATTTTCGTATTGAATATCTGCTCCATTCGTCTTTCCTGTTGGTAGCTTTTGTATTTCACCTAATTTTCGTTTAGCGGACAAGACGGGAATCTGTTTAAAGAGCGGATCGTTTTTACAGTCATCCTGAGTTCGCTCTTTTATCTTAATATATTCCTGAATAATGCCATAATTATTCCTATTAAAGTTTAGAACCTTAACACGTTCTTCTGGCTCACCAGGATTAAAAATTTCATCACGAGGACAGTAATCCTTAAAGTAGTCTTCAAAGTTGATCCACGGAGAAAATTTCAGCCATCTCTTCGGAACAAAAATTAAAGGCTCTTTGGTTTGAGGATTCACAGGCAATGTAATTTCCTGATCTAGGATAAATGAATTTTTACGATAGTCATAAACTCCAGAAACAACAGCTTTATCAATTGGTATTCCTAGTTGTTCGCACTGTTGTATTGTAAAGTCTATCAGAAATGATTTAATAAAATTACAACAAATATCACTTATCCGATCTTTCGCAATTCCATCTACATAAAACTGAATTTCTTCAAAGTGAACAAATCCGTATTTTCCATACTCAGGAATTTTCTGAAATAGAGAGATAATTTCATCTGCTTTGTTACGACTAATTTTTATACCTTTTCGTTTTTTTGACAATCCAAGTCCAATTTCTTGGCATTCAGATGCAAGAATGAGGTTGTCACGAGCCTGATCTATTTTGCCTTTCTGAACAAGAAAGTTTAGGTTATTAAAGGAATTAATGATAGAGGTATGAAGTGATTGGTCTTGTTGTGAGGGAGACTTCCATAAAAGAAAAGGGTCAACGTAAAGGGGAATATCTTCATCTAGAAATGCTATGGCAAAATCTAGCTGTGCTTGGGTTGCTGAAATGCCGTGGTAATCAATTATTCTTGGGTGGATGATCCCCATTTGCTATTTTTGTCTACGTATATTTGACTATTATAATGTCAAATAATTTTTGTGCCATGTCTAATACTTCTGCCCTTTAAGGTTTTATCTGATTTCGTGGTCATCAGGTATGGTATCGGATTGTCAAACCAGATCGAGAATATTCTGGTAAGCTACCGCTGCTGTGTCTTCACGGAGACTCAGGAGTACCCCACGAATACTTAGAACCATTAGAAGCGATCGCAACAACAGGAAGACGAGTTATTTTTTACGAGCAATTAGGGTGGAGATTTTTTCTTAGCTTGAGCAAAGATATCTCGAATATTCTTTTGACTTTGCC
>NZ_JABXKI010000005.1 GCF_017115095.1 Nostoc sp. NMS4 | reverse complement strand
TATTTCGGTAAAGTTTAGTACTGAAGGATAACCAATCAATCTGGGGATGCCACAGATTGAACTTGACACAAGCTTGTTCTAATTCATCGCTGAGGCGTTCATTGCGCTCCAATGGAGTTTCTGGAAGTGTCGCTTTAACCTCTGCAACTCTTTTTGCGAACCAGTCTCGGTCAAAAGGCAAGCAGCTACCGTTTACGAACCGCACCCATACCGTAATCCCGCCTTCAAGCCAGATAGTATGAACAGATTCCGGTTCGACTTGAATAATCTCGCCAATGATGCGGCGGTCACGAGATGTTAGGGGGGTCTTGGGTTGGGGCTACAACTTCGGCTTGGGTATCGATGTAGTTGTTCAGTTCTGCTTGAGCTAGGGCTTGCTCATCTTTAAAGGGAACTTCTGTAACTATTGTTGATGTGTTGTAGTTGAAGCTAGAAGCCGTTTGCTGTGTGTAAACTGATTGAGTCATAATATAGATTCCTGCAAAGGGTCAAAGGGCGATCGCACAAGTTTCGTAGGCTGGGGCGGTCGTCTTTTGTTTTCATATCTCTATAATAACAACTCAGAGTACAAAAATTAACTAGAAGTACAAATATTTTTGGAAACTTCAACACGTAAGTCAGACATAATCTCAATCAGTTCTACACCAAGAGTTTTGGCGATTGCTGTAATGATTTTTGTTGAAACAGAGGCTGCTTCGCCATTCTCCAGCTTTCTAATGTATTCTTGAGAGCATTCAACCTTTTGGCTCAAAAGTGCATCTGCAATCTCACGCCTAGACTTCTTGCCACGTAATAATCTTAGGCTATTTCCACATTCTTTATTCCACGCAAGCATAACAACCCAGTCCAGGGGAACCATAATTACCTCCTTTGTATTTTTTACTTTTATATTTGCACTTTCAGTTGTCATGTGGCAAGATAGTTTTTGTACTGTGAGTTCAATCAACCAGTTCAGTTATACAAGAATTCATAGACGGCATGAGTATTCCAGCCGTCAAATTGTTTTGTGAACTGATTTTAAGGAGGTTATGGCAAAAATAATTACGCTTTTCAAAAGCAATAAAAAGTAATTGCTGAGAATACAGCAGTTTTCATTTGCATTAACCAGTATTTCCCGTGTGTATACAGCACATACAGGTAAAATCATGCTGACACTAAACCGTTCCGAAACAACATCAGCACTCGATTACAACATTCTCAATACCAGCATCCAAGATACCTTTGCTGCCATAGACCGCTTCGAGTGGCAGGCAATAGAAGAACTGCGGGTGATGCGGAATAACGGCTATTACTCTGATGCTGGTTATGCCAGTTTTGAAGATTATTGCGAAAAAGAACTAACCAAGCACGGTGGATATCGCCGGGTCAGAGATTTGCTGTCTGCGAAGAAAGTAGTTGATACTCTGCCAGAGGAACTCAGGGAAAAGATTACTAAGCCTTCTCAAACTCGCTCCTTGCTCCGACTGGTGAAAACTCCCGATAAGTTAGAGCAAGCTGTTGCGATCGCAGCCAAAGAAAAACCCTTCCCCACTGCTGCCGATTTTGCTAAAGCAGTGCAGCAAGTCGTACCAACAACTAAACGCGCCACAAAAAGCGAAAACCCTAAAACACAATTGTGTAATTCTGTCACTGTTTCACAAGAATCACACCCAAGGTATGGGGATTCGGGAGTGATTGAGGCAGACGCACCGAATCACTGGCAGCAGATTGTCACCTTTGCTGATGGCGAGAGGCTACTGATCAACAATGCTGATTTAGATGCCCCAAGCGTTCCATTTCCCAGAGAGCGGAACTATCCACCAGAATATACGGAGCGATCGCTGCTATTGAAGAACGCCATAAACAGGAACTAGAAAGACTTTCCCAGGAATTGAGGATTGGTTTGCAAGCAGAAGTGTCGGCCAGAGCCGAAGAACAAGCTAAAGAGCAAATCCAATCTCTGCAACAACTTTTTAAACAACAGAAAGAAGAAAATATCCAGTTACAGCAACGCCTCTCGGAGATGGAGGGGTTACGGAAACTGGAAATTGAAAATCAACAACTCCAGCAGCGCATTCAGGAATTAGAACACGCTGTAGAAGAACGTCCTGTCCAACAGTGGGGAAATACGATGACCCAGCAAGCGACCAAAGCGTTGAACAAGCAAGTTAAACAGGCGTTGGAGAAAACTATTGATTTGCGATCGCTAGCCCAGGAACCCCCAAAAGAAAATGCCCAAGAATGCTTACGACTCATGGGCATGGCGCTGAAGAATCTGGCCAGTGCCATGAACAACACCCAAGCGTTAGAGGCTGCGGCGATAATCCTGGGGAGTGAACCTACACCAAATGCGATCGCCTATCGAGCCGAGCAATTAGAAATGTTGCCCCAGGCGGTTAGTGACATTCGGAGGGTGCTAGCTAAACCAGGGTGTAAGTGGCAGGACTACTGCGATGTTGCCCAAGAGTATGAGGTGATCAAACAGGACTATTGGGCGGAATTGACCAGTGAGGAGACTGATTTAATTACTGCTCTCCAGAACGCATCTCTTCAACCCGACACCATTGGCGTTGGTTCTATCGTTGCCCACGCTGACCCCTACCGTACTTTATATGTTGAAAGGGGCGAAGTAGTAGAGGATTTGGGCGAAGAGTTGGTGGTTGCTTGGGATCACTGGAAGGAGCAATCGAAAAAGACTGACAGGTAGAAGATATGTTATGGGCTTCGCAACAAAGACCCTCTGTTAACCAGCTATGGCAAGAATGCTGGACGGCTGACCCTTATGGTTACCGGTGGATGACCCTTTCTAGTGGGATGGGTTACAGTACTTTTATCTCTGCGAAGAAAATTCTTTCTGAAAGCGGGTTGTTCATTTTCAAACCCGACAAGTCGATTCAACACCATGCTTATGCTCATCGTGTGGGTGCGATGTCTCCCAAATAGAAGTAGAAAAAATCATCAAGCGACAAGTATTTGATATACCTTGCCCAAGAATAATCGTTACAGAACACAGAGTTGCCGTCAAAGAATGTCCCAAATGTAAAGTTCACATCCAAGGAAGTTTTCCAGAATCGGTAAAAGCGCCAGTACAGTATGGAGCCAGAATCAAAGCAGTAGCGGCTTATCTACATCATCAACATTTTATTCCAGAAGACAGGTTGAGCGAGGTTCTATTAGATTTATTTGGTTGTCGAATTACACCGGGGACAATCGCAAATATAACCAAGGCTCTTACCAAAATAATAGAACCAGTAATCACCGAGATTGTAACAGAGGTCAAAGCCTCACCAGTTAAACATCTTGACGAGACTGGCTTTAGGATTGGGGGACAAACCAGTTGGTTACACGTGGTTTCAAGCGAAACACTTTCTTGGTATCGAGTTGCTTCTAGACGTAAAGATATTGAAGTGTTAGCTGATATCAAAGGTGTAGTAGTTCACGACCACTGGAATCCTTATTATCAACTCCTTGATGTCAATCATGCCTTGTGTAACGCACATCATCTGAGAGAACTCAAAGCCTTAGAAGAAATCGAGCAAGAATCTTGGGCGAAGTCGATGAAAAAGGTTTTGCTTTTAGCTTGCAATTATAAACATCGCTATCCCAAAGGTATTCCTCAAAATATTGTTGCTCGTCTGAGTCAACTCTATGAGCAAATTCTCAAGCGAGGGCAAGATTATCACGAATTCCAAATACCTTTAACCCGTAAAGGTAATCGAGGACGGGTGAAACGACGAGTTGGTCATAACTTGTTATTACGGTTTCAAAATTATAAGCGGGATGTTTTACGGTTTCTTACAGAACCGGATGTTCCATTTACTAATAACCAAGCTGAACGTGACTTGCGAATGATGAAATGTAAGCAGAAAATTTCGGGTGGTTTTCGCTCATTCGATTTTGCGGTTTCATTCGCCAATATCCGTTCTTTTCTTTCGACTGCATCTAAGCGGGGTCTTAATCTCTTAGAAGTGATTGCTGACGCATTACAAGGTAATCTCTCTGTTTTCTTCTCTTCCAATCCCACTAGCTAGGCAGTTACTAAAAATCAAGGAAAGTTAAAACATTTATGCATTCGATTTCTCTGTTTGGGAAATTTGGGGTGCATTGCTGTACGGTGGACGATTGGTAGTAGTACCATATCTGGTGACGCGATCGCCTGAATCCTTTTATGAGTTATTGTGTCAAGAAAAAGTCACTGTTCTCAATCAAACCCCTTCCGCCTTCCGCCAGTTAATTCAAGCCGAACAATCTATAGGAACTGCTAACGACTTAAGCTTACGCTTGGTAATTTTTGGTGGAGAAGCCTTAGAACTGTCGAGTTTGCAGCCTTGGTTTGAACGACATGGCGACTCCTCACCCCAGTTGGTGAATATGTACGGGATTACAGAAACTACCGTACACGTTACCTATCGTCCCTTGAGCAAAGCTGATTTGCATGATACGGCTAATGTCATTGGCCGCCCGATTCCTGACTTGCAGGTATATCTGCTAGACCAGAATTTACAGCCAGTGCCAATTGGTGTCAGGGGTGAAATGTATGTCGGTGGCGCTGGGGTGACGCATGGCTATCTGAATCGTCCTGAACTTACAGAACAACGGTTTATCTCTCATCCGTTTGACAATTCAAATTCAAAATTATATAGGACAGGGGATTTAGCGCGGTATTTACCTAATGGCGAGTTAGAGTATTTAGGACGTATCGATAACCAAGTCAAGATTCGCGGCTTCCGCATTGAGTTGGGAGAAATTGAGGGATTGCTGGCGCAACACCCAGCCGTTTGGGAAAACCTGGTGATTATCAGAGAGGATGAACCGGGCGACAAACGCTTAGTTGCTTACGTAGTGCCAAAGCCGGAATCAACCACAGTCCAAGAATTACGTCAGTTCCTCAGTAACCAACTGCCAAGCTACATGATACCCAACGCCTTCGTGTTGCTGGAATCCTTACCTCTTACCTCTAACGGAAAAATTGATCGCCGCGCCCTACCAAAACCAGACTTAGACAGCACACAGCTAGAAAAATTTGTTGCCCCACGCACGCCCATTGAGGAAATTCTGACACAAATTTGGGCGCAAGTGCTGAAACTAGAGCAGGTAGGGATTCATGATAACTTCTTTGAATTAGGGGGACATTCCCTACTAGCGACGCAATTGGTTTCCCGCATCCGTAACCTTTTCAAAGTGGAACTACCATTGCGTGAGTTGTTTACCAATGCAACAGTAGCCCAATTAGGGCGATCGCTTCAGCAGTTGCAACAACAAGATATCGCCCTGACTTCTGTGCCCATCCTCAAGCGAACGGAGAATGTAGAACTACCACTGTCATTTGCTCAACAGCGTTTATGGTTTTTAGACCAATTTGAGCCTAATAGCCACTTTTACAATATCCATGTTGCTTTGCGTCTAACAGGAACTCTCAAAGTTCCTGTTAGACGCAAAGCTTACAAGCAATCGTTGAGCGTCACGAAGCCTTACGCACCAACTTCATCACCGTTGATGGACAAGCTTTACAAATCATTCAAACACAAGCAGATTGGCAAGTTTCAGTTTTTGACTTGCAACATTTACCTGCAAATAAACAAGAAATAGCTGTACAGCAACTAGCGCAAGAACACGCTATTCAACCCTTTGACCTAGCAAATCAAGCATTATTGAGAGCGAAGTTACTGGTGCTGAATGAGACAGAACACATATTATTAGTGTCCATGCACCACATTGTCTCAGACGGTTGGTCAATAGGTGTGTTTGTCAAAGAATTAGCAGCGCTGTACGATGCTTATGCTCAAGATAAATCACCCAATTTATTACCACTACCGATTCAGTATGCAGACTTTGCACTATGGCAGAGACAGTGGTTGCAAGGGGATGTATTGCAAAGCCAATTGAATTACTGGCAAAAACAACTCAAGGAAGCACCAGCTTTATTACCGCTTCCCACAGACCGACCTAGACCTGCGGTGCAAACCTTCGCTGGCGCACATAAAGAATTTGCGCTTTCTTTGGAACTCACCCAAAAACTGACACAACTGAGTCAGCAGCAAGGTTGTACTGTCTTTATGACGCTGTTAGCTGCATTTGATACCCTACTGTATCGCTACACAGAACAAACAGACATTTTGGTAGGGACACCAATTGCAAACCGCGATCGCAGCGAAATAGAAGGGTTAATTGGCTTTTTTATCAATACCTTAGTGATGCGTACAAACTTGGCAGGTAATCCTAGTTTTAGCGAATTATTAGGTCGCGTTCGGTTCATGGCAATGGAGGCATATACTTACCAGAATTTGCCATTTGAAATGCTGGTAGAAGCATTGCAACCAGAACGCAACCTTAGCCATAGTCCACTGTTCCAAGTGATGTTTGTGCTAGAGAACGCACCGATATCAACTGTGGAGTTAACTGGGTTAAGTGTTAATCCACTCAAAGTCAAGAGTACAACTGCCAAGTTTGATTTAACTTTGGGAATGGAGAACACTGCTACCGGACTGGTGGGCGTGTGGGAGTACAATACTGACTTGTTTGATGCAGATACTATTGAGCGGCTGGCGGGTCATTTTGTCACACTGCTAGAATCCATTGTGGCGAATCCGCAACAGCGCATTTCACAATTACCTTTGTTAACACAACCTGAGCAACAGCAGTTATTGGTTGAGTGGAACAATACTCAAGCAGACTATCCCCTTGATAAATGTCTCCATCAGTTGTTTGAGGAGCAAGTAGCGCGTACACCCGATGCTGTAGCGGTGGTGTTTGAAAACCAACAACTGACTTACCATGAACTCAATTGTCGCGCAAATGAGTTAGCACATTACTTGCAGTCTTTAGGAGTGGGAGCAGATGTGCTGGTCAGCATTTGTGTAAAGCGATCATTAGATATGGTAGTGGGACTGTTGGGTATTCTCAAAGCAGGTGGTGCTTATATGCCACTTGACCCTGAGTATCCCCAAGACCGCTTGAGTTTTATGGTAGATAATGCTCAAGCTAAAGTGTTGCTCACCCAACAACATTTAGTCAACAAACTACCTGATCGTAGTGCAAGAATTATCTGCTTAGACAGCGATCGCGAAACAATAGGGCAAAACAGTAACTCGAACCCTGCAAATACCGCAACACCCGGTAACTTAATATACGTCATCTATACTTCAGGTTCTACAGGTAAGCCCAAAGGAGCAGGTGTATACCATCGCGGTTTTGTTAACTTGGTCAATTGGTTGGTTAAAGATTACCAATTCACTTCAAAAGACAGTACTGTAATGATTTCATCATGTGCAGATGTTTGTTCTGCTTATACGGTAGAACAAGCAGATGAGTTTTCAAATAAATCCATACCCATAGGCAAACCTCTGCCTAATGTCAAACTCCATATAATGGATCAAGATTTACAACTGGTTCCTGTAGGAGTCATTGGTGAGCTTTGTATAGCAGGTATAGGCGTGGGGATAGGGTACATTAATGATTTGCAGCGTACCAATGAAAAATTCATCCCCAACCCCTTTTCGGATGACGAATCAGAACGCCTTTACAAAACAGGCGACCTAGTGCGCTACTTGGATGACGGCAATATGGAATACCTTGGTCGTATCGATAACCAAGTCAAGATTCGCGGCTTCCGCATTGAACTTGGAGAAATTGAGACAGTCCTTAACACCCACCCACAAATACAACAAGCTGTAGTCGTTGCTAGAGAAGATATTCCTGGTGATCAACGCTTAGTAGCATATCTAGCTGCTACTGATAAATCGCTGACAACATACCAACTACGTGAATTTCTCAAGCATCAGCTACCAGAATATATGGTACTTAGTGCGATCGCCATTTTGGAATCCTTACCTCTAACTCCTAGTGGCAAAGTAGACCGCCGCGCTTTACCAAAACCAGATTTACAGAGCGGCGCAGACAAATATGTTGCCCCACGCACTCCAATTGAGGAAATGCTGACACAACTTTGGGCGCAAGTGCTGAAAGTTGAACAAGTGGGCATTCATGATAACTTCTTTGAACTGGGGGGACACTCGCTATTAGCAACACAACTGATTTCCCGTATCCGCAAGATTTTCCAAGTGGAACTACCATTGCGTGAGTTATTTGCCACAGCCACAGTTGGCGAATTAGCGAAATCAATTAGACCTATCCTTAATATAAGCTTTGTGGGATAATCAAAAAATAATTAAGCAATA
>NZ_JABXKI010000352.1 GCF_017115095.1 Nostoc sp. NMS4 | reverse complement strand
ATGCTTACGGTGTGCGTAGCGATCGCCCTTTTGGAAAAACTTTTTGGTTTACTGTCTATGCTACTGGTAGCACCGGGAATAATATCCTTCTGGGAGGGAGTGGGAACGATGAGTTAGATGCTTCTCAATCTACTGGGAAAAACTTCTTAGACGGCGGCGTCGGAGACGATGAACTTTATGCTCAAAATACTATTGGCGACAATATTCTCAAGGGAGGAAGTGGGAGCGATCTATTAGATGTTTCTGGTGACGGAAAAAGTGGGGTTGCTCGTTTACAAGTTTTTGGATCTTCTGGGAAAAACCTCTTAGACGGTGGCTCTGGAGATGATGGACTTAATGCTCAAAATACCACTGGCAACAATATCCTCAAGGGAGGAACTGGGAATGATAATTTAAGTATTAACTATTCTTCCGGGAAAAACCTCTTAGACGGTGGCTCTGAGAACGATAGATTTATTGCTGAGTACAGCACTGGCAACAATATCCTCAAGGGAGGAACTGGGAGCGATTATTTCAGCCTTGATTATTCTTCTGGGAATAATTTTGTAGACGGCGGCTCTGAGAACGATACATTTAATTGTTCCCAAACCACTGGCAACAATACCCTCAATGGAGGGGATGACAATGATTTCTTCTATTTTGCCCTATCTACTCCCTCCTCTTCCTTAGTGACTCAAACGGTAGATGGAGGTGCGGATGACGATTTTTTACATGTCGATTTTGGTAATTATAATATCGAGGGAATCACCTCGACTTTCAATGCAACCACCAACCAAGGCTTAATCACGGGTGGGACATATCGAGTTAGCTACAAGAATATTGAAGGATTACAAATATATGGTACGGCCAACGCTGACACTATTGTGGGCAGTAATGGCAAAGATTTTCTCAATGGGAACGATGGCAACGATCTCCTGATTGGAGGAAAAGGCAATGATTATCTGTACGGACAAGGTGGCACTGATACCTTTAGCTTTAATACATACAATCAAGGTGTCGATAGTCTTGATGACTTCGAGGCGAGTGTTGAGCATATTCAGGTATCGGCTGCTGGTTTTGGCGGTGGCTTGGTAGCAGGTACACTTTTGGCTAGTCAGTTTACCATCGGTTCAGGTGCGACAACAGACGCTCAACGATTTATCTACGACAGTAGTGCAGGTGGACTTTTCTTTGATCAAGATGGTAGCGGTGGTGCGTTTAGTCAAGTAAAATTCGCACAATTATTAATCGGAGTCTCACTAAGCGAAGCCAATTTCGTTATTGTTGCTTAATTGTAATACAGCGTTTCTCAGTAAGATACATATTGACGGGGGAGAGGGGCTAAGGCGTGTTTTCAAACTAATCGTTTAGTCTCCTAAGTTTTTAGATCCCCCTAAATCCCCCTTAAAAAGGGGGACTTTGATAACTTTTTTGCCCCCCTTTTTAAGGGGGGTTGGGGGGATCTAAGACTTTGAAAACACGCTCTAGTGACTAGGGATTAGAGTAGAGACGTTGCATTGCAACGTCTCTACAAAAGTTTTGAAATCACCCTTTAATCTTATCCAGAGCTAAATTCAGCTTTAATACATTAACTCCAGGTTCGCCAAAGATGCCCAGAAAGCGTCCATCAGTGTTTTGAGAAATTAAAGTTTCGAGTTGGTTCGGTTGAACTCCCCGCACTTTGGCTACTCGTGCAATTTGCGCGATCGCAGCTTCGGGGGTAATGTGGGGGTCAAGGCTGGAACCAGAGGTGTAGACTAAATCGCCAGTCGGTTGCACACCTGCTTTTTTCAGACGATTGAAATCACCTTCAACTTTTTTGCTGGGGTCTGGGTCATCTTTACCTTTGATGCGTTCCATTAAGGCGGGATTACTGGGAGCCAAGTTACTAGCGCCAGAAACCCCAGTTCTCAAAACTCCCGCATCATCCTTTTTCGGATCGGCGGTGCTGTAACTGGTGGTACTAGGACGGCTGTTAAAATAGCGATCGCTACTAAAAGGTTGACCAATCAAAGCAGAACCGACAACTTGACCTGTGCTATTTTTCAGCAGACTACCGTTTGCTTGAAACGGAAACACAATCTGCCCAATGGCAATCATTGCAAAAGGATAAATAATCGCTCCAATAACCCAGAGTACCAGGGTAGAACGAACAGCTCTACTAGCTTCACGTGCAAAACTCATAGGAACATCCCCGAAACGACTAGAAACAACTTGACTTCAAACAGTGGAGGAAAGCCGAACGGCAATTTTAATTACTGTGACACAGGGAATGGTTATACCATTTGTTTGTGAGGCTGCGCCAAACCCTTTTAACTTCTTTCTTTGTGTCCTTCTCTGACGAGACGCTGCGCGAATGCGTCCTTTGCGGTTCGTTTTTCTTTCGTGTACTTATGGTTTAGCGCATCTTTATACAGAATTAGTATTACTAGAATTTCTCCGGTACAAACATTACAAAAAATAAATAGATAGAAAGTCCTAGTGTCACCAGTCCTAATAGTCCCAATCCCCAAGATTGACTGCGGGAAAGTTCTTCACCAGTAGCGGCATAGACTAGAGGTGCTAGCACTAGATTGAAACACATCGCCAAGAACAAATACAGTGGTAGCTTTTGTCTACGCCATTGACACCAGATTTCAGTTATTTCTTCTAATACTTGGGATGTCGCTAAAGCGCGGCGGATCTGAATAGGTTTCATAGTAAATTAAGACAAAGGTAGGATAATATCTATCAGTTTGATGGCAATGAAGGGAGCAACGATACCGCCAAGACCAAAGATGAAGATGTTACGACGTAACAGTTGATCTGCTGTTAAAGGTAAAAACTTCACCCCTCTGAGTGCTAGCGGAATTAGTGCCGGAATAATTAAGGCATTATAAATCAGCGCCGAGACGATCGCAGATTGGGCACTCTTTAATCCCATAATATTAAGTGCGCCGATTCCAGCTGCTGCAAAAATTGTCGGAATGATCGCAAAATACTTGGCAATATCGTTAGCGATGGAGAATGTTGTCAAGGCTCCACGAGTAATTAGTAACTGTTTACCTATGGTTACTAAGTCAATCAACTTCGTGGGGTCTGAGTCTAAGTCCACCATGTTAGCAGCTTCTTTCGCAGCTTGCGTCCCCGAATTCATCGCCACACCCACATTTGCTTGAGCGAGAGCCGGTGCATCGTTCGTACCATCTCCGGTCATTGCCACCAATTTACCCTGAGATTGTTCCGAGCGAATCACTTCAATTTTGTCTTCTGGAGTCGCTTCGGCAATGAAATCATCCACCCCAGCTTCCTCGGCAATTACCGAAGCCGTAATCCGGTTGTCACCTGTGAGCATAACGGTGCGAACACCCATGCGGCGGAGTTGGTCAAATCGTTCCCGCAGTCCAGGTTTGACTATATCTTTGAGGTAGATAACACCATAAATTTTGTCATCTTGGCAAACAGCCAAGGGTGTACCGCCTAATCGGGAAACTCGCTCATAAGCTGCGTCTATATCATCAGGAACGTTGCCGCCACGAGAACGGACAAATCCCTTAATGGCATCTACTGCACCTTTGCGGATTTGTTTGCCATCGGGTAAATTTGTACCGCTCATCCGGGTTTTCGCAGAAAATTCTACACCTTCGGCTTTGTCAATGTTAAAATCTACCGCAGCCTGGGACTTTTCTGCTAAAATCACAATCGATTTACCTTCTGGCGTTTCGTCAAACAAGCTAGCAGCTAGGGAGATTCTCGCCACATCTATCATTGAATGGTTATCCAGAGGAATAAACTCATCAGCCATCCGGTTCCCCAAGGTGATCGTGCCTGTCTTATCCAGCACCAAGGTATTGATGTCACCGCAAGCTTCCACTGCTCGACCAGAAGTCGCAATAACGTTAAACTGGGCAACTCTATCCATCCCGGCAATGCCGATCGCACTGAGCAAACCACCGATAGTTGTAGGAATTAAAGCTACCAGTAGCGAGATGAGAATAGCAACGCTAGCACCCGCCCGCAAACTGTTTCCCGCCTCAACTCCAAAGGCTGTAGTGATAAAGCTGGCGATGTAGCCAACAAATGGGGGCATAGTTGCCACCACAATCAAGAATACTTGTGTTAACACAGCCAACAATACCGTCAAAGCAATTTCGTTGGGAGTCTTGCTGCGTTCCGCCCCTTCTACCAAGGCAATCATGCGATCGATAAAGCCTTGACCAGGATCGGCACTGATTTTAATCGTCAACTCATCGGAAAGTAGGCGTGTACCGCCTGTCACCGAACTAGCAATATCTGTACCTGGTTGCTTCAATACCGGTGCAGATTCCCCAGTGATTGCCGACTCATCCACTGAGCCAATGCCTTTAATTACATCCCCATCGGCGGGAATCATATTATTGGCACTCACTTTTACCAAATCGCCCCGTCGCAGTTCTGTAGAATTGACTTGTATTACTGAACCATCGGGGAGGATTTTATTAGCGATCGTATCCGATCGCGTCGATCGCAGTGAATCAGCTTGTGCTTTACCGCGTCCTTCAGCTACAGCTTCGGCAAAGTTGGCAAAAACGAGGGTGAAAAAGAGAATAAAGGTAATCAACCCATTTAAGAGGCGTTGTTGGTTGATATCTGCTTGGATTGTGCCAAACAGATTTGGGTTGAGGGAAACAAGAAAGGTAACAATTGTCCCCACCCAAACAACAAACATCACTGGGTTTTTGACAGTAATTCGCGGATCTAGCTTGATAAATGACTCACGAATTGCTCTTTGGTAAAGTCCCCGCATATCTGTTTTGGGGGTATGCTTGCGTGAGTCACGAGTTCCAGACGGAATACGGGGTGAAGGAGAATCAGTTGTAGTTGGCATACATTAAATTTTGGGAATTGGGCGTTAGGAGTGCTGATTTAAGAGTGCTGAGTGCTGTTAGCGGATAGCTAAGGTTTAGCCCGTGCTGAGTGCTGAGTTAGGAGTTAGGAGTTAGGAGTTAAGAGTTAAGAGTTAGGAGTTCTGTTTATCTCCTTGTCCCCTTGTCTCCCTTGTCTCCCTTGTCCCCTTGTCTCCTCATCTCCCCCATCTCCCCACTCCCTAGCCGATACCTTTAGCGATAAAGAAAGCTTCGCCAATGGGGCCTAATGCTAAGACTGGGAAAAATGTAAGTGCGCCCAGGATTAAAATCACACCTGCGGTAACGCCTGTAAATAGTCCGGTATCGGTTCGCAATGTACCACTTGTGTAGGGAACAGCTTGCTTACGAGACATACTATCTGCTAAAAACAGCAAACCAATGATGGGAACATAGCGTCCGGCAATTAAACTGAAGCAAGTACTCAAGTTCCACCACAAAGCAGTTACAGTTGGTGCTGTACCTGTAGCGATCGCAAAAGGTGAAGGTTGTGAATCTCCTAAGCCTTCAAAGCCAGAACCGTTGTTAGCAGCAGCTGAGGCATATTCGTAGATGACTTGAGAAAAGCCGTGGAATCCTGGATTGCTAATCCCTGCTAGTTGGTCAGGAAATGCCAAGGCGATACCTGCGGGAATTAAAATAGCGATGGGGTGAACTAGCAAAATCAGGAAGCTAGCAAGTACCACCTCCCGCTTTTCAATCTTGCGTCCGAGAAATTCTGGCGTGCGTCCCACCATCAAACCCGTGACAAATACCGCCAGGATGCTATAGGCAAACAAGTAAGCTGTTCCTGTACCCTGTCCACCCCACATGATTTGCAGGAACATATTAGAGAGAAAAATAAAACCACCGGCGGGCATGAAGGAGTCGTGGAAACCGTTGACTGCGCCGCACATAGTTCCGGTTGTACTTACCGCAAATAATACAGATTCTGCCCAACCAAACCGGACTTCTTTACCCTCTAGGTTTGGTTGCTGACTGCCCAAAAGCGTATTTACAGTCGGATTGCCGTTGTATTCACCAATAGCAGTAACAATCAGAAATCCTACAAAAATTACACCGACCATCCCATAAAGTAACCAGGCTTGTTTGGTGTTATTTGCAAACAAGCCATAAGTGTAGATTAGGGATGTGGGAATCGAAAGCATTGCCACGATCTGAATTAAATTAGAAAATCCACTGGGATTTTCAAAGGGATGTGCTGAGTTGATGGCGAAAAAGCCGCCGCCGTTTTCCCCTAATTGCTTGATAATTTCAAAATGGGCAACTGGGCCACGAGCGATCGCTTGACTGATATTCGGATCTTCCAAAGTAGGGAATACAACTGCACCCGCCAGTGTTTCGGGAACGCCAGAGGCTATCAAGACAATCCCGCCCACAATACAAATAGGTAGCAAAATTCGGGTAATCGAGCGAATTAGGTCTACGTAAAAGTTGCCCAAGGATCTACCAGTCAATCCCCGAATAAAGGCAATTCCCACTGCTAAACCAGTCGCAGAGGAGGTAAACATGTGATAACCAAGTCCCCACATTTGGCTGCCATAGCTCATGTAGGTTTCACCAGAATAGTGCTGCTGGTTAGTATTAGTAATAAAAGAAATAGTCGTATGCAGCACTGTATCCCAAGTTGGGGCTTCTATCTTGGTTGGGTTCAATGGCAGCCATCCTTGATTCATAATAACCAAGAAAATCAGCAACCCCATTACGACGTTGCTGTATAAGATTGCCCGCCCATACTGCCAGCCGGTCATATTTTCTTTGGTTTTAACGCCAACCAAAGCATAAAGTAGTCGCTCAACCGGATTCAAAATCGGATCGAGAAAAGTACTTTGTTCTAGGTAGACCCGCGCCATATAGCGCCCAAAAACAGGAGTAATTGCTACTACAATTAGTAGCGTTAATGAAATTTGAATCCATCCTTCTAGCATGAGTTAATCAAACTCCAACCTAAGTAAATTTGAGATAAATATCAGATATTTTCCGGTTATGAATCGGAAATACGTATGAAGTATATTGGCATCCTTATTAACTAACCAACATATAGCGATGGGCTTCCTCAATTAATCATGGAGCTTTTTGGGAAAGAACACAAGGTATAAATTAATATTTAAACTCGGCCATAAAATAAATATATTTTTCTATATATAAAAGTCTTCAGAGCGTTTATCGTGATATATATCTGCAAATATAGAAAAGCGATCGCCTGAAAATCCATTGAAGAAGAATTCAGAAGTCAGAATGGGCTAAACGCCCCGCTATCGCTAACAGGAGTCAGAATCAAGATGCTCGATAGCGCCGGCGGCAAGCGACGCAGGAGCGTCTGACTCGCTTACCGCCAGCGCTATCCGCTTTTTCGGTCAAAATTCATTCTGAATTCTGACTCCTGACTTTAGCTTGTGTACCTCACTAACTTGAAATTCGCTGTAAAGTCACTGGGTCTGATTCTAATATTAAGCCCTACCTAGATCCTTTCGAGGTAGGGCTTTTGTTTTTATAACTGGAGCCGATATGTAATCATCTGTAAAGTGCGATCGCAGTGGCGAATTTAGCCGATTGTTAAAGCTGGTTCTTCACAGAAGTTAAATAGGGCTGACTCGCTTTCTGATTCATCTTCAAACACAGCAGAGATATACCATTCACAGGGCGAATCATTAGTATATTCAGCCCAAGCAATTGTTACTGTTTCACCCGATGGAATCCCTGAATCACTCAAGGTAAATGAAGCCCAGTCTTCATCATCGAGAGATACCCACAACTCTGTAATTGCTTGTTCGGTATCATTGGTAACAGTAAAGGTGAATTGATCTGACATAAATAGCCTTGCCTTTTAGCGATAAATAAATTGCAGATTGTCAGTCACCGATTATACTGTCACTTTTGTAAAAGATTTTCATAACAACTGCCAGAATGCATACTCAGAAATTCTTTGAAGCTTTTTTAGCTCAAATTAAATTTCTTAAAGAGTGTTAAAAATCTGACATCAAATAGAATTCAGGAGTCGAATTCAGAATTCAGAATGAATTTTGACCGAAAAAGCGATA
This sequence comes from Nostoc sp. NMS4, assembly GCF_017115095.1. Taxonomy (GTDB): domain Bacteria; phylum Cyanobacteriota; class Cyanobacteriia; order Cyanobacteriales; family Nostocaceae; genus Nostoc. The sequence goes on along the minus strand of NZ_JABXKI010000352.1, from coordinate 282 downwards.
GCGGGGCGTTTAGCCCATTCTGACTTCTGAATTCTTCTTCAATTTTTGGGATTCCGTCTTAATACAGTTCATATTTCATTAACTGACAAGGTAGCGCTCCGTTATACACGGCAATTCGCTGGGATGATTTTAGTCCAATGGATTGAGACAGTTCTTTGTTACCACTGAGGACAAATGCAGTCCAGCCTTTGAAGCGTTGTTTTAGCACATCACCCAAAAGTTTATAAAACGCCCCTAAATCACTATCTCGCCCCAGCCGTTCGCCATAAGGTGGATTGCAGA
>NZ_JABXKI010000332.1 GCF_017115095.1 Nostoc sp. NMS4 | reverse complement strand
TTGAGCTTTACTGTAATATCTTTGTACTTCAAGTTGAAGTGCGGAATATGGGTTTTAACGGAATTGCGTCAAAGCATTCTCAATGAACTAGATGAACCTGAGTTTAAGCAGTTGGAATTGTTTAATACCGCAGAGAAGGAACAGTTCGAGCGCAATGTCAACAGTCTTAAGGTGAGAGTAGAGCAAATTCCCGCAGAAATTGAGCGCGAAGTGGCTGCAATTCAAGCTAGGTTTGCAAATCCGACACCGCGACTGTTTCCCTTGGCGGTTACTTACTTAATTCCCCAAAAGCTAGCACGGTGAGTATAACTGTAAATATAATTACAAAGTTAACTTGCGGAAATATGGTTAAAACACATTCGTTTGCAATTCTTGCACCTGTTCCAGAAATGCACTTGCTTTCAGCGATGGAGACAATAGCTAACTTAGAGCATGAATTAAGTGATGAAACGGTTAAAACAGCTTTCGGAAGTATGGATTTTGAGCTATTTCGTAAAGTTGATGAGTTGCGGGGAAATAAAAGTGTGGAAGTATTAATTTATGCTTCCTATTCAGATGCAGATCAACCTTTAGACTCAGAAGCATCTTGGCATGGTTTATACATTGGTCATGTCAATTCTCGCAATGGCAGATATCCAGGTAAAGCTCAATTTCGTCCGCCATCTACTGTTACTGATAAGCCGACTTGGGCTAGTTTTTGGGAAGTGCAAGATTTGAAACCACTAACTTCTCCTAGAAAAATTGGCTCTTTGAAAGGTTTAGGTAAAAAGTCTTATTATAATTCTCGCTTTATTCCTGAAGGGCCATTGTTAATTGAATGTCCCTGAATTTTTTTGTTTAATTAGATAAATATTTATTAATAGTTCATCTCAAGTTCCCAATACATAATCTTAAAAAGAATAAAAACATGACCAAAAATGGACTTATTGTTTTAGTACCTTACAAGACAGGACAAGAATTTTACTCCGAATATGATTATGAAAATGGAGACGATGAAGAAAATGAAGATTTTTTAGAAACGAATGAAGACGATGAAGCTTTTTTAGAAGCAGATGAAGATGAGAATTTAGCTTATCTTCCTATTTATGTTGAAACAGAAGATCAGGATTTAGCTTTAATGGCTGTTGCTTACGAAGCTTGTCAATGCAGATACGTAACTTTCTCATCATCAATTGCAACAGCACAAGAATGGGAAGATAGAGGTTATCCAGGAACTGTAAAAAACCCAGGAGTGGATTTACCTGCTAGCGATGAAGCTTTTGAAATCCCTGAACCAGGAGATTGTTTTTGTTGCGCTAGTATGGAAGACTACGAAGTTATCACACCAGAAGAAATGATAAAAAGATTAAAAATATCAAAAGCAAATTATATTCTTGTGTATTTAGAAGATGATGATGACTTATGGGAAAGTTTCAATGATTGGTGTGTTAATTTTTTGAATTATTCTATTTTCTTACCTAAACAATAAATCTCTATTAGCTAAATTTTAACTTTCAAAACTTAACCCAATTCCCAATTCCCAATTCCCAATTCCCATGTCTACAGCCCGTCACCACGCCGAATGGTTATCGCTAGTTGAAGCTTCTGGCCCCTTTCTCAGTCTACCTGTACTCCTCAAAGTATTTCCTAATGGTTTAGATGCCCACGATCCAGAACACTTAAAGCTATTACGATTAGCATACGAAGAATGGCAAGATAATCAATTAGGGGCAAAACCTGAACCAGCAATTCATCGGGCGTGGGTAGATTTTGTGCTGCGGCAGACTTTAGAATTGCCGGATGAAGTTTTATTAACAGGTCAGCGCATTCCCACGGGGCTGGTTGCCACAATTGCTGAACAGGGTGAAACTTTGCGTCCCGACTGGGTGGTAGTTTCAGCCCTCACCCCAGCCCTCTCCCAGGGGGAGAGGGGGCAAGATCAAGATGGGGTGAGGAGGGGGCAAAATCGCCCCTCGCCTAGAGGGAGAGGGGACGGGGGTGAGGGCAAACTTCTCATTGCTTGTAATAATGACCAGGAATTATTTAACCGGGTGTTGCCTTTGGCTGGGTTAGTACGATTGGATACTTTAGGTTATCCGGTGGTGATTCCTACGGGAAGCGTGTATGTGACGCAGGGAAGCGATCGCCGGGAGACGGGGACACACTACACGCCGCGCAGTTTGACGGAAGAAATTGTGCAGTACACTTTGGAACCGTTGGTGTATGAGGGTGTGGCTGAGGGGAAGCCGAAGGAACAGTGGAAACTCAAGTCAGCAGCAGAGTTATTAAAATTGAAAATCTGCGATATGGCGATGGGTTCGGGGGCGTTTTTGGTGCAGACTTGTCGCTATTTGGCGGAACGGTTGGTGGAAGCGTGGGAAAATGCGGAAAAGGCGAATCCGGGGAAGGTGGTGACAGCACCGGAGGGAACTTTATCTAAGTCGCGTCCAGAGGAGTGTGTAATTCCCAAAGATGCGGATGAACGGTTGATGGTGGCGCGGCGGATAATTGCGGACAGGTGTTTGTATGGGGTGGATAAAAACCGCTTGGCGGTGGAAATGGCAAAGTTATCGCTGTGGTTGATAACGTTGCAAAAGAATCGTCCGTTTACCTTTGTGGATCATGCCCTGAAGTGTGGGGATTCGCTGATTGGGGTGAGTTTGGAACAGTTGCGTTATTGGAATTTAGACACAACTGGGACACCGGAGTTATTTGCTGAGGAGATTCGGCGGGAAGTTGATAAGGTGATTGAGTTACGGCGAGAGATTGCATCGCTTCCGGTGTTGACGAGGGAAGACCAAAATCGCAAGGTGTATTTATTGACAGAAGCGAATGCGAGAAGTTTTGATTTACGCAGAGGTTGCGATTTATTGGTTGGGAGTTATTTTAATGATTGGTCGGAGAAGGAAAGGGAAGGTTTAAGGAAGACTTTATTAACTACTTTTCGAGATGGTGCAGATATTCCTGATGGGATGGGTAAGGCTTTACCTGATTTTGAAAAGTTGCGTCCGTTTCATTGGGAGTTGGAATTTCCAGAGGTGTTTGTAGCGAGCGATTTATCGCTTAATAATGATAAGGGTGGCAAGAAAAGCACTAAAGTGCTGACTACGAACGAAAATCAAAAGTTAGGATTTGATGCGATTGTCGGAAATCCGCCGTTTATGGGTGGATCAAAAATTACAGGTGCATTGAGTACAGATTATCGAGATTTTTTAGTTAAATGGATTGCGAATGATAAACGCGGTAGTGCTGACCTTTGTGCTTATTTTTTCTTAAAAGCAAAACAGTTATTAAATAGTAATGGTGGATTTGGTTTAATTGCAACGAATACCATAGCGCAGGGTGATACGCGAGAGGTAGGATTAGACCAATTAGTAAATGATGGTTGTATTATTAATCGTGCTGTATCCAGTAGGAGATGGCCTGGTACTGCTAGTTTAGAAGTTGGTTATGTATGGTTACGACAAGGTAATTGGTTGGGTAAGTTTGTTTTGAATGAGAAACCTGTTAATGGAATTACAACTTTTTTGGCAATACCCGGTAAAGTAGTAGGCAACCCTTATAAACTTGAGATTAATGCAAGTAAATCATTCAATGGTAGTAAAGTGTATAGACAAGGTTTTGTGCTAATTCCAGAGGAAGCACAAACATTAATTGAAAAAGATCCAATAAATAAAGATGTTTTATTTCCTTATTTAAATGGTGAGGATTTAAATTCACGTCCTGATCAATCACCAAGTCGTTGGGTGATTAATTTCAAGGATTATCCTTTAAATGCTGAACATGATGATGATCCTAAAAAGCCTAAAGGTAGACCTTATGCAAGTGATTTTCCTGATTGTTTAGCCATTGTAGAGGAAAAAGTTAAGCCAGAGAGAGATAAGAATAATAGAAAAGAAAGGCGTGAGAACTGGTGGCATTATGGAGAAAAATGCCCAGCACTATATGATGCGATCGCAAACCTAAAACGAGTCTTAGTAACAGCAGCAGTTAGCCCAACAACAGCTTTTCATTTTTCAGATACAGGAATTGTATTTGCACATAAACTTATCGTTTTTGCTATACAGGAATCAGAAGCATTATCTATTTTACAATCAACTATTCATCGTGAATGGGCATATAACTATAGTTCCACTCTTGGTGGTACAACACTAAATTACTCCCCCTCAGATTGCTTTGAAACCTTCCCCTTCCCCACATCAACCGCAAACCTAGAAGAAATAGGCGATCGCTACTACAACCATCGCCAAAATATCATGCAAACACGCCAAGAAGGATTAACCAAAACCTACAACCGCTTCCACAACCCCGACGAAACCGCCGCCGATATTCAACAATTGCGCGAATTGCACATAGAAATGGATAATGCTGTAGCTGCTGCTTACGGTTGGCAAGATTTAGAATTATCTCATGATTTCCACCAAACCAAACAAGGCTTACGCTTCACCATCAGCGAAACTGCACGGCGAGAAGTGCTAGATAGATTATTAGAATTAAATCACCAACGCTATGCTGAAGAGGTAGCACAGGGTTTACATGATAAAGGCAAGAAAAAAGGTAAATCTGGAAGTAAGAAAAAGGTGCAGGTAGAATCTAAAAATCAAGATAATGATAATGGGCAATTGAGTTTATTTTAGGTTGAGAAAATGGAAGATAAACCCTCACCCCAACCCTCTCCCAGAGTGAGAGGGAGTAAAGAAAGAGAAAAAGACAGTCAAGAAAAAGAACCACAGAATAAAAATAAACAAGAAAAATATAACGATAAATCTTGTCCCCCTCTCCCAGAGGGAGAGGGGCTAGGGGTGAGGGCAGAAATCGCTAAATTAGCAGGTAGCAACCGACAAATTCCCAAAGTATTATTAGAACGCGCCCGCGAGTTAAGAAAACAACAAACACCAGCAGAGCAAATATTATGGGAATGTTTAAGAAATCGACGTTTATTAAATACAAAATTTCGCCGACAACATAATATTGGTAGATATATCGCTGATTTTTATTGTCACGAAAAGTTATTAATTATCGAGTTAGATGGTAGTATTCATGCAAATAAGCAAACTGAAGATTCTATTAGAGAAAACTGGTTAAATTCTAATCACTTGACTGTAATCCGCTTTAGTAATGAGCAAATATTTGATGATATCGAGTTTGTTTTACATACAATTGCTCAAGCCCTCATCCCCTAGCCCCTTCTCCCCAAGGGAGAAGGGGGACTGGAACTAGAATTTGGCAGGGTGGGTTATAAGTTTTCACCAATTAAATACCTTTTTTACAAACCGATTTTCCCAATCCTTTTCATGTTCATATTCATCTAACCAAACCTTTAAATCAATTGCATCTGTAAATTCCATAAAAGCTATTGCAAATCCTTCTAACTGTTGCAGATTCAATCCGCGAATGCGTTCGGATATTCCAGGTATTTCTTCCTCAAGTTCACTAATATCACAAAAACGACTACGAACTAAACAATTAAACAAATGATATACACCTGGATATAAAATATCTTCATCATTGACTGACTGTTGCATAAAATCTTCACTCAATAATTGATCAGATATTGACATAGTACATTGTTACCATAAAATAAATGGTCTAGTGTTGTAAAAATATTAATTAATTTAGATTTACTTTAATTTATATGAATACGGATTATATAAAAAGCCGGAGTTAAAAACTCCGACTTTATCACTTTATAGTTTATCAACACCTGAAATTAATTTCTTTCTTGTTCGTCTAACCAAGCTACTAAATCAGATATTTCTGAAAAGTCTAGTAATCCTTCTGCTAAATCATCTAGCTTTTCAACAGATAGCACTCTAATTCTATCAATCAATGATGAATCTATTTCGCCAAACCGTCTATTAAGCTGGCGTATAATTGTACGTTCTTCACCTTGCTTATCTCCTTTCTGCAAAATATCCTGATAAATTACAGATTCTTGCATAATTTCCTCTCCTAAAAATTGCTGAATTAAATCCTTCTCAAACTTCAAACCTGCTAATATTTCTGTGTAAGCGGCGATATTTTGCCGAGTTTCCCTATCTGAGATTCTAGCAACACTCTGGGCAACCTGCGATAATAACCTTTGGGGTGAATCTGTCTGTGTTAAAGGTGCTAACGGTAATTATAAAATTGCATTTGATATAATCAATAGATAACTTTACTTTTTGATTATTCATTGAAACTGATAAACTGAGGGAAAATTTATGCGAACAGTACCAATCCAATTACCTGAAACAGTGTTTTCAGCACTCCGCAAAAATCCTGAAGAATTCATCCAAGAAATGCGAATCGCAGCAGCAGCAAAATGGTATGAATTAGGTGAAATATCACAAGCTAAAGCAGCAGAAATTGCTGGGCTAACTCGTGCTGAATTTATTAATGCATTATCACGCTACCAAGTAGACTTTATGCAATATACTGCCCAAGAGTTAGCCGAGGAACTAACAAATGTCGATTAATCGTGTAATTATTAATTCTTCACCGTTAATTGTGCTTTTAAAAAGTCAACAAGCGCAATTAATTCCACAATTATTTACAGAAATCTTAGTTCCATCAGGTGTTTTTGAAGAAGTCACCACAAAAGATGATGTTGCAGCAACACAATTACCCAGTATGTCTTGGATACAAATAGTAGAAGTTAATACTATTGCTCCTGTTGTAGCAGCTTGGGATTTGGGAAAAGGAGAATCACAAGTATTGAGTTTGGCACTAAAAAATTCAGACTATGCGGCTATTGTTGACGATAGGGCAGCACGACGCTGTGGACAAGCTTTAGGTGTTACGACTATTGGGACAGGAGGTTTGCTGATATTAGCAAAAAGACGTGGATTGATCCCCAGCATATAGGAGTACTGCGCGTTAATCACCGCACTACCCGCGAAATTAACGAAGCTGCAATATCTTACTTGGCAAATTCGATTTTAGATGATGAGGGAATGGGGAATGGGGAATTGGGAATCGGAGAAATTTCTCGTTCTCCAGCTAGAGACTATATCCACAATGGCCCACCACCGGCTGTCCGTGCCGTAAATAATCCAGGGGATGAAGCAGAATTACTGGTACGATTTTGCAAAAGTGCTGCCCGTGAATTTCGGTTGGGTATTAACGCTTGTGCCGTAATTGTGCCGACAGAAAGTGCTGGTACAAAAATAGCTGGTCAACTTTCATACTTAGGGTTAGAAGCGCATTTCATGTCTAGCAAAGACTTGGACTTAAATAAACAAGGTGTTAAAGTTATTACGCTTAAAGCTGCGAAGGGGTTAGAATTTCCCATTGTAGCGATCGCAGGATTTTTGGATGCAACCTATCCAACAATTCCCAAAGGTACACCGGAGGATGAAATTACAGAAATTTTAGCACGCGATCGCCGGACTTTGTTTGTTGGTATGACTCGCGCTATGCGGGCATTGTTGGTTATTGTTCCTGCAAGCAACTCTTCTCTCCTCTTGGAAAAATTCGATTCTCAATTGTGGAATCTTGGGAATAGGGAATAGGGGATGGCGAATTGAGAATGGGGAATAGAATGATTATTAATATTTAGTAGGTTATTACTTTTATCAGCAATATGGAAATTATTAAGCTTCCTTCTGTACTTCCAGGTGAATTAGATTTATTAAATATCAATAAACAACTGCGTGAACATCAAATTCAGCTTGATTGGAGTGCGGTTGTGTCTGCACCAGAATCTCAGCTTGTGGTTTTGCTGGACGGAATTGATCAAGTAGAAGATGCCGATTGGTTGATAAATGGAGATATTGCAGAGAAAATTGCCACTGATATCATCAATTTTTTTAACAAGCAGAAGCCGAAAGTTAAAAAATCGCGTTCTAAGAAAAAGCCGCTAGAAACTAAAGTAACTCCTCAACTTTGGGAACAGAGGAAACTATTAGAAACGCAATTTATACCTTCAACAAACGAAGGTCAATTATTAGAAGAAAAATTTATACTTGCGATTGATCCGCTTATTGAGGAAAAGCTAGAAGTAAAAGCAGATGAAACTAATAAAATTCTGGAATCGCAGTTACCCACACCTTATAAAATCCGTGATGAATTAGAAAAAGCAGTATTGGCAGATTTACTTGGGCCTGCGGGTGGTGAGGAAGAAGAAGTAGATGAGGATAGTGTAAGCGATCGCTATCTTGTAGGGTTACTCGCACAGGGGAAACGCATCTAATTTGTTTTGACAAAATGTAACTTATATGAACGCAGAA
>NZ_JABXKI010000384.1 GCF_017115095.1 Nostoc sp. NMS4 | reverse complement strand
GCTCTTAGTCTAGGCAAGCGTATTACCGCTACTGTGGCCGTTTGTTATATGAGTCGAGTGGGTGGGTCAACAACCATTTATATCATAACATAGATGTATCCATTCCTGTGATACATCATGAAAGAAAGATCAATTAGAGTTAGGCTTTCTCAAAAACGAAATGACAAACTAAAAGCTTATGCAAACAGCAAGGAAAAAACAGTTACGCAATTGGTCGAAGACTGGATCGATAGGCTACCTAGCCCCAAGATTGACGACCCCTTATCCACCCCACTCCCTAATCAATCTGACGATTGATATCAGTCGGGGGTGTAATCGTCGCCGTCCTCTCACAATCCCCACCTTATGAGTACATTGAAGGTGGGGACTTCCGCGACACGTTAAACATCGCTTCTGCTGATTGCATCCAATGGAGAATTAATGCAAAATCTCCCAATCTTGCAGCATCAAAATAGCATCTCTATACAAAGACAAATCCACCTGATTAACTTCTATTCCCTCTCCAATTCCTTGTAGAAGGGTAATTGTCAATTTTCCTCCCAAATGTTCGCGGAACTCCGTAAGCCCCCTAAATATACAATGCGGATGGTCTAGTTGATCTAATTGCTCTGTCAGTACTGATACGTACAAAGTAAAGCCTAATTTTTTGAGTGTAGTTAGAACCCTTTGCCACTCAGATTGTAAGAGTTGCCCTGTTAAATATGAATAGGTCGTATCTAAAGCAATGCCGATCGCAACAGCTTCACCGTGACGTAGGCTGTAATTAGTTAAATGCTCTAGTTTGTGAGCAGCCCAATGTCCAAAGTCTAAAGGACGCGATGAACCCATTTCAAAGGGATCGCCACTACCAGCAATATGCTCTAAATGCAACTGAGAACAACGATAAATTAGCCTTTCCATTATGTCCATGTCTCGATTAGCCAATTTATCGGCATTAGTCATAATGAAATCGAAGAAATCTGCATCTTTAATTAGCGCTACTTTCACCGCTTCTGCAATACCCGATCGCCAATCTCGATCGTCGAGGCTAGTAAGAAAATCAAAGTCATTCAAGACAGCATAAGGTGGCATGAATGTACCCAAAAAGTTCTTCTTACCAAAGGCATTGATGCCGTTTTTTACTCCTACACCCGAATCGTTTTGCCCTAATACTGTTGTCGGCACTCGGAGCAGTCTAATTCCTCGGTGAGCCGTTGTTGCTGCATATCCTGCCATGTCTAGGACGGCTCCACCTCCAATTGCTAACACGTAGGAGTGACGGCACAAGCCAGCTGCATTGATGCGTTGATGAATTTGCTCTATAAATCTAGAATCGTTTTTGACTGCTTCTCCACCGGGAACTATTATCGGCTCACCGCTCAGTGTTAGTACATCTTCATAACATTGGGCATAGACTGATAATTTTTTTAACAGCCCATCTTGATACTGTAAAAATCCTCCATCTATCACCACTAATACTTGTTTTGGGGTTGTCTCCCCATCTGCCGCGATCGCTTGTGCGAGTAAAGGATTATCTACCTGAAACAGACCTCTAGTGAAGTGAACATCATAATTGAAGGTAACACGGACACATTGGTTAATTGCTTGTAGATTAAGAGCGCTTTTTTGTTGAATAGCCATTTGAATATTATTACTTTTTAAGTAACTGTAAATAGATACACTATTGCAATTAAAATGAACAGCAAAATAGATAGAGTAAATACCCTAAGTCATTCCAGATTAAAATGAATCACTAGACAAATTTGGTAACTATAGTAATCATACTTTTGAAGTATCTTCGTCTAAGAGATAGATTTTAAATTAACATGAATTTACAATTTATATTGATGTTTATATTTTATATCTAAGCTTACCAATGGAGATCATTATTACATAAGATTCTAATTTTTTTCCGTAAGATAATTTTGGGATTTATCTAATCAAAATGGTATCTTTACAGGATCTTCTTTAAAATCAGGGTATTTTATAGATTCAGTAAAGTTATGATCTCAGTAGTATATTATCTAACTACTTCAATCCCAAAGTATCAAGTTTAGTGGTAGATTTTATACTTAGTTGCCACAAGAAAAAGTTGGGCAACTTATCCTGAATTTATCATGAGTAAAGTAAACCAATTACTGCATCAATGGCTGTCAAAGTCTGTTTCAGAGAAAGCTTTCGCTTGGCTGGAACAAAAACAAACACAGATTGCTAGCGGTGCGGCTGAAAGAGTCTTTTTTACGGCTTTTAGTGCTGTGCCGCGTTATCTAGGTAAACAGGATTTGCAGCTAACATTCCAGGACTTGGAAGCAGCAGAGGATGTGATTCCCGGCTGGTATCCTGGTAATTGGAGTGTAGATCAAGCAGGTCGCACACTCTTGCTTTTAGCTTTGCCCCATGATGATACTGAGGTCTATGTGCGATCGCTCGATCGAGTCTTCTCCACTGCCGATATGGGGGAGTTAGTTGCACTTTATCAAAGTTTGCCGCTATTACCACATCCAAAGTTACATCGCCACCGTACTGCTGAGGGAATTCGTAGCAATATGAGCAATGTATTCCAAGCCATAGCACTACGTAACCCTTATCCAGCGAATTACTTAGATAATGCTGCTTGGAATCAGATGGTGCTGAAGGCTGTGTTTGTCGGCAGTCCGTTGCATCTAATTTGGGGTCTGGATCGGCGTGCTAACCCAGAATTGGCGAGGATGTTGGCAGACTATGCCCATGAACGTTGGGCAGCTAAACGTTCAGTTACACCAGAACTTTGGCGACCTGTAGGGCGGTTTGCCGATAGCGCCATCATCACAGATTTAGAAAAAGTACTAGCGAATGGGGCTATAGACGAGCAAGAAGCAGCAGCATTAGCTTGTGCTGAGTCTCCTTTACCCCAGGCGCAAGCATTACTTTCTCATTACCCAGATTTACAGTTGTCCATTCAACAAGGTAATCTGACTTGGAGCAGTTTTAGCCGCGATGCCTACGGCAAGCTGCGCTAACGCCTCTTTGTTTACAAATAATAGGGGGGGACAAGGAGATAAACAAAACTCTTAACTCTTGTACAGACGCGATGAATCGCGTCTCTCCTAACTCCTAACTCCTAACTCAGCACTCCCAATGCCCAATTATTAAAATTATGATGTTCATCGATCCTCACATTCACATGTGTTCCCGTACTACTTACGATTATTTGGTGATGCGGGAATATGGTATTGTCGCCGTTATTGAACCAGCCTTTTGGTTAGGACAACCTCGAACCAATGCCGGCACATTTAAAGACTACTTCAGTAGTCTTGTGGGCTGGGAACGGTTTCGTGCTAGTCAGTTTGGCATCCAACACTACTGCACAATCGGCCTAAATCCGAAAGAAGCTAATAACGAAGCGCTAGCATCTGAAGTTATGGAACTGCTACCACTTTATGCCTGTAAAGAAGGAGTTGTTGCCATTGGTGAAATTGGCTATGACGATATGACAGAGGCAGAGGATAAGTACTTTTGTCAACAGTTAGAATTAGCTAAAGAACTCGATATGTTAGTACTAATTCATACTCCTCATCGCAATAAAAAGGCGGGTGCTAGTCGGAGTATGGATCGTTGTATTGAATATGGCTTAGATCCTTCACAAGTAGTTATCGATCACAACAACGAGGAAACTGTTGAAGAAGTATTAGGACGGGGTTTTTGGGCGGCTTTTACGATTTACCCACAAACGAAGATGGGTAACGCCAGAATGGTAGAAGTTGTCCGTAAATATGGACGCGATCGCATCATTGTAGATAGTAGTGCTGATTGGGGTATTAGCGATCCTTTGGCAGTCCCGAAAACGGCTCAATTGATGTTAGATAGGGGCATTGCTGAAGAAGATGTGCGAGCCGTTTGTTATGAAAATGCCCTAGCTGCTTACAGTCAAACTGGGCAAATGAAAGCTTCAGACTGGCTTAATCCTCAATCTGTCGATCAGCGTCAAATGTTTAGTGGTAATTCTGTGTTAAGGGGACAGGAACCAGGTATCAAATCAGCTTCAGATTTTGTGTTGATTGAGTAGAAAATTGGAATGGGGCATTGAGAATTGGGCATTGGGCATTGCAAAAGAGATTTTTATCTTTGCGTTGTCAATATCATCCTGCGAATTACTAGGGACGGAGGTAGATAAGTGAATGTTGCAAGCTTAAATTTTCAAAGCTGGCGGGGTTATTTAGAATTGATGCGTCCGGCTAATATTGTTACTGCTTGGGCGGATATTCTTCTCGGTTTTGCTGCTTCTGGCTCTGGGATTGTTTTTACTAAATTAATTAATGGTGAAGCAACTTTTGCAATACTAATTCCATTAGCTTGGTTGTTATTAGCTACAACTGGTTTATATGGCGGCGGTATAGTTTTTAATGATGTTTTTGATGCGGAATTAGATGCAAAAGAGCGACCAAATAGAGCAATTCCTAGTGGTCGGGTATCTCGTCAAAATGCTACTTTATTAGGGAGTATACTGTTTGCCATCGGGATTATAGCTGCATTTCAAGTATCCTTGTTGAGTGCTGCGATCGCTATTTTTATTACCCTTTCATGCCTCCTATATAATTCACTCGCCAAACATCATCCTTTTTTCGGCCCTTTAAATATGGGTTTGTGTCGTGGTAGTAACTTATTATTAGGTGTAAGTGCTGTACCCGCAATCATTGGAGAACGTTGGTATTTAGCGCTGATTCCTATTTTTTATATCGCTGCTATCACCGCAATTAGCCAGGGTGAAGTTCACGGTGGTAAGAAGATTACAGGAGTACTCGCACTACTGCTAATTGCAATAGTTTTGACAGCAATTTTCGCTTTAGGATTATTAGAAGATTATACAGCGATCGCAGCCCTACCATTTGCTATTTTATTAGCTATCCGAATCTTGCCTAACTTTATCAAAGCGGCGCGGGAACCGATAGCCGAAAATATCCGAAATGCTGTCAGAATAGGTGTTTTATCTCTAATAGTCTTAGATGCAACTGTTGCATCTGGTTTTGCTGGTTTGTATTACGGTTTATTCGTTCTAATTTTGCTACCAATTTCGATGAAGTTAGCAAAACTATTTGCTGTTACTTAAATTTGAATGTATACACCTAGTAATACCATAAATTGGCTCTAGTGGCGTACAAATGTGCGCCCCAAACCATGAATACAGCAGATTGCGAGTTGGTGAGGTACAAAAATACCCCACCCTAACCCTCCCCTTATAAACTACGGTGTACACACAAGTCTGAAATACCTGATTAACCAGGGTTTTACCCCACCCTAACCCTCCCCTTGCAAAGGGGAGGGAACTAGATTTTCCGGTTTCCCCCCAATGCATCGGGGGGATTAAGGGGGGTAATTCACCGTAGCCCCAAGCAAGAGAAGGGTATACTTCATTTACTTGCAAAGTGCTGTATGTAGCAAGTATTTTGTGAAATAGTTTAAGCCAAAGAAAAAGGAATATATCTAGAAAATGAAAATTACAAAAAACAATAATTTTCACTTAACTTATTGCAGCAATATTCATCCTGGTGAAAGTTGGCTAGAGGTTTTCGCCAATTTAGAAAAGTATATTCCCGAACTCAAATCACGTTTATCGCCTACAGAACCTTTTGGTATTGGCTTAAGGTTAGCAGATATTGCCGCAAAGCAACTTTTAGAAAGTGATAATTTAACTCAATTTCAAGCTTGGCTGACTCAACAAGATTTATATGTTTTCACCTTAAATGGATTCCCTTATGGCGGATTTCATCGACAGGTGGTAAAAGACCAAGTTTATGCACCAGATTGGTCTACACAAGAACGGGCTAATTATACATTAAATTTGGCACAAATTTTAGCTTTTCTATTACCGGAAGGGCTTGATGGCGGAATTTCTACACTACCATTATCTTATAAACCTTGGTGGATAAAAGACCAAGCAACTTTCGAGACGGTTCTGAAAAAGAGTTGTTTGAACATAGCATTAGTTGTTATCGAAATGATTCGCATCAGTGAAGAAACAGGAAAGATCCTTCATATTGATTTAGAACCTGAGCCTGATGGTTTAATTGAAAATACCTCAGAAGTAATTGATTTTTATCAAAATTGGTTATTGCCAATTGGCGGTAATTATTTATCAGAAAACTTAAATATTGAGCAGGATTTAGCAGAGGCTAAGTTGCTAGAACACGTTCGATTGTGCTATGACACCTGCCATTTTTCAGTTGAATATGAACAGCCAAATTCTGTATTTGCACGTTTGCAATCGGCAGGAATTAAAATTGGGAAAATTCAAATTAGCGCTGCAATTAAAGTAAAAATACCTGCTGATGTTGAGAAGCGTAGTTTGATAGTTGAACGCTTACGTCCTTTTGCTGAATCTACTTATCTTCACCAAGTAATAGAACGTCGCAGTGATGGTACACTCCATCACTATCCTGACTTAATAACTGCGCTACCACATTTAGAGCAATCTCTAGCTGAAGAATGGCGCACTCACTTTCATGTCCCAATTTTTATTCATGATTATCAAGTTTTGCAATCTACTCAAGATGATATCGCTACTGTTTTGCATCTCCTTCAGGCAAATAATGCTTGCTCACATTTAGAAATTGAGACTTATACTTGGGATGTATTACCATCAGAAATGAAGATAGATTTGCTGACTTCTATTCAGCGTGAATATGAGTGGGTGTTAAAATTAATTCGTAATTCGTAATGACGCGACGCTCTCTACGAGACGCTAAAAGCGAACGAAGACTCGCTACCGCTTCGCTAACGTAATTCGTAATTTAATTGTTATAATAGAGGATCAAATTTGTGCAGAAAACAGTTATTCTAAATGTTGTGGGATTAACACCTAGTTTACTAGGAGAAAATACGCCGTTTTTATCTTCTTGGGCGGCTAGTGGGAAAGTAGTTCCGATCAAAAAAGTGCTACCTGCTGTAACTTGTTCGGTTCAAGCTACTTATTTAACAGGAAAATTACCTGATGAACATGGAATTGTCGCTAATGGTTGGTACTTTCGTGATGAATGTGAAGTGAAGTTTTGGCGACAATCTAATAAACTAGTACAGGCTCCGAAAATTTGGGAAATAGCTAAATCAATCGATCCAAATTTCACTTGTGCCAACCTTTTTTGGTGGTACAATATGTACTCTACAGCAGATTATGCCATTACACCGCGCCCCATGTATCCCGCAGATGGGAGAAAATTACCTGATATTTATACCCAACCGGCTGATGTGCGATCGCAAATTCAATCTGATTTAGGAAACTTCCCTCTATTCGATTTCTGGGGGCCAAAAACTTCTATTAGTTCTAGCCAATGGATTGCCAATTCTGCCAAATGGATTGAGGAACGTTACAGCCCAACATTATCACTAGTTTATCTACCACATTTAGATTACTGTCTGCAAAAATTTGGTAACAATCAAACACAGATTAAAGCAGATTTGCAAGAAATTGATGCTGTTTGTGGGGATTTAATTGAATATTATCAAGCACGAAATATTCAGGTAATGATTCTTTCTGAGTATGGCATTACCCCAGTTTCTCAAGCTGTGGATTTGAACCGGGCATTACGAGAAAACGGTTTAATTGCTGTGCGAGAAGAATTAGGGCGAGAATTGCTCGATTTTGGTGCTAGCATTGCCTTTGCCGTTGCCGATCATCAAATTGCTCATGTGTATGTGAACGATCCGGCGTATATCCCGAAAGTGCGATCGCTTTTAGAAGCGACTGAAGGCGTAGCGCAGGTATTGGATGAAGAAGGTAAACAAGCCTACCATCTCGATCATCCTAGATCGGGAGAGTTGGTAGCGATCGCTCAATCTGACGCTTGGTTTACCTATTATTATTGGCTCGATGATGCCAAAGCGCCCGACTTTGCTAGAACTGTAGATATTCACCGCAAACCTGGTTACGATCCTGTAGAACTTTTCCTCGATCCGCAAATAAAATTTCCTCAAGGAAAAATTGCTCTCAAGTTACTTAAGAAACAACTCGGTTTTCGCTACCTCATGGATGTGATTCCTCTAGATGCTTCCCTGGTGCGTGGTTCTCACGGTAACATCACCACTTCTGTTGATGAAGGGCCTTTATTTATCACCCATCAAACTCACCTAGTTGATGAACATCAAATCGAGGCGACAGATGTTTGCTCGTTGATTCTCAAACATCTGAACTAGTCAGACTTGCCTAAGCCGCACATATAACGGAAAAACGAACCGCGAAGTTGCAAAAAAATTGTAGGTTGGGTGGAGGCTTTGCGTAACCCAACATCCTGATATATGTTGGGTTGCACTCC
>NZ_JABXKI010000065.1 GCF_017115095.1 Nostoc sp. NMS4 | reverse complement strand
AGGGAGACAAGGGAGACAAGGGAGACAAGGAGATAAACAAAACTCCTAACTCTTGTACAGACGCGATTAATCTCGTCTCTACTTTTAACTCCTAACTCCTAACTCTTAACTCTTAACTCAGCACTCAGCACGGGCTAAACGCCTCGCTACCGCTAACAGCACTCCTAACGCCCTACTTTTTAGTAGGCTTGAGAGCTAACAACATCTCCAATTGACTGGTTGATTTATCGGGGCTAATGGCGGTAAAACCAAGACCACGAATGGAATTGAGAATGGTGATGGTATCGGCGTTAGATGATACAAAACTATTGATCAGGGGTATAGTTTTAGTTTTATCCATATCCAGGTAGAAATAGCCGCCGTTGGGCTTTTGCAGAGAACCAGTAACGGCTTTGAAGGTGTCGCTAGTATCAAGAGATGGATTTTTGCGATCGCTAACTGCGTCAGCAATAGGTCCACCAATAGCTACAAATACAGTATCTTGATCTAGCCAACCATGTGCCAATAAAGCTCCTTGTTGAGGGATTTGCCATTCAGTTACGTCTTTACCACCAATATTTCTGTTGGCGACGCTGATTTGTTGAGTTTTGGCAAGGGTATCCAATTTTGTGAAGGTGGCTTCGGCAGTTTTGCGATCGCTAGTATCAAATACTAAAGCACCTCCAAAACCAACACTCGCTAATACCCCTTGATTTGATGGAATCGCACCAAAGGCGAATTCCCCATTCATCCAGCCAAAAATATCCTTATCTAAGTCTAGATTGGCGAATTTCAGTTGTCCTCGCGCTTGTTCTAGAGCTTGTTTCATTTCTGGATAATCTTTTGACTGCTCTACTAGCACTTCCCAACCACGGCTGATACCATTTCCGCTAATCAGAGCAAAGGTATCACTAGGAAATTGCCCGACTATACTCCCAGGACTTGATTGATACTGAAATTTATTTAATTGTGGATCTAAATTAGCGATCGCTTTTACCCGCACTCCCGCATCATCAACACCAACACCCGCTACCACAGATTTTATCTGCTTCAGTTGCGTCAGGGTTTGTGGGGGTAACTGCTTTGCCTGGGGATTTCCGGCGGTTAATTGTTGTATCATCCCGGCATAGTCTGGTACATAAATTTGGGCGAGGCTGTTTTTGACTTCCACTCCTTTAAGAATGCTGCTAGCACCTTCTTTATTGGCGAAAGAAGATTGTCCCTTAAAGGTATCAATTGCTTTTTCTACAGCTTGCTTTTCGGGGGCTAATACCAACTGACTATTATTTAAAACTACGCTATACGTCGGCTTGCCATTTTGTGTAGTTTCAATAATTTTTTGACCCTGATAGTCAGATTCCTGTAATTTTACCCCTTTTTGTGACTTCAATTTGTTAGCAAAACTTAAGGCGCTGAGTTTGTCTTTGATTCCCACCACTATCAGGATATTCGATTCCTGTTGTAAATTTGCTGGTACATTAGCTGTCCCAGAGGGTTCCTTTAACTGTGCCTGTTTTACAGGATTTGGCGGTAGTACAGCAATCATCACACTACCAGCCCAAGGCTTTATGTCTTTTTCATAAGAAACGTTACCGTCACTGAATATTTGCTTATTGAAATCTTCCAGACCTTTTGCCACTAATTTTTGTGCTTCTGGAGTGCCAAACTGCTGTAACTTTGCCCAGGCTTGAGAGTCAGTAGTAATGTAAGCTGCCATCAGTGCTGTTGAAGGTATTACTTTAGCACTGCCGAGAGCGTCTGAACTACCTACTGGTGAGCCTTTAAAGTACATATAGGCCGCTATACTTCCGACAACAACGACAGCAGCACCAACAGCAGGAATGAGAAATTTTGATTTACTTTCAGGCATTTTGTTATCCTCTTTTGCTCAGATTGTCACCGAGATTTATACAAGTGTCACTGTAGAGTTTTCGGATTTATGAGTAATTTCCGCTAATCCATCGCTAGACTAACCCATGACTAAAGGATTCAGCAGCATAGTCGTTGACAAGCTGCACATCTACCTCCGCTTGCTAAAAATTGTTGCTTTTGATATGCATCATTAATAGGATATTAATCAGGAAAATTCTCAGTTAAATGTCATGTTTCAATCACCAAACATCCAACCTCAAAGTGATAAAAGCAAATATACCTGGAGATTAGAAATCGCGGCTACACAAACCAAGTCCGCCTACGCGGACTCAAAGAATTTGAAACCCAGGATCGGTAGCTTTTGCCTGTATAGCCAAGCCAGTGCGGTCTTGGGGGTTTCCCCCATGAGCAACTGGCGCGCGAATTCTATTCGCCAAGGCAAGCTGTTTTCACTTCTCTAAGAAATTAGGAATCTCATTGTTTAAGAATGATTTAGGATTGCTATATCACTTGGATCTCACAGTCCATCTATACAGCAAACAAGCTAGCGATGTCTACGACGGGCTATTCCGCGTCGCCAATTTGTGAAGGAGTTAAGAGGATTTGGGAAGTGCAACATCAATCTACAAGCGTTCTCGACGATGACTTTTACAGGCACTCGCCAGTATAAGAGTTTTTACGGAGATAAAAACTGGTTATTTTACTCTTACACAACTGGTATCCGACATTTAGTCTCAACTCCAGTTGGTATTTACTGATAAAATTAGTAATCCTACAAATTAGCGGTCTAAAATTACTCTCAAAAATACTTCAACTAGATGAGGAGCGAATCTGTAAATGATATGCTGTTCATTTTAAACAAAATAGCGTGTTCAGCAGCAAGCTATCCTAAAGTTATAAAAATAATTAGGAGTATTTGTACTTAATGAGAATCTATCGAGGTGCAAGAGACTCTTGACTCAATGCCAAAAAAGTGCAGAACATCAAGAAAAGTAAATGCAGGAGGGATATGGAAAAAACCCAAGGAATCGATAGCCGATCTGCGGAAGTTCGGGTGAGATTAATTTAAATCCCCCAATCCCAAAGGGGAGTTCTCACCTCCATAATGCCCTGTTGATTTGGGAAATACATTTACTACACCGCTATTTTACTTAACTACATCCAACCAAGCCAGACTTTTCAGGATTACAAGGTCAGTAAGCATCAATGTCGCAGTCTTATTTTGATACAGATAATAACGGACACAAACCTTTTGAGTTACCGGGAGCAAGACCACACTACAACCCCGATCGCCCCGGACAGGTAGAGCATATTTTTCTCGATCTCAGCTTGGATATTCCCAAGCAAAGCTATCAGGGCAGTTGTAGCATTCGCCTCTTGCCAATCCGTAATGGTATTGATCGTTTGACTTTGGATGCTGTCAACCTAAATATCGAGTCTGTGCAGGTGGACGAAGTGCCACAAAGTTTTGACTATGACGGGGAACAGCTTTCCATTCAACTTTCTCAGGCGACTCAGATTGGTCAACGCTTGCTGATTGCGATCGCCTATTCGGTGGCAAAACCGCAACGCGGTATTTATTTTATTCAACCAGATAAGCACTACCCAAACAAGCCTACTCAAGTTTGGACTCAAGGCGAAGACGAAGACTCTCGCTTTTGGTTCCCCTGCTTTGACTATCCAGGACAACTCTCTACTTCGGAAATTCGCGTCCGCGTTCCCAACCCTCTCGTGGCAATTTCCAACGGCGAATTAATTGACACCACAGAAGATGGTGATTACAAAGTCTATCACTGGTTACAGCAACAAGTTCATCCTACCTACTTGATGACTTTAGCTGTAGGTGATTTTGCTGAAATTCGAGATGAGTGGAAGGGTAAAGCTGTCACCTACTATGTAGAAAAGGGACGGGAGGAAGATGCTAAACGCAGCATGGAAAAAACTCCCCGCATGATCGAATTTTTGAGCCAAAAGTATGGTTATCCATATCCTTTTCCGAAATACGCCCAAGTTTGCGTTGATGACTTCATCTTTGGCGGCATGGAAAATACCTCCACAACACTGTTAACAGATAGATGTTTGCTGGATGAACGCGCCGCCTTAGATAACCGCAACACCGAAGCTTTAGTCGTTCACGAACTCGCGCACCAGTGGTTTGGCGATTTGGTGGTGATTAAGCATTGGTCTCATGCTTGGATTAAAGAAGGAATGGCTTCTTATTCTGAGGTGATGTGGACAGAACAGGAATATAGTCTAGAAGAAGCAGCTTACTATCGTTTATTGGAAGCTCGTCGTTACTTAAGTGAAGATAGCAGCCGTTATCGCCGGCCAATGGTAACACACGTTTACCGCGAAGCTATTGAACTTTACGATCGCCACATCTACGAAAAAGGATCTTGTGTCTATCACATGATTCGATCCCAATTGGGAGATCAGTTATTTTGGCAAGCAATTCAAACATTTGTCCAAGATAATGCTCACAAAACCGTAGAAACAGTAGACTTACTCAGGGCGATTGAAAAGGCTACCGGACGTAATCTTTTGTTCCTCTTTGACCAATACGTTTATCGTGGTGGTCATCCCGATTTTAAAGTAGCTTACTCTTGGGATGGAGATGCTAATTTAGCAAAAATTACAGTAACTCAAACCCAAGCTGCTGAAGGTAAAGATGGCAGTAAAGATTTGTTTGATTTAAAAATACCTATTGGTTTTGGCTATACCCAACAGGAAGAAGTGAGGAGTGAGGAGTTAGGAGTTAAGAGTAATGGAAAACTCAGCACTCAGCACTCAAAACTCAAAACTTTCACCGTCCGGGTGAATGAACGCGAACAAAGCTTCTACTTTCCCCTAGAAAATAAGCCCCAATTTATCAGCTTTGATGTTGGAAATAATTACCTCAAAACAGTAGCTTTAGAATATCCAATCGCGGAGTTAAAAGCGCAGTTAGAATTCGATCCCGACCCGATTTCGCGTATTTATGCAGCAACAGCTTTGGCGAAAAAAGGTGGGTTAGAAGCTATCAAAGCATTGTCTACATCGCTAAAAAATGACCCATTGTGGGGTGTGCGTGTGGAAGTGGCAAAACAACTAGCCCAAATCAATTTAGATCAGGCATTTGATGGCTTAATTGCTGGGTTGAAAGATAAAAATGCTTATGTGCGACGATCTGTAGTGGAAGCACTTACTCAAATCAAAACTGCTGAAAGCTATAAAGTTGTCAGAGGAATTTTGCAAAAGGGCGATCCTAGCTACTACGTGGAAGCAGCAGCTTCTCGGGTAATTGGGGCGATCGCATCTGCAAACTTGGAAGAAAAACCCAAGGAAGACAAGGTATTAAAGCTGCTGAAATCCGTTTTAGAAGAAAAGGCGGGTTGGAATGAAGTCGTGCGGAGTGGGGCAGTTGCTGGTTTAGCTGAATTCAAAACCTCAGAAGCAGCTTTAAATCTACTAATCGAATATACCAAACTCGGTGTACCACAACCCCTACGTTTAGCCACAATTCGCGCTTTAGGAAAGATTTCTGTCGGTCAAAGTCCGGCTAATTTAGAACGGATTTTAGAAAAATTAACAGAACTCGCCAAAGAAACCTTCTTTTTAACTCAAGTAGCTGTAGCCGCAGCGTTAGGACAAATGGAAACACCTAAAGCCGTGGGGATTTTGCGATCGCTAGCTGAACAAACAGCCGATGGGCGTGTACGTCGTTCTGCTGAAGAAGAAATTTCTAAGGTGCAAAAGAACATTGGCTCAGAAAAAACCCTGCGCCAATTGCGTGAAGATTTCGACCAACTCAAACAACAAAATCAGGAATTGAGAAGCCGTTTAGAAAACTTGGAGGCTAAATCTAAATAGCACTACATGATAATTAAAAGTAGGTAATTGGTAATTGGGGCAAAACACTACCAATTACCAAATTTATAGCATTCATAAATAATAATTCTGTTATGAGTCGCGGGTTGATTCTTCCACCTAACTATACAATCTGACTTTTCCCGTTAGTTCCTAAGAAACATCCAAAGTTTTCATCAAGATAAAGGACTTTGGGTATGTGAGTTAAAGTGATTGCCAGTATAGGTGATATGTATAGTTTGATCTGAAGTTGAGGTGTCTGTAGGATTACCTGTGTAGCGATGACTGCCATCTTCATTGTAGATATGAATAGTCAAATTTAAGGCTTGGGCGACATATCCAACAGTATAATCTTTAGTCCATTCCCCTTGACCTAACCCTGCTACCACCTGCATTATACTAGCGAGGTCAGGGTTATTCTCACCGAATAGATGCCCTCGGACTCTCGGATTATTTTGCAATTGGTCTATAACAGTTTGGCGAATTTTTGCTTGATCGGCTTGTGTGGAACGGATGTTATGCATAGCTTCATGGACAGCATGGAAAAAACAATTGCCATCTCCAACAGTCTGATTGATGAATAGACCATTGACATCTTTTTTTAATGTGGTCGGCAGTGCACCACTTTGATGTGCTTTTATCCGCTTCACTACACGAGTAAAAGTTTCTTCATCAAGGTCGGATTCTGAATCTGCATCATGGTCATAAGTTGGCTTTTTGTAACGGGTAAGCCCCATTGCAAATTTCGAATCATCGGGAAGTTGAGCGTAGGAGTTAGCCAGTAGTTCTGCGGTGTCACTTATCTGAGTACTGCTCATTTCACCAATTTTATTTTTGTCCTTTGAACTGGCTTTGAGTTGTTGGCTAAGTCCTGTATTTGTCAGCCATAGTGGTCCATGAAAATGTCCGATTTCAATTTCCTGACTATTGAGATGCAAATAACAACCTAAGCAAGGATATTTAGTGCCTCTGGGAACATCCCAATTGCTTTTGGTCCATTCTTCCTCGCTTACAATTCGTATTTCAGCATGAATTCCAGATTTACCAGGCATACTTTGCGGAACCAGTACGCCTGCATCAAGTTCCAGGTAATGCGGCAATCGCTCGTACAATTTCAGAGGGTGCCGAATCTCTCTGTTGTTCATTGCATCTTCGCGTGACATTGCCTCTATGTTATGACTTATGAGCGATTGCACTGCTAAATTTTGGAGATCGCTAGCCATCTTGATTGACTTACTTACCAATGTGTTAATTCCGCTGTAATTACTGGATAAGGCTATGCTTCTACCATCGTGTTTTATTGATCCCTGAAACTCCCCTCCTCTTGGCCAATTAGCCAGTGCCAGCGTAGAGGCATATGTTGACAGCCTCTGAGATTTACTTGTTTGCTGAGAGTCATAGTCTACATAGCGTGCATAATCATCTCTTACTATAAAAGCAGCATGGTGTCCCCTTTGTTCTAAATCAAGATTTGGATTTTGCTCAAGCAAAGTTTCTGCCAGCGCCTGACCCTGGTCTGCTAGTTCATCTTTCTTTCGATCTCTGGCTGCTTGGAAAGGTTCAAGTAATAACTTAAGTTCTGATGAAGATTTAGCTGATATACCATTCAGCTTCTCTTGATCCTCTGGCGCAATTTTTCTATTCATAGCTTCCTCAGTATTCTTAGAGAAACCTGTTTTACCTATTAGAGTATCAAGTTCTCCTCGGGTTATTTTTCCATTGTTTCGCCCCAGCATTTTCCCAAGTTTTGTTCTAACACCTACTAAATAAGTTCTACTATCTTCCTGCCCTTCAGTAATTTTATTAGCTTTGTAATCTTTAAAAAGATTCTCAAGTTCTGATGGAGATTTAGTTAATAAATCTTTCAGCTTCTTTTTATCTTCTGGCGCAATCTGTCTTAAATCAGCACTCTCAATCCTCCTAGAGTAATCTGTTTTATTTATTAGAATATCAAGTTCTAATTGGCTTATTGGTTGATTTTTTCGCCCTAGCTTTTCTCCAAGTTTTTTTCTAACATCTACTAAATAAGTTTTATTAGATTCCTGCTTTTTAGTAAGTTTAGTAAGTGTATTAGCTTCGTAATTTTTCAAAATCTTCTTAAGTTCTGGCTGAGGTTTAGTTAATAAATCTTCCAGCTTCTCTCGATCTTCTGGCTTAATTTCTTTAAGATTACCCAACTCAATACCCTCAACCCAAAAGCTTTTACCTATTAAAAAACTAAGCTCTGCTTGGGTTATTGATTTATTTTTTCGCCCCAGGTTTTCTCCAAGTGTTTTTCTGATACCTTGTAGATAAGTTTTATTATCTTCCTGCTTTTTAGTAAGTTTATTAGTTCCAGAACTTTTCAAAAGTCCCTCAAGTTCTGGCTGAGATTTCTTTAATAATTCTTCTAGTCGCTTGAGTTCATAGCGAGCAATTTTTTGAGTCTTACCTGTCTCAATCCGTCCAGCCCAACCGGATGTTTCACCTATTAGAGCATCAAGCTCTACTTGGTTTATTAATTGATTATCTTTGTTCAGTGTTTTTCCAAGTTCTTTTCTATATTTTAGTAGTTGCTCTCTATTCGCTTGCTGTTCTGGATTAAGTTTACCCAATCCAGAA
>NZ_JABXKI010000135.1 GCF_017115095.1 Nostoc sp. NMS4 | reverse complement strand
GATAAAAAACAAAGGCAATAGTGGCTATGTTGCAATTTAAATGCCGATTAGCTTACATAGTTATTTGATTGATAAAACTATACTCCTTTTGATTAGGAATTAAATTGGAGTAATATGTTTTTACGTAAAATCTCAAATAAGATTTTTGTATAAAAAGAATTAGTGAATATAGTAAAAATAGCATTCGAGCTACACTAGCTCCCTTGTTAAGATTTGTCAGCAGTGTTGAGAGTCTTAATGTTTGTTCTCCAACAAGTGCCATTTCGTGCTCAAAGAGATAGACATAATCGGGGACAAAATATGATTAAGACAGCCCTAATTACAGGAATTACTGGTCAAGATGGCTACTATCTCAGCCATTTGCTCCTCAACCGTGGTTATCGAGTTGTCGGATTAGTACCCCCACATCGACAACCTAATTTGACAAAACTGGGAATACTGGCAAATCAGGTAGAAATTTTTACGGTTGACTTGAGGGATAGTGCGGCGCTGTTGACCGCAGTTGAACAACTACGTCCTCAAGAAATTTACAATTTGGCGGCTCCTAGTTTTGTACCCGACTCCTGGAACGACCCCTTGGGAACTCTAGATTTGATAACTGGTACAGCTACTAGGCTCTTAGAAGCTGTACGAAAAGTTGGTTTGTCTACCAGATTTTATCAAGCCAGCAGTTCAGAAATGTTTGGCGATGTATTCCTCTCGCCTCAAGATGAGGAAACCGCTTTTCGTCCCAAAAATCCTTATGCGGCAGCTAAAATGCACGCTCACTGGACAATGGTGCATCACAGACAGCGCTATGGACTATTTGCCTGTAGCGGAATTTTATATAATCACGAGTCTCCTCTACGCGCACCTCAGTTTGTCACACGCAAAGTTTCTTTGGCGGCTGCATCAATTAAATTGGGTTTAACTGACACCTTAGAAATCGGTAATCTGGATGCCAAACGTGATTGGGGCTTTGCAGGTGATTATGTAGAGGCCATGTGGCTAATGTTGCAAATTGATCAACCAGAAGAATATGTGATTGGCACTGGTAAACTACACAGTGTAAGAGATTTAGTTGCCACAGCCTTTGAGTCTGTCGGATTGGATTGGAAGCAGCATATAGTTTTAAATACTAGCTTATTGCGACAAGATGAGCATTTTCAACTAGTAGCTAACCCCAGCAAAGCTAAAAAAAATCTCGGCTGGGAACCCCAAGTAAGCTTTGAGGAACTTTTAGAAAAAATGGTAAAAACAGATTTGGAGCGGTTACAAAGCGGTGCAATCGCGCCCTTACCGCGAGTGTAAATAATCTAAGATGCACATCACTACAGTGACAAAAAACCTGAATTTAGGTGAGAAAGTTAACAAAAAAACGAACCATGTCTTCGTGTTTTTAGAAATTTTTGCTCACGAAGGTGGTATTCAATCCTATATAAAAGATATCTTTCACGCCTATTTGGGATTGAGCCAAGACTACAAGGCAGAAGTCTTTTTGCTGCGAGATAGTGCTGATAGCTTAAATCCGTTTGAAGACGAGAACTTGAAATTTCATTACTTTAAAAATCAGTCTCCTTATTTGGGGAGATTGCAAATGGCAGCAGCTTTACTGAAGTGTCTTTTGCAAAGCCGTCCGCAGCAAGTTTTCTGCGGTCATATTAACTTAGCAGTATTAATCCAAACACTTTGCCAACCCTTGGGGATTCCTTACACCGTGCTAACTTACGGCAAAGAAGTCTGGGAACCGTTGAAAAATCAAGAACGTCGCGCCCTGACATCAGCATCGGGAATTTGGACAATTAGTCGCTACAGCCGCGATCGCGCTTGTGTTGCTAATAGTCTAAACCCAAAAATGGTACAGATGATGCCTTGTGCAATTGATGGGGATAAATTTACTCCTGGTGACAAACAACCAGAATTAGAAAAGAAGTATAGCTTAACTGGTGCTAAGGTGTTAATGACAGTAGCGCGGTTATGGTCAGGAGATATTTACAAGGGTGTAGATGTCACCATTCGGGCATTACCACAAATCGCTGAAGTTTTCCCAGAAGTGAAATATTTGGTAATTGGTCGCGGCGACGATCAACCGCGATTAGCACAGCTAGCTGCATATTTAGGTGTGAGCGATCGCGTTGTATTTGCTGGTTTTGTTGCCACAGAAGAATTAATGGAACATTACCGTCTTGCTGATGCCTATATTATGCCTTCCCAAGAAGGCTTTGGCATAGTTTATCTAGAAGCAATGGCTTGTGGAGTACCTGTATTATCCGGTGACAACGATGGTTCAGCTGACCCCTTGCAGGATGGTAAACTGGGATGGCGAGTACCGCACCGCAATCCTGATGCTGTAGCAGCCGCTTGTATAGAAATGCTTCAAGGGGATGACCAGCGATGTGATGGAGAGTGGCTGCGAGAACAAGCGATCGCTCTATTTGGTATAAATGCCTTCCAACAGCACTTACAAAAAATGCTCCTATCCTCAGTAATGAAGTCCATTTGAGTCCAAATGACAAACGATCGATGACTCATAACTAATGACTAAAATCGCTATCCTAGAAGGAGAGCAGGACGAAATTTATTAAAAATGAGCTTTAAGTCATTTCAATTGAATCTTTTAAATCTCCGCCCTTGGCTCACACTGCTAGCAGTTGTTTGGTTGCTGGCATCAGTGGGCTTGGGTTGGTTAGTTAATTCATTGCTAATTATTTTCGGGTTGCTGTTGTTAGCACCTATTGTGGCTTTTTTTGGCTTTCGCTGGTGGCTGCAACGCAACTTGGTTGCCGATCAATGTCCCGTCTGTGGATATGAATTTACAGGTTTAAACAACAGTCAGTTGCAATGTCCTAACTGCAAGGAGTTACTGTTAGTACAAAATAGTCAATTTCAGCGCTTCACACCAGAAGGCACAATTGATGTAACTGCTGTCGAAGTTCCAGCCAAATCACTGGAAGAATAGTCAAGGAGCGTTAGTCATTAGCAAAGCATAAATGACTAATGACTATTTATTTTTTTGCGAGATTGAGAGAGTGTAATTATACTGTTGCGCGGATAGTTCGCCCACATGCAGCGAGTATCTTCCCACCTGCCAATAACCAGAAAGTTCTGACTTACCTCCAGAGTAACTATCTGCTAGTACACAAAAGCGCCCCCCAGGCCCGTCGATCAACAGTGTTGGCTTTCCTTTACTCTCTACTGTTAATCGCAAGTAAGGTAGTGACTCTGTTACTTGGATAACTTGACTAGGTTCAGTAGTAATATTGCCACAATTACTTTTGACAGTTCCCCCAGATTTTCCATTCAAAATCAATGGATCTGGTTGGGAATTACGATTAATTTGGATTGCTGGTGTTTGTGCCAAATTAGCCTCAGTGAAAACCAAACTCATCGCCAAAGCTGTGGGAATAATTGCAAGTAGCCTAAGCGTCTTCATTTTAATTAATGCTCCAGATTTTTTGAGAGCAATATTGTTATACAGTCTGATTTATATAGACGACAGCAATCCTTCTTAGTTCCAAAAGCTGCCGTATAAAGCAATACCAGTCAGTTCAGGATTATTTGTGAAGATTTGATAGGTATATGTAGGGACATTGCATTGCAACGTCTCTAAAATTGATGTCTGAAAGGTCTTGTACGCACAGACATTAACTAAAATCACTAAGACAACCACCAAAAATAGAATTTGGTTAGTCTATTGTTGAATAAGTATGCTAATGAGGTAAGAAAGATTGATGAATCCTCAACCAGAAGAAGACCTACAGCGTCGCCTCGATCGGCTAGAGGCAGAGATTAATTCCCCGCCTGGGGTAGTTTCACAAGAACAAAAACAAACGCCTCGGTCTGTTTTTGCCAGCTTCAACTTGCAACTGGAGCGATTTCAGATTTGGTTCAACAGCTTATCTGGGGCGAAAAAGCTGGTAGTTTCAGGTGTGACGGTGCTAATAGGCTTGGCGATACTGCAAGCAGTGTTTAAACTAGTTGCATCTGTAATCAGTCTGGCACTTTTGGCAGTGTTAGTGTATGTTGGATACAAATTTTTTGTGTCTGGTAGCTTTCAACGTAAACAATAAGTTGATATGCATTTACTTTGCACTCTGCCTAGAGTTATGAGAGTCAGGAGCCAGAATACAAAAGGCTCCTGACTTATAGAGGATTTAAAGAAAGGTGAAGTACAGAAGTGAAGTGTCAAAACTAGGTATTAAGCCTGTTTTACTTCTGAATTCTGACTCCTGAATTCTGACTCCCAAATCCTATTTCAATATGCTTTTCTTTTTGCGGATTAGCTTAGTCTATATTAATTGTGCCGATCGCGGCGTAGAAATAATATCAAAGGAAATTATAGGATGACCTCACCAATTGTCAGGAGAACTAGTAATCAATCTGGTCAGTCAAAAAAATCGGAAAGAGCCAGTGCGCTGCTGCTAGCAAGTAGGCGTTTTGCTGCTTGGGCGGCTGAAATTACACTAGTGGTTACTAGTGGGTTGATTCCCTTCGGCATTGGTGTCTATGCCAATTCTAGAAGCGATCTGAATCGAGTGCCGCTTAACCCCGTGCTGGTCGTCACAGAAAGAGCGATCGCTAGACCCCTAGCCCTACCTGTGAGCTATGGCATCCGTAACGTCGCATGGCCGACTAATATTTTGTGGACAATCGCCCTGTTAGCGCCTGTAACTCTCTCGTGGTGGCAATTGTATTTATTAGCTAAGACTGGTAGCACAATTCCAAAACGTTGGTTAAAAGTGCGGGTTGTCAACGAGCAAGGGAAGCCGCCCGGATTGGGGGCAGTTGTAATTAGAGAAGGCGTTGGGCGTTGGACAGTACCCATTTCCATCGCCTATTTGCTATGGCGTTACAGCTTTGCTTTTCCGAATTTAGGATTATTCACATTTTTGTCTTTATTAATGATTGTGGGTGAAGGGATAGGCTTACCGTCGCGTCGGGGTCGGCGCGCACTCCATGATCAACTCGCAGGTACTTATACAATCGATGCAGTCTTAGCTAGCAACAAACAAGCTCAGTCTGCTGACGGTAACGATCAAGCAGAAGAAAAGCAAGAGGGAGAAGAATTAGTAATAGCCGAAACCAGCCAGTCACCTAACTTGTGGCGGCGGATACAGCAAAATCCCAATCTGACTTTGTTTGGGGTAGGGCTGACGAGTATGACTGCTGTGCTGGCAACTTTAATTGGCACTCAAGTTTATATCCAAATTCAACAATCCCAGCGAGCAACCAAGCAAATCAACAGCCAACAATTCCTCGAAATCGTCAAACAATTGACTCCCAACTCTGGGGCGACTAATGAGCAACGCCAAAGTGCAATTCTGGCGATGGGTGGTCTTAATGACCCACAATCAATTAAATTTCTGGCGGATTTATTAGTTAGCGAAACTAACCCCAGCCTTCTGGATACGATTCAACAAGCTTTAACAACTGTCGGACCCCAAGCCATCCCGGAACTCAAAAATAAGAATCAGTTTTTGGTCAGCGAACTCGAATCTGTGGGTAGCACTGCAACCAAAGAGCGGGAATTACGGCAAGGGCGGCTACAAAGAAACCAGCGAACAATTAACAAGATTCTCTCTGTTTATAGCGGTAAAAAAATCGAGGGTGTTGACCTTAGTAGCACCCAATTAGGTCAAAGCGGTACTTCAGGAAGTTCCTTCTTCAACTTGGTACTGGACAATCTTGATTTATCAGGAGTTAAGTTTAAATCTGCCAATCTTAACCAAGCTAGCTTTAAGGGTAGCCGCTTTCGGGGTGTGGGTGAAGATGGGCGTTGGGATACCTACGACGATGTAATCGCTGATTTAAGCCAAGCTCAGTTGCAGCAAGCTAATCTTACTGATGCTAACCTCAGTCGCGTCTTGATGAACCGGATCGATTTGAGTCGCGCCACTCTTAACAGAGCCAACTTATCCAACGCGCGTCTATATGATGCTAAACTCAACAGCACCCAACTAGTAGGAGCCGATCTACGAAACGCAGTTTTGGAAAAAGCTAGCTTGACTGGGGCAGATTTAGGCGATGCTAAATTGAACGAAGCGAATTTGTATGCAGCGCGTTTAGGTCGCGCTACTGCGATCGGAACGCAATTATCTTTTGCTAACTTAACTAACACTGATTGGCAAGGAGCAGATTTATCAGGAGCTTATTTAGATCGTGCTAATCTCAGCAATGCTAACCTCAGCGCCACTCGTTTAACTGGTGCTGTTTTACGCTCTGCCCAAATGGAAAACGTTAACTTGCAAAATGCCGACCTGAGCCTTGCAGATTTACGCGGGGCAAATGTCGCTGGAGCAGATTTTAAAGGGGCAATTCTCGCTCCTAGCAAACAAGATCCAGCAGATCAATTTGTCCAAACCCCAGATTTAGGCTCAGTATCTGCCGTAGTCCAAGGGGTTGATTTTTCTCAAGCCAAAAATTTAGATGCCAAGCAATTAGCATACATTTGTACTCAAGGAGGCATTCATCCCCGTTGCCCGTAGAATGGAGGGCAGAGGGGCAGGGGGCAGGGGAGGCAGAGGGGCAGGGAGCAGGGGAAGCAGGGGAAGCAGAACTATTGATCCATGCCCAATGCCCAATGACAAATGACAAATGACAAATGACAAATGACAAATTTGTGTGAGGAGTAGGTTATGAAATATATTCCATATTTGGTTTCAGTTTTGGGGGCTGGTTTGATTTTGAGTTTGGTGAGTACGAAACCAGCACAAGCTCAAGTAGCTTATGGCAGCTATATCGGTATCGGACCTACTGTTGGTTTTACTGATGGTATCCAATTTGGTGGGGTGATCGCGGGACGTTACAAGCTTTTGGAAGCACCAATTTCTCTCCGCGCCCAAGTGTTAATTGGTAATAATACGGCTGTTGTACCGACGGTTTCTTACGATTTACCCCTTAACTGGCAAGCTGATGCCTACCTGGGTGCTGGATTGGTGTTAGCGGGTGGTGGCGGTTCTTCTCCTGTGGGCGACAAAATTAGTTTTGCTTTACAACCGGGTATTGATTATATGATCCCAAATAGCAATACTGTGCTTTTTGGCAACGCTATTATTGCTTTTGATGCTTACCGAGATAGCAGTGGGACAGCGATCTCAGTACAAGGTGGCGTTGGTTTGAGATTTTAAGGGGTACACTATCCCTAAGAAGCGTTAAACTTCATTGCAAATTAAGAAGTTAGTCCAAACAACGTGATAGTTTTTGCTCATGAAGAGAGACAGCACAGGATTAACACAGGAGAACACAGTGGCAATGGAATCAAATTTATTAACAGATGCGGGCGCAGATGAAGTGAATCAAGATTTCAGTGAATATGTCGCCAATCTGCAACTTCACATGACTCTGCAAGCTCGCAATCTTGTTCCAACGCTGAAGCAAACACTGGTAGATAGTCGCCAGCAGTTACTCCATCAAACCCAAGCCCACTTTGAAAAGCTAGTTTCTCGACAAGGGCTATAAAATATATACAAATTTTAATCAAAATTCAAATAAAATAAGGGCAGATGTTGTTGGGTTAATGCCAATGGTGTTCTCACAAGGTCTGCTTTTTCTGCTTTTTAAGTGTTAAGTTACTAAAATCACCCTTTTGGCACAATAGTAGAGAGCAGAAACTAGTTAAGATTATTGCAGCAGTTTCTTCCTTTCAAGAGCAGTTAGTTAGGGCTAAATGGCGGCTCGAATTAAAATGACTTCATTACTTCCCAGAAACCTCAGCGTTGTTATTCGACCAGTCCAATACCGGGATCTGGATGGAATTGAGCGCATAACTCAAGAGTCATTCGCAGCCCTCACTCCTCAGGGAGCAGGTTTTGCCATCAGCCAGATGCAAAGGCTGCGTCGTTGGTATGGATTACTCAAATTTTTAAGTTGGTTTCCTAACCCGCTACAGTATCGCCTCTGTGCTTTTGTCGCAGAGCAAGGGCGGATACTTCTAGGAATGATTCAAGTGTCACCCTTTAACCGCACACGCAGCACTTGGCGGATCGATCAAGTGTTACTAGAGCGTGGTGTCGATAAACAAGGAATTGGTTCGCAACTTTTGCGTCATTGCTTTGAGTCGATTTTGGAAGCTCGCACTTGGCTACTAGAAGTTAATATCAATGACATTGAGGCGCTGGCACTATATCGGCAAAATGGATTCCAACGTCTGGCAGAAATGACGTATTGGGAAATTGGGCCAGAATTACTCGCTGAATTGGCACAAGCAGAGCCAGACTTGCCCAATCTTTTGCCAGTGAGTAATGCTGATGCCCAGTTGCTATATCAACTAGATACGGCATCGATGCCACCTCTGGTACGTCAGGTTTTTGACCGCAATACCCGCGACTTTAAAAC
>NZ_JABXKI010000328.1 GCF_017115095.1 Nostoc sp. NMS4 | reverse complement strand
TTAGGAGTGCTGTTAGCGGATAGCTAAGGTTTAGCCCGTGCTGAGTTAGGAGTTAGGAGTTAGGAGTTAGGAGTTAGGAGTAGAGACGCGATTCATCGCGTCTGTACAAGAGTTTATCTCCTTGTCCCCTTGTCTCCCTTGTCTCCCTTGTCTCCCTTGTCTCCCTTGTCTCCCTTGTCTCCCTTGTATCCCTTGTCCCCCTTGTCTCCCCAGTCTCCAGCTACGAGAGGTCAGGGTTTGGTCTAATCAACTGAAAAATGCGGTAATGAAGCAAAATTTCTAATGAGCTTTGCCATTACTCGGAAAATTTAACAAGTGATCGTCATTGACCCAAATTGCTTGTTGAGGCACTGAGATGGAAATTCCAGCTTCGTCTAGGGCAACTTTCAGACGGCGGCGAAGTTCTCGTGCTACATCCCATTGCTTGAGGGGCTGTGTTTTTATCCAGACACGAATAATTAAACCGCGATCGCCAAATTGATCTATTCCCAAAACTTGCGGCGGTTCCAAAATTTGACGCTGCCATTGCATTTCTTGATTCATCTTATCGGCAATAGTTTCAATCAACTTCAAAGCCTCTTCTGTATCGGCTTGGTAGGCGATGGGAATTGTTAAATCGGCTCGTGACCAACGACTAGAAAGATTGGCAACAATTTTAATTTCACCATTGGGAATGGTGATCAAGCGCCCTTCGGAATCCCGTACTTGGGTCATCCGCAGATTCAGATTTTCGACTAAGCCTCCCACGTCTCCCACTGTAATCACATCGCCTAAAGCGTACTGGTCTTCTAAAATAATCAAGAAACCGTTAATTGCATCTTTAATTAAGTTTTGCGATGCCAAAGACAATGCAACACCAACCAAACTAGCACCCGCTAGCAAGGGAACGATAT
Organism: Nostoc sp. NMS4; assembly: GCF_017115095.1. Classification (GTDB taxonomy): domain Bacteria; phylum Cyanobacteriota; class Cyanobacteriia; order Cyanobacteriales; family Nostocaceae; genus Nostoc. The sequence goes on along the minus strand of NZ_JABXKI010000328.1, from coordinate 7,443 downwards.
CTATCCCCAAGGATACCAGCGCTAGTAAGAAGCCTACTCCTACCCAAATCGCAGTAGTGATGCTTTTAGTCACGCCAGAAAATGTAGAAACTCGCAGTTGCAACCGTGCAGAACTTTCTGGGGTGAGGAAAGCACCACTGCTGATTAGAGTGGAGGCGAAGCGGTCAATCAATGCGTAGGTTAAACGGATTGCTACATAGGTTCCCAGGCATACGACACCTAATCGCAAAGGAAATTGGGCGGCTGTGAGAATTGCTACCTGAAAACCTCGTGTATAGGGAAATAGACCCAAAATAAAGAAGCTTCCACCTCCCCAAATTCCAGCTTGACTTAGCTGAAACAATCGTCTCTTGGCTTCTTGTAAATGTTGCTGTTGTCGTTGATTTAGTTGTGTTGTAATTGCTTGATCTGCTGGTGTTGAATAGTTAAATTCCCTTTGGGCTTGGGAGGTAATGGGGTGTTCTAAATCCTTTTGAGAACGTCGCTGCCAGCTATATACCCCCCAACTTGCGATCGCCATTGCCAGCGCGATACCGGCAGCAATTTTACCTTGGTCGATTAAAGATTGAGTTTGTCTTTCTTGCTTTGCTTGTTGTAAGTCTTCTTGTAACGATTCTTTGACTTGATTTGCCGATGTCGATATATCTACCTGTCGCAGTCCAGCATCTTCAGAAGTAACGGTCATCAGATATTGACCGTTGACATAAATTACTGGTAATTCGTTGACTTGGCGAACTTCTACCTTAACTGCGGTTTTTTCTGGTGATTTAAAGTAATTTTGACCAATTTTCTCCAACTTCTTTTGAATATATTCTGAACGCTCAGGAAAGTTGGTTTTTGTTGCCGCTATTTGAAATAACCGACGGCCATCTAAATAAATCCAGCCTGAAACAACTCTGTTATCGGAATCATTACTCACACTGCTGGGAGCTTGCAGCTGCGGTAACAAAGGAATCTGGGCTGTGGCTTTTGGCACAGATACAACGCCTATAGCTATTGAACTGGCGATGCCTACGGCGGGCAAAGCCAACGCCAAAAATTGAAATCGCACTCATACACCTCCTTGATTAAAATCAACTAATGACTTCTTCTCTAACCATCCTCCGCAATTACTTTGGGTAGATGTACCTATCTAAAGTTGAGGTTTTCCCTTTAGATGATAAAAAGTCGATGTTTTTTTGGTTATCATCCATCTTTAGACAGATGACAATAGATTTAAAATATGTATGTAAGCTTGATCAGAGTCTTACTCTTACTAAAGGTAAAACAAAAAATCCGAACCTGGGGATGAAGTTGACATTCCGCCGATCAAACGTCAAGCTAGTTTTGAGGGCTATTAACTAGTAATTTGCTTTCTTTCAAGCAAAAATTGCCAGTAGTAGAATACCCTAGTATGGTGCGTAAATTTTACGTAACTTTTTTAACTTTTTGAGGAAACTTTTGATGACCGCAACTTCTCCCCGATTAAAGCACGAGGTTAAAGACCTCGGCCTAGCAGCCTTGGGAAGACAGCGTATTGAATGGGCTGGACGCGAAATGCCAGTTTTGCGGCAAATCCGCGATCGCTTTGCTGTTGAAAAGCCCTTCGCTGGTTTACGCCTTGTAGCTTGCGCCCATATTACGACAGAAACAGCACATTTGGCGATCGCTCTGAAAGCCGGTGGTGCAGACGCGCTTTTAATTGCTAGCAACCCTTTATCAACGCAAGATGACGTAGCAGCTAGCCTCGTCGCCGATCATGAAATTCCCGTCTTTGCTCAAAAAGGCGAAGATAACGCAACTTATAACCGCCACGTTCAAATAGCTTTAGATCATCGCCCCAACATTATTGTTGATGACGGTAGCGATGTAGTTGCGGCTTTAATCCAACACCGCCAACACCAAATCGCTGATTTGATTGGTAGCACCGAAGAAACCACAACCGGTATCGTGCGTTTACGCGCCATGTTTAGAGAAGGCGTTCTCACCTTCCCCGCAGTCAACGTCAACGACGCTGATACCAAGCACTTCTTTGATAATCGCTATGGTACTGGGCAATCAACCCTAGATGGCATCATCCGCGCCACAAATATTTTGTTGGCTGGGAAGAACGTTGTTGTCGTCGGTTATGGCTGGTGTGGTAAAGGTACAGCCCTCCGCGCCCGTGGGATGGGTTCTAACGTCATCGTCACCGAAATCGACCCCATCAAGGCAATTGAAGCCGTAATGGATGGCTTCCGCGTCCTGCCAATGGCTAAAGCTGCATCTGAAGGTGATATCTTTATTACTGTGACTGGTAACAAGCACGTCATTCGCGGTGAACACTTCGATGTCATGAAAGACGGTGCGATCGTTTGTAACTCCGGTCACTTCGACTTAGAACTTGATTTGAAATACTTGGCTGCACAAGCTAAGGAAGTCAAAGATGTTCGTCCTTTCACCGAAGAGTACAAATTGAAAAATGGTAAATCAGTCGTCGTTCTTGGACAAGGACGCTTGATTAACCTAGCTGCGGCTGAAGGACACCCCAGCGCAGTAATGGATATGAGTTTTGCGAACCAAGCTTTGGCTTGTGAATTCCTGGTGAAGAATAAGGGTAAGTTGGAACCTGGTTTGCACTCCATTCCTCTTGAAGTTGATCAAGAAATTGCTCGATTGAAGTTGGAAGCTATTGGTATCACAATTGATAGCTTAACTGCTGATCAAATTGAGTACATTAATTCTTGGACAAGTGGAACTTGATACATTGATTAGTTGATTTTTTTAGGGGATAGGCTTTTGGGCTTATCCCTTTTTTTATGAACCCTAAATATCTAACCCAACTACCATTAAGTCAGGTGGATGTTCAACATTAAACTGGTAATATACCTCTCGTCGCTCTTGGGGTGGAAGAGTTAACTGCCATTCTAAAATCCCCATTTCACCAATTTGAATTTGTGGATTGCTGCGACTCAGACGGACTTTAATTTGCTCGTTGCGGCTAACTGGCAATTGTTCAGTGAGTTTTAGATTTATTTCTTTATCGAGTAAATTAGTAATTATCAACCGATAACTATAAGTAATCCGACGTTGGTTGCTAATTAATCTTTTATCTACCAGACGCTCAACTAATTCGCGCTCTATTTTTAAACCTTCATCAATTCCTAAGTTCAGTTTAAATTCTTGCCCCGGTGCAATATTCTCCAACCCAGTAGTACCGACAAAAACGTTGTCGCGGAAAATATTCGCTTTACCTGGTAACAAAGTCGCACCGTTGGGATTATTTTTCACATTTGCTTGTAGATAAGCAAAGCTTACCAAGCGCGCCATTGCCACATAATCGAAGCTACAAGGATAATCATCGTTGAAAATCGTAGTTTTATGGGGTGCGCCATCACTGGGAATATTACCACCACCATTCAATTTAAAGGTAACTACACTTCCTTCTTTGGATACTTCGGCTGTAACGGTTTCTGCTGAGATGAGACTATCTTCGGCAACTTCATCTTCTTCTTGCCAATCTGTTCTGGCAGCAGAAGCAGGTGGTTCTGGTATGCTAGGCAACAGTGGCGGCTGGGCAGCAAATCGTCGTCGTGGTAACATTTGGGGACGTGGCGCATCAATATACCAGGGTTCAAGTTTGGGTGGAAGTGTCCCTAATCCCGGTTTGGCGGTAGAAAGGGTGAGATTTGCACCAATCCAATCTTCGCCAGTGCTTTGAGTTATTTCTGCAAGATAACTCAGATGTACAATATCGCTGTTAGTGCTAAAGCGCAAGTCATAAAGCGGATTCCAACTAGCCCGATTTACTATGTAAGATACTTCTAATTCAAATTCGCCTTCACCCGTTACTTCAACGGCAACAACTAAGCTAAAACTCTCTTTGGGATGGGGTGTTTGGATTTTTTGCAATGAGGTGTGGAGTGCTTGGAGTTGTTTGTCTAATTCCTGCTGTTGGGTTTTGCACTCTCCAGATGCGATCGCATATTCACTATACTGGCTTCCGAGAAAGTTTAAAAAATCTAATGTTTCGCTGAGGCTGAGATTTTTTCGAGACAAACTCTGGGAAAATGGTTCTTCGGTTTTTTCACGTAAGCCGGCGATAAAACTAGATTGCAATGCTAAAGCATCCACCTGGGCTTGTAGATGGCGTTTTTCTGCTTCTAATTGCTGAATTTGCCTGGTTAAATGTGCTACTCGCTCCGCTACGGGTTCAGTAGTGTAAATGCGATCGCTACTAACTCCCACCAAGCGCACCCCTACCGTACCTTTGCCGCTAACCCTGACAGACTCAGTTTCTAGAGTCATTGGCACTGGGGTAATTACTAATTCCTGTTCAATCCCTGTTAAATCAACTACACCCCGCCGTGTAACCAATGCTCTGTCAGCATACACGGTAACAGCTACAATCTCGCTTTGTACTGTTTTGCGCCAAGACGGTATTTCCGGGTTAACCACTGCCAGTTTTCCCCCATTTTTAATGATTATGCTGGTTAATTGTCAATGTTTCCCGGTCTAACCGTCAACCCCCCTTTAGGTAATTCGTAATTATTTTAACCGTGAGTTGGTTCAAGGGTACTATAAGCCGGATCAGCCTTTTGCTCTACAAAATTCTTTGCCGCAGCTAGTAGATATTCATAATAGGCACGAGCGACGATAGATAGCTGCTTGCCAGAGGGGTAAACCATGTACCAACTTCGCTGAATGGGAAAGTGTTGTACATCTAAAATGCTAAACTCTGAAACATCTGATAGTAAAGTATGACGGGATAAAACAGAAATACCTAAACCACCTGCGATCGCTTGTTTAATTGCTTCATTGCTTCCCAATTCTAGCTTGACTTTTACCGTTACCCCTTGTTCTTCAAATAGCGCTTGGACGGCGCGACGAGTTCCTGAACCAGGTTCTCGCATAATAAAAGGTTCGTTAGACAGACGTTGGATAGGAATATTTTTTTCTTTGGATAAAGGATGATTATTCGGTGCAAACACTATCAAAGGGTTTTCTAGAAATGGTTCACAAGTTACATCTATATTGTCTGGAATTTGACTCATAATATATAAGTCATCCAGATTCTGACTCATCCGTTCTAAAATTTGTTCGTGATTTGTTACTTGCAGTGAGATATCAATTCCTGGATAAAGTTCGCAAAATGGCCCTAACAAACGTGGGATAAAATATTTTGCTGTTGTAATTACTGCCAAACGTAATTGTCCTTGTTTTAGCCCTTTTAAATCTGCCACCTTCATTTCATACTGGGCTATATTATGAAAAATCTGCCGACAAGTAGCAAATAATTCCCGTCCTGCCTCCGTCAGATACAATCGCTTCCCCACTTGCTCAAATAATGGCAAACCTACCGATTTTGTTAGTTGCTTGATCTGCATAGAAACTGTAGGTTGGGTGAGAAACAATTCCTCAGCAGCACGAGTAAAGCTACTGTGCCGTGCCGCCGCCTCGAACACCTTTAACTGGTGCAGCGTCGCTTGGTTCAAGGGTGATTCTCCTGTATATGGCGATTAATAGATATAAAACTAGTATTGCTGAACACTGGCAAATGATACAGTGATGCTCACAGAAAGTTACGAGTTTTATTTATAGATAAAACTCTATCATTTATATTAAAATAAAGGTATTTTATTTATGGTTCTAAGAAGGTATTATCAGAACAGATAAAGCGTAAGATGCCTTCCATCTAAACGGTGAATGCTGAATGATGATTTTTCAAAATTCATCCCTCATCATTCATCATTCCATAATTCTTCTTGAACTTTTGTAGGTAGCTTGGTTAAGTCTGGTAATCTTAGTACCTCGATTTCCGCAACTTGTTCTTTAATATTCACTGGTAAGTTTAACGGTTCGCGTTCTTCTATCCAGCAGCTTGCCAATGGCAAAGTTAACTCCATTTCATCCAGAGGTCGAGGAATTACCATCACTGCATTCAATTCCCCAATCCGTTCTGCTTCAAACATTCCTGCTTCCACTGCTACCGCCACATTTGCTACGGAACCCCGAATAATAGCTGTACACAAACCCGCACCAATTTTTTCATAAGCTGCTAAATAAACATCGGCAGCTTTGAGCATGGCATCACACGCTCCGACCATCGCGGGAAACCCTCGCGTTTCTACCAAACCAATTGCTTGATTACTCAGACGGCTATAATTGCCCTCTTGCATTAATTTAGTAAAACGGGTTGTGATGGGAAGTACTATATCTAGGTTCGGATAAGGTCGAGGAATCACCAAACTAGAAACCAACTGACCAAACTGTTCAGCCGTTTGCACACCAGATTCTACCGCCAAACGCACGTCAGCAATTCCACCCCGGACGATCGCAGTACAATGACCACTACCAGTTTTTTCATAGCCAACGAGGTGAACTCCCGCCGATTTCAGCATCATATCCGCCGTCCCAACGATCGCAGGAAAGCTGCGGGTAGAAACTAAACCCAAAGCAGTATCTTGAAAGGTTTCTTGACTACTCGCTCCCTGGATGGTGCGAATAGGCCGTTGATTATATGTTTCCATGATGAACTCTCCAAAATACGGAAAAAGCCGACACCTTACAATTAACACTTACTCTGACTAATCGTCAGAGTTTGGGTCGCTCAAGGATTGTCTATGAGGAAACAGTGTAGTCAACAGTCTGCTTATGCTCCCTTGTCCATAAATTTGAGTCCCAAAACCGTTAGGAGATTCTGTGGTTGGCTGACTGGGGACTGAGTTCTGTTCTGTAGAAGGTTGGGCGGCTTCTTTCAAAGTTGAGTCAGCGTCATTCGTCGGTTCCTGCACCGGAGGAGACTGACTTTCTGGAGTGGCGGGAGATTTAAAATAAGAAATTGACTTATTTTGTTTGAAATCTACAAAAGCCGAAGCTGAGAAGTTAGTTGAGGAAATTTCCTTTTCCTTAATTCCACTTGAGCCATTTTCTTCTTCCTTCGGTGGTGGTGCATTTGTAATAGAAGTTGGGTTATTTGTCGATGGCTCTAGTTGCTTTGTTGGGGCAATCTGCCGACTGGTGTCTCCTAAAATTGAACCAGGCGGTACTACTTGTCCAGGTTCAACCGAACAGTTAAAAACTGTAGTTGCTGAACCAATACAAGCATTTGCGCCAATTTTGCCTTTGCCAATCATCAAAAAACCGGCTCCCAGATTTGCACCTGCTTCTACTTCTAGAGTGCCTTCATGGACTTGGAGAATTGCTCCCATGCCAATACAGACCCCTGCCCCAATGACGATCTTGCTGTTTATAGCCGCTTGGAGGATCACCCCAGGTGCAAGTACCGCGCTTGGATGAATAGTTACCTCACCACTAATATAAGTATCAAAGTTATTGCTGAGGCGCAGTAGCGGCACAGACATGGAAGTTTTAACCTCGGAAGCCAGATGTAATTCTGAGTGCTGAGTGTATAGCAGTGCTGAGTTAAAAGTGCTGAGTTAAAAGTGCTGAGTGCTGAGTTAACACTTTAAGGACACCAGTCAC
>NZ_JABXKI010000253.1 GCF_017115095.1 Nostoc sp. NMS4 | reverse complement strand
AAAATCCCCGATCTCAATGCTGGCGATTTTTCCCAATTAACAATCACTCGTCAGCTAACTCAAGTTGCCGCAGAATTCAGCAATCATTCTACACCAGTAACGCTCATTGGCTCAAGTTTGGGTGGTTTGACTGCTGCCCACTTGGGACAACAAAATTTACAAGTGCAACGCTTAGTTTTATTAGCACCAGCTTTTGGGTTTTTATCCCATTGGTTGCCCAAGTTAGGAGATGAAGAAGTAGAGCGTTGGCAGCAGGAAAAATATATCATGGTCTACCACTATGGAGAGGAGCGATCGCTTTCCTTAAATTACGATTTCGTTACAGATGCTGCCCAATACCAAGAAAAGCTTTTACAACGCCCTATCCCCACACTGATTTTGCACGGCAAAAAGGATGAAGTCATTCCGATCGAAGCTAGTCGGGACTTTGCGCGTTCGCGTCCTTGGGTGGAGTTAGTCGAGTTCGACAGTGACCACGCCCTGGGTAATGTTATGGAAGAAATTTGGCAAGCAATTCGCCTCTTTTGCCAATTACCTTGAAGTTGTAAAATATTAGACTCACACATAACTAATATCCTTAGTCATTTGTCCTTTGTTAGTTATAGGACTCACGCACACTCTACGAATTCTTCTCTGCGAGACGCTACGCGAAGGCGCTCTTGGCGTCTTGGCGGTTCGATAAATTAAGCTTTTTGGCAATTTTATGCGTAAGTCTTAAGTTACTAATGACCAATGACTAATTACCAATGACTAATGACTAAAACTATGCTTCCCTTCATCCGGTCAGATTTAGCCCAATTCACCGCCTATAAACCTCATCCTAGCAACGATACAGCCGATTCTGTCGCCACACAGTTCGATCGGTTAGATACAAATGAAAGCCCCTACGATTTACCACCTGAGTTAAAAGAGAAGCTGGCATGGACGTATCAGCAAGTAATTGAAACAAATCGTTATCCCGATGGCGGACATGAAACACTTAAGGATGCGATCGCCCAGTACGTTAATCAGTCAGCCGCCTCATCCTTGTTTACTGCTGCCAATATTTCTGTTGGCAATGGTTCAGATGAACTAATCCGCTCTTTATTAATCGCCACCTGTCTAGGAGGAGAAGGATCGATTCTTGTTGCCAACCCTACTTTCTCGATGTACGGAATTTTGGCACAAACTTTAGGGATTGCTGTAGTGGCGGTGGGTAGAAATGAAACAAGTTTTGAAATTGATATCAGCGCCGCCCAGTCTGCGATCGAACAAACTCAGAATCCACCGATTCGCGTAGTTTTCGTAGTACATCCCAATTCACCGACAGCCAATAGCTTAACTGCGGCAGAGTTAGCGTGGTTAAGAAGTTTACCCCAGCATATTTTGGTAGTAATTGATGAAGCTTACTATGAATTCAGTCAAACTACCCTAGTAGGTGAATTAGCACAGCGCCCTAATTGGGTGATATTACGCACTTTTTCTAAAGCTTTCCGATTGGCATCTCTCCGTATTGGTTATTGCATTGCTCATCCTGAAGCGATCGCCATTTTAGAAAAAGTTCGCTTACCCTACAATCTCCCCAGTTTTTCCATAGCAGCAGCCTTAGTTGGTTTACAAAATCGTACACTCTTGCTGGAATCAATTCCCCAAACCCTGAGTGAACGAGCCAAACTCATCGAAATTTTATCCCAGCAACCAGAACTACAAGTTACCCCAAGTGCTGCCAACTTTATTTACCTGCGTCTTAAACCAAATAGCTTTAATTCACCAGAAGCTGCTTTAAAAACTTTCCACCAGAAACTTAGAACACTCGGCACTCTTGTACGACTCATTAGCGGAGGATTGCGAATTACAGTCGGAACGATAGATGAAAACGCCCGCACCGTTAATCGAGTCAAAGCTGCTTTGGCAAATTTGTCATCTGAGCAATTTACTCAGTAATTAAACCTGCTATTTACCTCACTGCCCAAACGACGAACTACTCCCACTGTTTGTGGCAGCACACCCACTAAAAGAGCAAAGGCAACATCCGGCAAAAGAGCCACTATTTCTGGTGGAAAGTATTGTTCAAATTGATCGAGAATTTTCTGTACTCGCTGCCCAGGCAGTGAGTTTTCTGTAATTTGTTTTATCAATCGAATCCACTGTCGCCTAATCAAGTAAGCCTTCTGGCGTTCTTCATTAGATTCAGGAGTTAATAAAGAAAGATTACCTATTGGCAGTGCCCTTTGACAATCACAATCGTAATCCCCACCCACAGCAGCCCCAGGCCCAGCAAACTCTGCATGGTAGCGTTTAAAGAGTATTAATCCATTTCGCCGACGACTATTGACGATGAAAACTTCTCCACTGTGCAAACGTGTAAGGATATCCGAGCCTTGCGATTGCTCAGTTCCCTCTGACATGCCAACAGAGTCAAGGAAAGTAGTTTCAGGGTAATAAGTTGATACCATAGAGGTCTGATAGCGTCGATGCTGTTCGCTATCCATGTTTTTTAAACTTTTAATGAATGTTGTTGTAGTATGCACTTCAAAACGGAACTAGCTGTTATATCAAATCAAGTTTTTGAATTCTTTATATTATCAAGACCTTTCTGGCCAATCCAACTAAAAATAATAATATATAGGCGTTGTTTCAGTAATTGAGTGATTATATTTTATGAGATATAGCTAGATTTGTCTGTAAACTATACTCGTGTTTCGTTAAAGTTTTTATAAAGATGAATATATTAATTACAAAGTTATTATGAGGAAGTAATGATTTCTTTCAGCCTAATTTCGCCTATATTCCCATTATAGTCGATCTTTATCTATATCGAATGCTTTAAAAGATTTATTAACCAAAAATCCTACAAGGCTAAGTTTAACATTTTTTAATATTAAAAATATTTACTAATTAAGAGATTTTTTAGTACAGATGAGGGGATTTTTCGTAAAAAATTAAAATAAAATATTATTTTGAGAAAGAATTATCAAAAGCTATTTACTGCCTTATAAATTAACATATTTTAGTTTTTACCTATAGAACTCCTTTCTATTTGATTGAGTAAAAAAACTCATTACAACTCAAAGAGCCTTCTTTACAGTTTCCGGCTGAAACCAAGTAAATTCTCCAAATAAAAGCGGATTTATAGGGGTATTTAGCTAATATTGGCTGGATTTGTAATTAAACCTCATCCATTGTAAAAGTTGGAGTTCTTAAGAGAGTATATTCTTTAGTTGTGGCTTTCTCTAAGTCTAAATAACTATGATTTTCAAGGTAGACGCGGTTTAGGTTTCGTTTGTGTTTGATTATTGGTATGAATTATAGACTTTATCAAATCTAATTGAAATAGCACACAAAACTTGACAATTGCCAAAAAAAACACAATTTAGATAATGGAATCAGCACTCAGGTGCTTGTGCAATAGCATCTGGCTTGAGCGTCTTAGGAGAAATGTATTCCAATTCGATTCGACTTTATGCACCCGATATCCCAGCTTGAAATAAAGCTGTCTTGCTTGATGGTTATTTTCTAAAACATGGAGATATAAGTCTTGAAATCCCCATTCACGAGAAACTTTTTCGCAGCTAGTAAGCAATGCTGAAGCCACACCATGTCTACGGTATTTTGGGTGAACCGCTAAATTAGATAAGTAAGGAAAACCTACTCCAGCCTGGCTCCATGAATCATTACTGTAACGTACACCCAGTTCTACGCTTCCCACTAAGTTATTAGCCTCACCAGTAGTAGCTTCCAGAGCAACTAAGCAAACATGACGGGGCGCAGGTGATGCCATCCGATGCCTTAAGTCTTCGTAAATACCCAGACGTAGCAACGGGAAAGCCCATCCCCATATACCGTTGTGGGAGTGAAAGCTTTCAGTAATAATTTCGGCAACACCAATTAAATCAGCAGGTGTAGCTGTACGAATTTGGAATTGGTAGGAAGCTGGATCGATTGGCTGTTGGTGGTATGGGTGAAAAAACCGATATTTCAAGGCTAGTTTAGTATTGATTTTATTCAACAGAAATTTTCTCAAATATCCTAAAACAAGATTTAAACTAAATCAGAACTTAAGAGTTGCCCAGGAGATTTAACTGAACTAATATTGCTAAATTCGCTTTTGCTTGTCATTTAACAAATTTTTACACTTTAGTTTGGGGTTTTATAACCTGCATTTTTGAAAGAGTATTAGGAGTTACAACTTCATAAATCTATAACCTTAAATTCAGTAGATTCATTGCATCCCTGGTTTTAGGTAGGCAGATTATCAAACTTATTGCCACAAAAACATCTGTCAAGTGATAGAGCTTTGAGTGAGTGGACAGAGGAATAGCATAACTTGTCGGTAAGCAGTATCTCTGAAATTGTTAAGTAAGTACACTATTGGCAAACTCTGGTTTAAAACCACCCTTGTTTGCAGTACTGAACTTGTTTTTGCAGCTACTGCTACACTGATACTACTATGCTACCAAGTCATCCAAATAGGCTGTACAGGCACTGGGACAAGAATCTGTAAGGTTCCCTAATCCCTAATCTCTAACTTCTCAACCACTACTACTTGTCTTAATGATAGTTCTGATTGCTAAATTAGAAAGAGGTATTTGTCTAATAGTATACTTTGGCTTTAAATCTTATTGTTTTAATTTCCCCGACTCTACCATGACTACCATAAATAAAATTTACCTGCAAGTGTTATTACAACTGCTGCAAAGGGAAAACTTAATATGCAGCTTTATCTCGATTTTTCAGCTAGTTATGAGCGCTGTATGTGGTATCAGACATTGCTCACAGGAGGTGAAAAAAGATTTGGCAAGCAAGCGTCAACTCTGTAACACTAAAACTGACTATGAAAGCAATTACACTGCACCAACGCAAATGGTAATCGGCACAAGCAATTGAGACGAATTACTGTGAGTAAACGCTCCTACACTCAGCAGTCATGTAGCCAAACAGCCTTATTGGCCGAAATGCTCTGCTCTTACCTGATCAGATTATTCTTTATCCGACTGCCGTTGCAGCAGGAAAGCGGTGCATGAAATCTCAAGCAAACAGTAAGCCTAAAATTTTGGTTGTCGATGATGAACCAGACAACCTTGACTTGCTTTACCGCACTTTCTATCGTGATTATAAGGTGCTAAGGGCAACCTCTGGCCCTGCAGCCCTCGATCTGCTGGCTCAAGAGGGAGAGGTCTCGGTGATCATCTCCGATCAGCGGATGCCGATGATGAGCGGTACAGAATTTTTGAGTCTGACAGCAACTCAATATCCAGATATTATTCGGATTATTTTAACTGGCTACACCGATGTCGAAGACTTGGTGGAAGCAATCAATGCTGGTAAGGTATTTAAATATGTCACCAAACCGTGGGAAGCGGAGGAACTTAAAGCAGTGGTACGCCAAGCTTTGGATACCCACAATGTCCTCAAAGCTAGAACCCGCGAACTTACCCGCACACTCCGTCAAGAATCGCTGCTGAATACCGTTACTAATACGATTCGCAGTGCTTTAGACTACAGACAAATTTTGCAAGCAATTGTAGATACAGTGGGTCACATGTTGGAGGTGGATGTCTGTCTGTTGCGTCCCTTCCAAGATGAGCAGTTGGCGGATAAAGGATTCATTTATCAGAAGCCTCTTTCTGAAGAAGCAGAGGTGCGGGAGAGCGGAGGGGAAGTAGCAGTAGGCGTTTCACCTCTGCCCGCCATATCCTCTGCTCCCCCTCTGCCTCTTTTGGCTCAGACGGTGTGGGAAACCCGCGAAGTTCAGGTGATTCACGATGTTATTGATGATGAGCGGATTCACGGTAACACTCCCGAACTGCGCGATCGCGGGCAAGCTTTTGCTGCTGCTAATATTTGTTCTAGTTTAGTTGTGCCATTGATCTGCCAACAAGAATTGATGGCGGTGCTAGCACTGCATCAGTGTTCTCAGCCTCGTTTTTGGGGGGATGATGAGGTGCAGTTAGTGTTGATGGTAGCGGATCAGGCAGCTTTAGCTTTGTCTCAAGCTTATGCTTACGAACAAGTACGTGCCCTTGCCAAACGAGAGAGCTTGATTAATACGATTACTAGCGCGATTCGCTCTAGCTTAGATCCTCAAGATATCTTTGCGGCAATTACCCAGCAATTGGGACAAGCTTTACAAGTTGATGGCTGTGTCCTGTCTTTATGGACTGAGGATGATGAGTTTGTCGAGTCTGTGGCCTTGTATGACAGTTTTCAACATTCAGAAAATTTAAAATCGGCAGCCCCAGACAATAACTCAAGTAGTAATAATCACCTACCAAGTCAGAGATTACCCTATTCTCAAGCATCTATACAGGAGAATCCCATCCTCCAACAAATGCTACAGACACATGAACCTGTGGTAATTGGTAATGTGAATCATTCTCCCTCAGATGTGCGGGGTTTTGATTTGCCTTTAAAAATGCCAGCGCGATCGCTAATGTTTGTGCCATTGTTGGCTGATGGTAAATGTATTGGTAGTATTACCTTGCATGAAGGTAAAAAAGTACGCCAATGGTTGCCATCTGATATCGATTTGGCGAAAGCAGTAGCAGCACAAGCGGCGATCGCTGTCCAGCAGTCACACTTATATCAAAAAACCCGCCAACAAGCTGAACGCTTACTGGAATTAGACAAACAAAAAACCGAATTTTTCCAAAATATTTCCCATGAGTTTCGCACACCGATTACCTTGATTCAAGGGCCTTTAGAGTCGGCGGTGGCGGCTGGTGAGGGATTATCTTACTCCCAATGTGCGATCGCCCTGCGTAACTCCCGCCGCCTCCTGCGACTGGTAAATCAACTCCTAGATTTACAACGCCTGAATGCGGGGAGAATGCAGCCTAGCTTCCATCCCTGCGATTTAGTCGAATTTGTTAGCCAAATAGTGGAATCTTTTCGTCCCTACTGCGAGAAAAAGAGGCTACATCTTGTTACCCAGCTAGATGAATGTTCGACGGTGTACTTGGACATGGAAAAATTTGACAAGGTGGTTTATAACCTCTTGTCAAATGCCATGAAGTTTACTCCTGAAGGTGGCACGATCGGTATCAGACTAAAATCTGAGCGCGATCGCTGCATATTACAAGTACAAGATACTGGAATTGGCATTGTTAAAGAACAAATTCCCCATCTATTTGAGCGCTTTCGCCAAGCTGAAGGTTCAGCAAACCGCTCCTATGAAGGCAGTGGTTTGGGTTTAGCTTTAGTTAAAGAATTAGTAGAATTACATGGTGGTCAAGTCACTGTGGAATCAGTTTATGGTGAAGGTACTACCTTTAGTTTATGGCTGGTGACTGGAAATGCTCATTTACCTGCACAGCAAGTATTAGAAACGCCTACCGAATTGAATACGAGCCGCGCTAGCGTAGAATTGGCTGATTTAGAACTAGTAGAGTCAACAACAGACAATATTGAAGATATTACAATAAATCTCTCCCCCAGTGTTGAGACTAAAGACTCAGTAGATAAAACTCAGCACTCAATCTTAGTTGTAGATGACAACCCGGATTTGCGAACCTATGTATCCGAGATTTTCCGCCGCAATGGATATCATGTACAGACGGCTCGTAACGGTCATGAAGGACACAGTAAAGCTAAGGAAATTATACCCAGCTTGATTGTAACTGACTTAATGATGCCCTTAGTGAGCGGACTTGAGATGATTCAGTTGATCCGCAATGAAGAAAAATTGAAAGGAACACCAATTATTCTGCTGACAGCGAAAGTAGATGAAGAAACCCGCATTGAAGGTACAGAACATGGTGCAGACGCTTATTTAGCAAAACCATTCAACGATCGGGAACTTTTGGCGGAAGTTCGGAATCTTTTAGCGTTGAAAGAAAATGAACGGCGAATTATAGAGTTAAATACTTATCTAACAGAATCGGTGCTAAAGCGCTTTTTACCGGCTGTATTGGTGCAAAAAGCCGCAACCGGAGATTTAACCTTAGATTTGCGCCCAGAACCACGTTTAATTACAGTTTTATTTAGTGACATTGTAGGTTTTACACAACTATCAAATACTCTTAGATCCCGACGAGTCGCAGAGTTGCTAAATGAATATTTAGAAGCCATGACCAAAGTTGTATTTAGCAATGGCGGCACTGTAGATAAATTTATGGGAGATGCTATCTTAGCTTTATATGGAGCGCCGGAAGAACTAACCCCTAATGAACAAGTGCGTCGTGCCATTAATACAGCAAGAGCAATGCACCGCTCATTGGCTGACTTGAACCAGCGCTGGCGAGATCAAGGTGTATTTGATGGTGACAGACTTACTAGCGTACAGTTTCGGTGCGGTATTCACCAAGGTACTGCTGTTGTGGGGATGTTTGGTAGCGCTGAACGTGCCGATTATACTGCTATTGGCCC
>NZ_JABXKI010000361.1 GCF_017115095.1 Nostoc sp. NMS4 | reverse complement strand
CGCCCTAGTCCCTATATAGCGAATCTGTCTCTACTCTCGATAGAGCCTTTTCGACTAATTAATTATTTCTAAATTAGGAAAAAAGTCACAATAAATTTAGTACTTTTTTACTGGTTAGGTTAGGAATTCTAGCTCATGTGCAAAATGATTCTAACTTTTAAGATTAGCTGGTATGAGTAAAGCAGCAACTTTTCAAATATCTTCTAAACAGCCATAAACCGAAATTGAGTCAGAACAGTTCTATTACACACAACAAAAACCAGGGAAGCAAATGATTAAAAAACAGATAATTTTACCAACCCTGCTACTTGTAACTATCCTAATTGGAGGAATGACAGGTTGCAGCAGTTCTAAATCTCCAGATGTGTCTCAAGGCGGTGATTCTGGGACAAAGGTATCTGATACTTCTACAACATCTCCGGCATCGAATTCGCCAGAACGCGCTCAAAAACGCGAAGAAATTCGCAAGCAAATTGAGGCAGTTTTGACCCCAGATCAGGTAAAGGAATTATCAACGAAATTACAAAAAGGTGAAAAAATGCGTAAAGCAGTATTAAGCCTGAATCTTACTTCTGAACAAAAGACTAAAATTCAGGATATTTTTAAGACTGCTTATCCCCACCGGAAAGGAAAATCTGATAATTCTTAATTTGTCATTGGTCATTTGTCATTTGTCATTTGTCATTCGTAATTATGATTGCATAATGGTTCTAGACTTTTCAAATGAGTGGTTTATTTCTGGCGTGGTGTACTAGTGGTCTGTCCCATTAAATTTGAAGGGTACGTAGTTGCGCTTTAGCGCTTTCTCCCTTTCGATTAATTAGGGCTAAAGCCCAACTACATACCAAGAACAATTATCTGCGACTATGGGTATTCAGCCCTTTATTGATTACATTCAGGATTCTGAATTCTGGATTCTTTATTCTTCTTCAAGAAAAATATGTTTAAACAAAAATTTCTCGTCAAGATAGAACTGCTTGTTATGGCAGTAATCCTTGTAGGAACTAGTTTCTACACTTCCAAGGCTCTAGGTAAACCACAACCTAGCTCTCAAAAACTGGTGGATGAGGTGTGGCAAATCCTAGATAAAAATTATGTGGATGTCAGCTTTAATCATCAAGATTGGAAAGCAATTCACCAGCAGTATGTTAGCCGTTCCTATAGTTCCAAGAAACAGGCTTATGGGGCGATTCAAGAAATGGTGGCGAAATTAGGCGATCGCTACACCGAGTTTTTTGACCCACAAGAATTTAAAGCCCTAAATAACGACATTTCTGGCAACCTTAGCGGCGTAGGGCTGGAACTGGCAGAAAATGAAAAAACTAAAGCCTTAACCGTTGTCGCCCCAATTGAAGGAACCCCAGCCTTTAAAGCGGGTATTTTACCGGACGATGTAATTGTCCAAATTAACGGTCAAATAACTCAGGGGATGAAAATTGAGGATGCCGTAAAGCGGATTATCGGCCCGGTGGGAACTAAAGTAGTACTGACGATTCAACGGGGTAATCAATCGCAAACTTTCAAACTTACCCGCGCAAATATTGCCATTCATCCTGTAACTTACAACACGCAAACAACACCATCGGGTAAAATTGGGTATATTCGCTTACCAGAATTTACCGAAACCGCCCCCGCACAGATGCATCGGGCAATTGAAGCATTAGAAAAACAACAGGTGCAGGGCTACGTTTTGGATTTGCGTTCCGATCCGGGTGGACTGCTGGATGCGAGTTTGCAAATTGCCAGTATGTGGTTGAAGCAAGGTGCGATCGTGTCTTTGGTAAATCGAGATCAAGTGAAAGAGAGTTACACTGCGTCGGGACATCCTCTCACCGACAAACCCTTAGTAATACTGGTTGATAAGGGATCTGCTAGCGCTAGCGAAATTCTGTCGGGGGCGCTGCAAGATGACAACCGCGCCACTTTAGTAGGGACTCGCACTTTCGGTAAAGGTTTAGTTCAAGCCGTAGAACCACTGGAGGATGGTTCGGGGTTAAAACTAACGATCGCCAAATACTATACACCAAAAGGTCGAGATATCAATCATGTCGGCATTGCTCCAGATATTAACGTGGAGTTAACCGAGGCACAGCAGAAAGCATTAGTGCAAAACCAAACCTTGGGGACATTAGCCGATCCTCAGTATGCTAGCGCTGTTGCTGACCTGAGTAAATTGATTCAGTCTGGGGCAAATCATCTGAGTTTGCAGCGTGGGAAATGAAGGAGATAGGAGGGAAGCTACAAACCCCTTCTGAATAAGATTTTCCAAACTTTACAATCGCATCCTAGAGATGAGCCGTTTCATTTTTGCGATCGTTAAGTTGTCCTTTCTCCTGGGAGTTTATCTCGTTTTTTTTTGCTGCTATTTGGCATTATCGATTTGCAAATACCCTAATTAATAGACAGAGGCTAACTCACCATGAGTAACTTAACATTCGTAGATACCAAAGTTAGTAACACAAGCAAAGCTCCAACTGATACAGTACGTGCTTATCTTCAAGAAATTGGGCGGATACCTTTGTTAACCCCGGAGCAAGAAATTTTGTTTGCTCAACAAGTTCAGCAGATGATGAAAATACTCGCCGAATCCGAAAAACTGACTGTTGAATTAAATCGTAAACCCACACTTTCAGAATGGGCTAACCAGATGCAGTTAAGCGAACAGGAACTAGTTCAAAAGCTAAATCAAGGGAAAAAAGCTAAACAGAAAATGATTGCGTCTAATCTTCGCCTGGTGGTGTCAATTGCCAAGCAATATCAGAGACGTAACTTAGAGTTAATGGACTTAATTCAAGAAGGTACTTTGGGTTTAGAGAGAGGGGTTGAGAAATTCAATCCGGCTCTAGGATACAGATTTTCAACCTACGTTTACTGGTGGATTCGTCAAGGAATTACCAGAGCGATCGCGCAACAAGGACGCGCAATTAGATTACCCATTCACATCAATGAAAAGTTAAATAAAATTAAGCGTGTTCAGCGAGAATTATCTCAAAAGCTGGGTCACATTCCTACTACTACAGAAATTGCTCATGCACTTTCTTTAAAGCCTAGTCAGATTCGAGAATATCTAACTTTAGCTCGTCAAACTATCTCTCTCGATCTGCGAGTTGGGTCAGATAAAGATGTAAAATTAGAAGATTTAATAGAAGATTACAGATATTCAGAAAATGGCTATACTAATGAGCAATATCTCAACCAGGAAGTTGAAAGCTTATTGTCAAGTTTATCTAGACAACAACAAGAAATCTTAAATTTACACTTTGGTTTGATAGATGGAAATGAACTTTCTCTAGAACAAATTGGTCAGCGTATGGGTATTAGTCGAGAACGAGTCAGACAGATAGAAAAACAAGCTCTACAACTTCTATATCGGCAGTTAAGAAGTAATAAATAAGCATCAGCAAAAATCAAAATATTTAGGATGACAAAATATTTTGAATATAATTACTTATCGAGCAAACAGGAAAAAACTAATTATCTCAGATGTATCGCCTCAAATGAAATTGGTATCAGTGGGAGTTGAGGTAATAAAGGATTTCGCTGTTTTTAATTAACTAAAATGCATTGGAGGTTCTGATGAACCATGAAATTTCTAACGAGACTTTGACTGAGAACATTATAGAACCGGAGCTACCGCGATCGCCAAAAAAGCGATCGCCAAAAAAGATTACTTGGGTAATTTTGGGTGTGGTGTTGCTGGCTGGGCTGGGTTTATTTGCTATTCATGCGGGTGCAGCCAAGACAGATAAAGGCGGAAAATCTGCGCGTAATAAGCAGCAAGTTACACCTGTAACTGTAGCAATGGTGACACAAAAAACCGTTCCGATACAATTGCAAGCGATCGGTAATGTGCAATCGGGGTCTACGGTATCGATTACGCCCGAAGTCAGTGGACGGATTATTGGAGTTTATTTCAAGAAAGGTCAAGATGTGAAAAAGGGACAACTTTTGTTTACTATAGATGACCGATCGCAAATTGCTGCAATCCAGCAAGCTGAAGGAATTGTCGCCAAAGACCAAGCCTCGGTACAACAAGCAAGAGCTACATTAGCTAGAGATTTGGGTCAGGTAGACCAAGCTAGGGCGACTTTAATCAAAGACCAAGCCTCTGTGCGCCAAGCCCAGGCGACAGTGATTAAAGATGAAGCACAAGTAAATTTTGCTCAGGGACAGAGCGATCGCTATGGAGCATTGTACAAAAAAGGCGCGGTCAGCTTGGATACAGCACAGCAATACCTTGCCAACATCCGCACAGCCCAAGCAACTCTACAAGCAGATCGAGAAGCGATCGCTAATGCTGAGGCTGTTTTGAAAAGCGATCGCGTGGCGCTGACTAATGCTGGTGCTGTTGTTAAGGGCGATGAAGCGGCAATCGCTAATGCTCAAGCTGTTGTTCGTTCCGACCAAGGAGCATTAGATAATGCCAAAGTACAATTATCTTACGCCAAAATCTATGCCCCAATTGATGGTCGGGCTGGGAATGTTTCGGTGACTCAGGGCAATGTGGTGCAAGCTAACAGCAGTGCTTCGCTGACTCAGGGGAATGCACTGCAAACCAACAGTACGGGTGGTACTAGCAGCACGACTCCACTTGTTACCATCACCCAAATTCGCCCGATTGAAGTTGCTTTTTCCATTCCCGAAACAAATCTACCCCAAGTACAAAAGTATATGCAAAATGGCAAGCTGAAGGTAGATGTGACATTCCCCAATAGTCAAGGTCATCCGACACCAGGTATTTTGACATCTGTTAATAATACGGTCGATAACACCACGGGAACAATTCAACTGATTGGCCAATTTGACAACACTCAAGGAAACTTGTTTCCCGGTCAATTTGTCAACGCAACCCTAACGCTGACTGAACAACCGAATGCAACGGTTCTTCCCTCCCAAGCCGTGCAGAATGGCCCTGATGGACAATTTGTGTTTGTAGTGAAGCCAGACATGACGGTGCAAAATGTTCCAGTTACAGTTAGCAGCAGCATTGATGGGTTAGATGTAATTCAGAAAGGACCCCAACCCGGCGATAAAATTGTTACCGATGGACAAGCGAATCTCGTTTCCGGTAGCAAAATCCGCATTAAAACAGGAAACGGGGCAGGGGGCAGGGGGCAGGGGGCAGAATCCCCGAAGTCTGGTGGAGGTGAGTCATGAATCTTTCGGAACCATTTATCCGTCGCCCGATCATGACGACTCTGGTGATGGCGGCGATTTTGATCTTCGGTTTTATGAGTTATCGGTTGCTACCCATCAGCGATTTACCAAGTGTGGATTATCCCACAATTCAGGTAAGCGCCTCTCGACCTGGGGCTAGCCCGGAAACGATGGCTGCATCGGTAGCCCGTCCTCTAGAGAAGCAATTTTCTAGTATTGCTGGACTAGATTCGCTGAACTCAACTAGCACTTTGGGACAGACTCAAATTACCCTGCAATTTAATCTGAGTCGGAACATTGATGACGCGGCGCAGGATGTACAAGCAGCGATATCGGGGGCATCGGGGCAAATTGCGACGGATTTACCCAATCCTCCCACCTACAGCAAAGTTAACCCTGCCGATCAACCGATTCTTTACCTTTATTTAGACTCTCCAACTTTGCCACTTTCCCAAGTAGATAATTATGCCGAGACTTATTTGGCGCAAAAGCTATCTACAATTAATGGCGTGGCACAGGTAGCTGTCTACGGTTCTCAAAAGTATGCAGCGCGAATTCAACTCGATCCGCAGCAATTGGCTACGCGGCAAATTGGGTTAGATCAGGTGGCGACGGCGATTCAACAGGGTAACGTCAATTTGCCCACCGGCAGTCTTTCGGGAAATCACAAGAATTTTACAGTCCAAACCAACGGCCAACTTCAGGATGCGGCTGCTTATCGTCAGTTGATTGTGTCTTATAAAGATGGGATGCCAATCTATCTCAATCAACTGGGTCGGATCATTGACAGTGTAGAAAATGACAAGTTAGCAAGTTGGTACAACAACACCCGCGCTATTATTCTCACCATTCAAAGACAGCCTGGAACTAATACGGTAGAAGTCGTAGACACGATTAAGAAATTGCTCCCGAATTTGCGATCGCAGATTCCGGCATCCGTGGAAATTGGGATTCTCTATGATGCGTCTCAGTCAATTCGAGATTCAGTAGATGATGTCAGATTTACCTTGATTCTGACGATCGCTCTAGTTATCTTAGTAATTTTTATCTTTTTGCGGAACCTCTCAGCAACAGTGATTCCCAGCTTGGCTTTACCTGTTTCGCTGATTGGCACTTTTGCGGTAATGTATATGCTGCATTACTCACTAGATAACCTGTCGTTGATGGCGTTGACCCTTTCGGTGGGTTTCGTAGTGGATGATGCGATCGTTATGCTGGAAAATATCGTCCGCCATATCGAAATGGGCGAACGTCCCCTAGAAGCAGCGTTGAATGGGTCGAGAGAAATTGGTTTTACCATCCTATCCATGACCCTTTCCTTGGTTGCAGTCTTCATCCCCATGTTATTCATGAGTGAAGTGCTAGGACGATTATTTCATGAATTTGCTGTGACGATCGCAGTTGCAATTCTCGTCTCTGGTTTTGTGTCTTTGACTCTGACTCCCATGTTATGCAGTCGTTTTCTGCGTCCTGTAAATCATGCTAATCAAAGTCGGTTATATCAAGCTTCGGAATATGTCTTCGATCGCTTCCTCGGTTTATACGATTGGAGTTTGAAAAAAGTCTTAAAATATCACCGTACCACGATGATATTATCTGTCTTTCTCTTGGCGGTGACAGTTGGGTTGTTGATGGTAGTTCCCAAAGGCTTTATTCCTAGTGAAGATACCGGACAAATTACAGGCGTTACCCAAGCAGCCCAGGATGCATCTTTTGATAATCTTGTCCAGCATCAGCAGACAGTTGTTAACCTGATCCGTCAAGATCCGAATGTAGATGCAGTCAACTCCAATATTGGGGCGGGAGCGAGTGGTAGTGGCGGTGGGGCAGCAGTTGCAGCCAATTCCGGTAGTTTGTTTATTCGGTTAAAACCGCGATCGCAGCGCCAACTTAGTGCCGACGAAATCGTGCAAAATTTGCGAACCAAACTCGCCACGGTTCCAGGTATTCAAGTATTCTTACAAAATCCCCCAGCGATACCCATTGGCGCTCAACAAAGCACAGGACTTTATCAAGTAGCACTTCAGAGTTCTGATGTCAACCCCTTACAGGAATATGTTCCCCAACTTGTTACTAAGATGAAGGTGATGCCAGAACTTCAGGATGTAAACAGCGATTTACAGTTTGCTTCTGAGATTCAAATTGACATTGACCGCGATAAAGCCTCAACTTATGGGATAACAGCCGAACAAATCGAAAATACCCTGAGAAGTGCCTACGGTTCCTACCAAGTATCAACCATCTATGCAGCCACTAATGAATATCAGGTGATTTTGGAATTAGCGCCCCAGTTTCAGGAGGATATCAATGCTTTGTTGACATTATACATTAACTCCAGCACAGGAGTAGCAGTACCTCTGAAGACATTCGCCAAATTATCTCAGGGAGTCAGCCCGTTAATGGTCAATCATAACGGACGGATGAACGCCGCCACCATTTCCTTTAACCTCGCGCCCGGTGTGTCCTTGGGAAATGCCAACGAAGAGATTGAAAAAGTGATTAATCAGGTAATTCCTGCCAGTATTAGCACCAGCTTTCAGGGTGCAAGCCAGGTATTTCAAAGCTCACTGCCGAGTTTAGGTTTATTATTAGCGATCGCCGTCTTAGTAATTTATCTGATTTTGGGTGTACTCTATGAAGATTTCCTGCACCCAATTACAATTCTTTCTGGCTTGCCATCAGCAGGTTTTGGCGCATTATTAACGCTGATAATATTTCATGTCGAACTGAATGTTTACTCCTTCATCGGCATAATTCTCCTAGTGGGCATCGTCAAGAAAAACGGCATCATGATGGTGGATTTTGCAATTGTTGCCCAGCGAGAAGAATTGAAAAAGCCGTCTGAGGCGATTTATCAAGCCTGTTTGGTGCGCTTCCGTCCAATTATGATGACCACAATGGCAGCATTAATGGGAACCTTGCCGATTGCGATCGGATTTGGGGCTGGTTCCGAATCCCGCCGTCCTCTGGGGATTGCCGTTGTGGGCGGACTAGTGTTTTCTCAGATATTGACCCTGTATTTAACACCCGTGTTCTATATCTATATGGAATCTTGGCGGAAAAAGCTGAATCAAGTTAAATTCCGGCGGGTATTTTCATTTTCTGGGGGGCGATCGTGATTTTCTACAAGCAATATCAGTTAGTTGCACCCCACCCCAAGGCATTCTACGGTTTACACACAAGTCGAATTATCCCCCTTTCTAAGGGCTACGGTGTGCAGACAAGT
>NZ_JABXKI010000066.1 GCF_017115095.1 Nostoc sp. NMS4 | reverse complement strand
GGATAATTAGAAAACTGAATTTCAATGATAATGCCAGCTTTGGCAAAATCAACCTCTGTACCCAAAAATCTGTAAGCTAGGGGAATAGGTATATTTGATTGCCAACCATCATGAATAAAGGCAGCTTTGATATATTCGTTCGTACCTACTGGATCGAATATTGCATTACCCTGAATTCCAGCTTGATCTGAACCTTTGATGTGCAAAGGCATTCTAGTAAGAGTAGTACTAATCTCATGCCATTCGTTCTGATATTGGGTATTAATAATTGTATCTGCGGCGTTAAAGTCAACATACTGAATAATGATTATTAATTCTCCTTTTGGTATTTCAGCAGTTCTTCGATAAAAGCAAGCGGATCGATTTCAAGGACTTGGGCAACTTGTAAAAATTCAATCACGTCAAGACGACGCTCTCCACGTTCATACTTTGATACATAAGATTGTGGAAGCTCTAGCTTTGCCGACAACTCTGTTTGAGTAAGCTTTGCAGCTTTGCGGGCTTCGATAAGTAGCTGGCGAAACCGATTGTAATCTTCGCTGAAAACTGATTTAGGCACTTTAGCTTGCCTTTTTTTCTGGCGATGGTTTATTCCATCTTGATGAGAGTTATTACATATTGCTAAACTCAGTTAAATTCTAAAACCTAATATAGGATAAACCCAAAATAGGTTTTAAAAAGCTACTATGAAGACACCATCTGCTTAGGGGTTGGCGTAGCCTCTCCAAGAGTTGCCCGTCATAGACTAGACATCGCACCCCTACTTCTTTAACTGCCCAGACGCACAGCAACTTTTCGTCAGATATCGCTGTAAACTGAAGGCGTAACTCAAACTTGCGGCTATCCCCATGAAGTCCTTACAAGACTACACTACCGTTATCCGTCCCGATAACAATGGTACGTTTGTCGCATATATACCAGCGATTTCCGGTTGTCACGCTTGGGGACAAACGCCAGATGAAGCCCGTGCTGAACTTGTTTATGTTTTTGAAATGATTCAGGAAGAATACAAAGAACAAGGACGTTCTCTACCTGAAGACGTTGAATTGGTAATTGCAAATGCCAGCTAAAGCCAGTGAATTAGAACGTGTGGCACGGAAACTCGGTTTTGAAAAAGTGCGACAGAAAGGCAGTCATGCTCGTTGGCAACATCCAGATGGACGAGCAACCACAATTTCAATTCATGCATTTTATGAAATTCTAAAGCAGTTGGGTATTATAGAGGAACATTTTAACCAACTGTGATAAATACTGTGTACTAGTATTGCAAAGCCGCATTTTACTTATTTATTTTCCAGCGATCGCTTCATAAATAATAATAACTATCCACATGAATCTACAATTAGAATTGCCATTTCAGGAATTTTCTTCTTGCACTTCCAAATCCTTGGACAGTTCATCTACATTCATTAATAATATGAAACTGCCAGTTCATCGCTGGTTTAGATTTAGTGCAGGTTTCTCTGCACAATGGGTAGAAACTATAATTACCCAAGCTAAAGAACGAGGAGAAACTACTGTCTTAGATCCATTCTCTGGTTCTGGTACAACCTTACTCGCATCTGAAAAGCTTGGAGTTGAATGTTTGGGAATTGAGGCTCATCCCTTTGTTGTGCGTATAGCAAGAGCTAAACTTTTATATCAAACTGACGCTGATGCTTATCTTGAACATATAGAAAAAGTTATAAAATGTGCCGAAAATGTTCAGCCCTGTGTAGATACATACCCGAAACTGATTCATGAATGCTTTAGTATATCTTCACTTGAGTCTTTAGATAGATTGCGCCAATCTTGGGAAAAACTTGCTGATGATTCATCTGAATCTCAGTTAGTTTGGTTAACACTTATATCAATTCTTCGTCATGTTTCTCATGCTGGAACTGCACCTTGGCAGTACATTTTACCAAATAAAAAGAAACAATATTCTTTAGATGCAATGTCTGCTTTTGGGCTAATGGCAGAGAGTATAGCTACAGATATGAGAATTGCCGGAAAAATGGCGGCTTCTATTGCTACACTTATTCAATCTGATGCTCGGACTTGCCAGGGTGTACCTGATAATTTCGCAAACTTAGTAATCACTTCACCACCCTATGCTAACAACTATGACTATGCAGATGCTACACGTCTAGAAATGTGTTTTATGAAAGAAATTTCCGGTTGGGGTGATTTACAAAGTGCGGTGAGGCAATACTTAATTCGTTCATGTTCGCAGCACGTAACCAATAAGAATGTAAACATCGATGAAGTTCTAGCATCTCATGAACTATATCCAATCAAAGCTAGTATTATCGAAATCTGTCACAAATTGTCCCAAGAACGACATTTACATGGAGGTAAAAAGAATTATCATTTGATGATTGCTTGCTATTTTTTGGATATGGCTAGAGTTTGGATAGCACTTCGCAGAGTATGCAAAAATCCTGCAACAGTTTGCTTTATGATTGGCGACTCTGCTCCCTATGGTGTTTATATTCCGGTGATTGAATGGATGGGTTTATTAGCACAAGCAGCAGGGTTTGAATCTTTTCATTTTGAAAAAGTTCGTGACCGAAATGTGAAGTGGAAAAATCGCAAGCATAGAGTTCCTCTTTGCGAAGGTTGTTTGTGGGTTTACGGATAGGGTAATCACAACCCAAATTATTTTTGCACAAATGTAATGGCAGAGTCGTTTTCACATAAATGGGGTCAGATTTTAGGGCATTTCATCCAAGAATTTATTCGTGAGACACTTCAACAAGTGGCTGATGAGCATGGTTTTTACTTAGACTCTCAGAGAAAGCGCAAGGCACGAATCACTAAAAAGGTATCATGGCAAGATCGCTACGGTAACTATCATGACCTTGACTATGTACTGGAACGAGGAGGTACAGAAGATACTCTTGGTCTTCCAGTAGCATTTATTGAGACTGCGTGGCGGCGTTACACCAAGCATTCTAAAAACAAAGTTCAAGAAATTGAAGGAGCGCTTATTCCTTTGGCAGACACCTATAGTCACCTTAACCCATTTTTAGGAGCTATTCTAGCAGGTGTGTTTACTCAAGGAGCGCTTGATCAATTAGAATCTAAGGGCTTTAAAATTCTTTATCTTAAGTATGAAAACATCGTTAAATCATTTACATCTAGTTGGTATAAATGCATCTTTCAATGAAAGTACGTTAGAAGCAGACTTTCAAAATAAGATTGAGCAATGGAAAAAATTATCAGCGCCGGATATTACTAACATCAAAAATCAAATGCTAAGTCTTGAAAAATTCCACATAGATAAATTTATTAATACCTTAGAGCAGTCATTTGCTAGACTAGTCCAACAGGTAAATATCATTGTATTACATGGGCTATCTCAACAAACTGCCAGTGTCGAAAATGCTATTGAATATATTAACAACTATCCAGATAATCAACCTACATTAGCTCCACCATTAAAATACGAGATTGATATTCGTTATAATAATGGTGACTTAATTCACGCCATATTTAACAATAAAATTGAAGCACTCAAATTTCTAAGAACATTTATTTAAAGTGCTAATTAAATAATTCGTAATGGGCTACGCTAACGTAATTCGTAATTCGTAATTCGTAATTAAGTGATAATGAACGTTGCACCTGCCATTGTAATATTAGGTCAAAATAGCGTGACAGTAGCACGCAAAATAATCAGTGTTCTACCAGGAGCGACGCTATACGGTCTAGAGGGTCGCACGTCTGGGGTTGATGTCAGCTTCACGAATTTTGGCGAGACGATGCGCGATTTATTTGCTCAGGGAACACCCCTGATTGGCATTTGTGCCGCAGGTATTTTGATTAGAACTCTAGCGCCGATGCTCTCTGACAAACAACAGGAACCACCAGTGCTTGCTGTAGCTGAAGATGGTAGTGCTGTTGTTCCTCTTTTAGGCGGACTTGGTGGGGTAAACGATTTAGCGCGTCGCATTGCCGAAGCGTTGGATGTCAAACCAGCAATTACGACCACAGGGTATTTACGTTTAGGCACAACGTTGTTATCTCCTCCCCCTGGATACCATTTAGCGAACCCAGATGACGCAAAGAAATTTATCTCAGATGTGCTAGCTGGGGCACAAGTTAAGCTCGAAGGAATAGCACCTTGGTTGAGCGATAGTAAACTGCCTATAGACCCAAAGGGAGATTTGACTATCCAAGTTACAGAACGTTTGGTAACTCCCAGAGCCAACTGCCTTGTGTACCACCCAGCAACGATCGCAATCGCAATCGCAATTAGTGACATCATTATTGATGATGCAGTCGTTTTAGTACACAAGCTACTAGCTGATGCCGGACTTGCATCTGCATCAGTCGCCGGCATATTTGCACCCATCGCCACCGCCGCCGATCCAGCAATCCATGCGGTAGCTAGCGCCTTGAAAGTACCCGCCCGCTTTTTTACCCCAAATCAGCTAGAAAGTCTACTTTCACAAGGTTATAGCCCCGCCCAAGCCGCAGCGATCGCCGCCACAGGTACATCTCCCTTATCTTCCCCTTTTCCTAACATTGTGATCGCTATTGCCCCCCAACCAATTGACCCCAACACCATCGGTCAACCACGCGGACGGTTAGCGATTATTGGCACTGGCCCTGGTGGTTCGCAATGGATGTCTCCCGAAGTGAAGGAGATACTCAAGTCGGCAACCGACCTCGTGGGTTATAAAACTTATTTAGATTTAGTTGGTTCTCTGGCTGATGGCAAGGAACGGCATGAGTCCGACAACCGGGAAGAAGAAGCACGGGCAACTCTTGCACTTGATTTGGCCGCATCTGGGCGATATGTAGCTGTCGTTTCATCTGGCGATCCCGGTATCTATGCAATGGCAACAGCAGTTTTTGAGGTATGCGATCGCTATCCTAAACCCGAATGGGACAGTATCGACATTCATGTAGCCCCAGGCATCTCTGCTATGCAAGCCGCCGCCGCCGCCATTGGTGCGCCCCTTGGACATGACTTCTGTGCAATTTCCCTTTCTGATATCTTGAAACCTTGGTCTGCGATCGCCCAACGAATTACGGCTGCTGCTGAAGCTGATTTCGTCATTGCTTTTTACAATCCTGTTTCCAAAGAGCGTACTTGGCAACTGGCAGAAGCGAGAAATATTTTGCTGCAACATCGAACACCAGATACACCAGTAGTATTAGCCCGGAATCTCGGTCGGCCAGGACAAACTGTAAGAGCGATCGCCCTTGAGCAATTAACGCCAGCAAGCGCTGATATGCGGACAATTATTCTGGTTGGTTCCACAAAAACTCGAACCATCAAGGGCAGGAATGGTAATATCTGGGTTTATACGCCGCGTCGCTATACCAAATCCCCAGAGAGTTAAGCAAATCATCGGACATGGTAATATCTACTTAGTACCTATCAGGAAATTACCGTTAGGGTTAAAAGTAGTTCTGTACCAATCGCGATCGGGGATTGAAATAATTCAGATATGACTACTGACAATACACTTATCAATAAACGGATTCGGCTAAGAATTCCTAAAGATTATCACCAGGAACCTGTCATTTCTCGCCTGGTGTCTGACTATGGACTGACTGTAAATATCACGGCAGCCATTTTGGGAGCCAATGCTGTTGGAGATGGTTGGTTTGACCTTGAATTACAAGGAACAGATGCACAAATTCAAAGCGGATTAACCTATCTCCGCGACTTGGAATTGGAAGTCTGGGATGATACTAAAGCAAGCGATTGGTAAGGGTTATAGTACTCTTAGCAATTGGTTGTAGGTTGTCTACAAAAGGGTATACCAAGTCCCGTTATTATTTTGATGCAAAATACGGTATTTTTTCTCAAGAAATTCTAGCATTTTTGGGAATTTTTCTTTGATAGTGGGCTGCTGAATATAATCAACAAAGATATAAGGAGGTTTTGATAAATCTAACTCCTTTAAAAGTTTTGTCCATTGCTCAGGCAGAAAATATTCAAGCGCCCAACCACGTAATGATGTCGCCTGAGTGCGATCGCAGAAGTAGTAAATAGATGGATCGCCAGCTACATAAATCTTACCTGGAAGACTTTCTGGTTGGGAGATAAATTCAGCCTCGGAACGAAGAGATGAATATTTATCTCTAAAAAAAGTTTGATATTTAAATCGTGTATCTTCAGTTAAAGCAAAGTTGTTATTCACCAGAACAACACTCTTTTTTATCAGAGTGTGCGATAAAGGTAAGAAAAACAAAAATATCAGTAGAATTGTCGTAAATGGGGAACTCAGTTTTTTTAAAGACTCCCATAAAACATCTAATCCTTTGGTCGCTAAAATACCTAAAGGTACAAACAATACTAAATAATGATATTCCCAAAATGCCCCGCGTTGTAGAACAATCACACCCCAACCAAAAATACACCAAATAACAAGTAGCAATGTCAATATATTCTTAGACTTTCGCAATGATACATCTATTGCAACAGTAGCGGCTAAAATTAGAGGGTAAAAACTATTTAAGAACCATTTTATTCCGGCAAAAAGCCCACTTGGGTCAAATTGGGAATTAGCAACAATTCGGGGTGGATATAAAAAGAATGTCTCATACAAAATTGGTAAACTATTAAACCAGGCAAAATAGCTCACAACAAATAAAATAGGAAATATAATCCCCATAAAAAGCGGAATAAATATTTCTACAAAAACTTTTGCAATTGGCTGCCGTTTGATTAGCACAGAAAATATCAAAAGAGTTAACCAAAACGAAATTAATATTAGTAGAAAGATTAACTTAAATATGAGGACAATTCCACCAATAAAACCTGAGAATAGAAGTAGAAAAAATCTTTGCTTTCCTTCACATTTAAAAGATTGATAAGTCAGCCAAATACAAATGAATAAAGGAAAACTAATTAGTGCTTCTACTTGAGTAAGATGCCAAGGCTGTGAAACAGTATAGTAAACGCCAACTGTTAATAAAGGTACTAGACTTGCGATTATCGAATGCCGAAAATAGCTTTTAAGACTCAGCAACAATACTATAGACAGAAACACCATGTAAATAAGTTCAAAGAGATGGATACCAATCTCATTAAAACCAAATAAAGTTCCCGCTAAAAAGTAAAAGCAAAAAATCCCCGGTTGCTTCACATCCCAAAAATCACGATAGAGTACCTTTCCTTGTTGCATCTCCAAAGCACCTAGCCTAAAAAATGCTTGATCTCCGTCAAATGGAAAAGGTAAATGTATAAGACCAATAATCACAATCCCAATCAAAACTAGAAAGTCGATTTTATTTAATTTAGTAATATTAATCATTAAACTTTATAATCAAAAATTAAGTGACTATCCTATACTTGTTAATATCCTAACAGGGTAAATAACAAGACAATTTTAGGATATGAACTTAAAGTTTAAAGTTTCTGCATAGGCGTAGCCCGCCGTAGGCATCGCACCAGCACTGACCCGTCAGTTTATTAAAAATTAGCTTAACACCAAAAATATTTAAACTGCTTAAGTTCTACCTAGTTGCGCGTGGATTGTTGAAACTCTGTAACACATACTTTAAACAAAAAATCAACCGTACTAGTCGCAAAATAATCTAAATAGAATCAGTATAATTTACGTGAATTTGCTCATTGTTTTTTTGTAGTCTTTGTGAGAATCTCCTTTACATAACAATTTAATTCATTAACTCGATAGACTTACCGTAGTTTAATAAAAGCCAAAAATTGCGTAGGCGTAGCCCTTCGTAGGCATCGTTATTAGGAATTAATCTGATGTCTCAGAGTAAATCTGTAGAACCTGCTTCAGTTTACAGTCGAATTCTCGTGCCTCAACGGTATAACAGACAACCTGTAATTTCTCGACTGGTATCTCGTTATGGTTTAACCGTCAATATTAAAGCTGCATCCCTGACATCCGACAATGACAGCGATGGCTGGTTTGATTTGGAACTTTCAGGAAATCCTCAAAAACTGACAAATAGTCTATCTTACCTGCAAGGATTGGGAGTGAATTTGCTGCAACTAGCGATCGCTAACCAGATTCAACCCAACCAGCACCCTCTAGCTTTCCCAAATCCAGTTAGTAAACTGAGTCCCAAAGATTCTGCATGGCTGACAAATCAATGGCAAGAACAATTCCAGCAATGGATTTCTCTGGGACAAACCAATCGATTACGTTTGCAACTGTGCATTTTAAAATCCTATTACGAAGAACCGGTGATTTCCGAATTAGTTTCTCGTTATGGACTAACAGTCAATATTACCAGTGCTATACTTCAACCCGATATGCAAGATGACGGCTGGTTTGACTTGGATTTGTGGGGAAGATCAAAGCAACTCTACTCTAGCCTAAGTTATTTAGAAAAACTGGGACTACCGATTTGGCTAGATTTGTCTAGCGTTTATAGCGATCGCTAAGGGAATAATTGGTAATGACGCTCGCGGACTCGCTACCGCTACGCTAACGTAATTCGTAATGACGCT
>NZ_JABXKI010000068.1 GCF_017115095.1 Nostoc sp. NMS4 | reverse complement strand
GAAATTTTCAAAGATAACATTGTAGTCTTTTTATTCATAATGCCCATTTGTCAAGTCCGATTTATACAAATTTCAATGAACTTACCCTGCAAATTTCAATAGAAAAAGTATCTAAAGATTTGACACAAGCATCTAAAGATTTTTCATTGTAAAAACTAAGTTAACTTTTGTATATTTTTTATGAAACTAGCGTTAATTACAGTTTTTTTGGTCAGTAAGTTTCATAAAGGCACTCTGTAATTCAGTCCGAAAAGCTCAAGATTAACAACTAAAAAAAGTTACGAAGGAAGCTTAATTGTGCCTTCCTGACATTTCTTGATTACGCAAAATTTATGTCCTAATAGGAGAATAAACTCTAATGGCATCTGATTCAAATTCTGTTTTTGGTAATACCGTTAATAGTGGTGGTCAGGCTAGCAACCTCAGCGATCCTTTCGCACCTGAAGGCGCTTTTGGCATCCCAACGGCTGACAGCTTCGATTTTGATAAGTATGGAATTCCTAAAGAAGGCAGTTTCGATCCCGCTAAGTATGGCATCCCAACGGCTGAAAGCTTTGATCCTACTAAGTATGGAATTCCCAAAGAAGGCAGTTTCGATCCTGCTAAGTATGGCATCCCAACGGCTGAAAGCTTTGATCCTGCTAAGTATGGTATTCCAAAAGAAGGCAGCTTTAGTTTAGGTAGCTCTGGTATTCCAACGGCTGATAGCTTCGATCCTTCTAACTTTGGTATTCCAACTGAAGGCAACTTCAACCCTTCTAACTTTGGTATTCCAACCGGAGGCAGTATACCAAATATTGGTAGTAGCCCAACTGCTTAGTGTGGCAATTGGTAAATTTAAGTTAGACATAATCCTAAAACTCTGGGTTTGTCTACCTCTTAATTAAGCGATATAGCGGTTCTCAGTTGAGTGAGGTACAAGAACCTCAACCCCAACCCCCTCCCCGCAAGCGAGGAGGGGACTATGATGTAGCTCATGTGATTAGTAAACGCTATATGCAACTTCCACTAAACAAAAATCCCATCCTAGCAAGAGATAACAATTATAATTTTGTAGCTTTTGCATAGCATGGGGTTTTTATTATCTATGGAAGACTTAGTAGTGGATATAACTCCATCATCTAATACTTCCATTTTAAATTTATTTATATTCCTGCAAAGCCCCTAACTTGCGAATTCCTGGCCAAATCATAGCTGTAGCAATCACTACTACAATTGTGCCAATTCCACCACCCACAACGGAAATCACTGGGCCAAATAAAGCTGCTGTCAACCCAGACTCAAAGCCCCCTAATTCATTGGAGGCACTAATAAACACGCTATTAATAGCAGCAACCCGACCACGCAAATGATCTGGTGTTCTGATTTGAACTAATGTATGGCGAATTACAACGCTAATGCTATCTAGTGCGCCACCAAGGATCAGCATCAACATCGACAGCCAAAAGGAACGAGAAAGTCCAAAGATAATTGTGACAACCCCAAAGCCAACCACTGACCACAATAAAGCTGGGCCTGCTTTGCGTAACGGTGGTAAATACGCTAGGGTAATGGCCATAGTCAAAGCACCGATGGAATGGGCTGCTTGTAAGTATCCCAATTCTATTGGCCCCACATGCAAAATATCTTTGGCAAAGATGGGTAGCAATGCGATCGCACCACCCAACAATACAGCAAACATATCTAATGTGATCGCTGCTAAAATCAACTGATTCTGCCAGACAAATTTAGCACCGGCTGACAACGCTTTGAGTGAGATTGGCTCAGTTGTGCGAATACTTTTTTGCTCTTTGATCGCCAGCGTTAAAATAAAACATAGTAACGCGGCGATCGCAGCTAATACATAAACTCCTGTAGCACTTCCCAATAGCGCAATCCCAAATCCTCCGAAGGCTGGGCCGATAACTGCGGCTAACTGAAAGCTACTACTATTCCAGGTGGCTGCATTGGTAAATGCACTGACAGGTATCAACTGCCACATCAGAGCATCACTGGCAGGTTTGAGGAATGCCCTAGCGACACCTGTTAATACCAAACAGGCGTAAATTAGAAAAATTGCACCTTGAGTATAGGAAAGTACTCCTAAAGCTAGGGAGCAGAGAGCTAGTAGCATTACCGAGAGTAACATGGTGAGTTTGCGATCGCGGCGATCGGCCACATGTCCGGTAATCAAGGTGAGAGCAATCATTGGCAATACTTGGGCCAGTCCTACACCACCTAAAGCGATCGCTGAGTTAGTCCGCTCATAGAGTTCCCAGCCAATCGCTACAGTTTGCATTTGCGACCCCACGAACAGCACTAGCCGTCCGATGGTAAATAGCCGATAGTCTCGAAACTTAAAGGCTGCAAAGGGATCGTGCTGTGCAACCTCAAAGTTATGGGGCTTTGAGTTCTGTTTTCTCGAAGACATTTTTTAGTAGAGTTAAGCCTTCTTCAATGTTGGAAATTTGGTCTTCTGTCAGACCTTTTAGCAAGTCGGTAATATGAGCGCGAGTTTGATCTTGGGATTGCTTGAGATGATGTTTTCCATCTTCAGTTAAATTGAGCAGCACCCGCCGCCGCTCTTTAGGATGAGCAATCCGTTGCACGAAGTCGCGTTGTACCAAGCGTTCTATAGTTGCTGATGCCGTGGCTGAGGTGACACCTAAATGCTCTGCCAACTCACATAATGAAGCCCCAGGATTGCGGTTGATAAATGCTAGCGATCGCAATTGAGGTATAGATAAAAAAGCGGCACTATGGGCACGCATATCCGCTCGGATAAACCGCATCATCAATGGCACTGTTTCCATTACTCTAGCGGCACATTCTTCGGAAGTTGCACCTTGATTAGGTTTATCCAAGGTCATGGGCTTGTTGTTCTCCTAGTTACATGGCCACCCGTGGATAAAGTTTTCCACCAATGATGGCCAAAATTATTAATGTGAATAAGAGAATTGTACAATCCAGACCAAAGCCATAGATGCTAGTGCCGTTTAACAACATACTGCCGCGTAAGCCGTCAACCTCATAAGTTAAGGGATTTAAATGGGAAATGAACTTTAACCAATTGGGCATCAACGAAATCGGATAAATGGCATTGCTAGCAAAAAATAACGGCATGGTTAACAATTGTCCAATACCCGTCATCCTTTCTCGGCTTTTTACCAAACAGCCAATAATTAATGAGAAAATACAAAAAGAACCCGCCCCCAGCATGACTATCACTAGTACCTGGAGAATAGCTAAAGGATGAAGATTTAGTTTGACACCTAATAAAAATGACAATCCGTAAATGAATATTACCTGAGATAAGCACCGTACCCCACAGGCTAGACCTTTTCCCAACACCATCGCTACACGGGGCGTAGGACTAGCTAAAAATTTATGGACAATCCCTAAATCTCGTTCCCAGATTAGCGTCATTCCACCACTGAAAATTGCCACAAACAAAATACTCTGAGCCAAGATGCCAGCAGAAATGAAGTCTAAATAGGGTAAGTTTCCTGTAGGAATCGCGCGAGTCCGCGAGAAAACTTGCCCAAAGATCAGCAGCCATAATGCTGGTTGCACAGCTCGAACTACTAAATCAGTGGGATCGTGGCGGAGTTTACGCACTTCCAATTCTGCGATCGCTAAGGTTTTCACAACTAGCTCTTTGATTGCAGAGATGATATTTACTCGGACAGTGGGTGGTGATTTAACCCAACCGTTGAGCAGTACGTCTGGTTCTTGCTGTGTCACGGTAGTTCACTCCTGATGTTAACTGGTCGCCTGTATAGTGAATAAAGACATCATCCAAAGTTGCGTTAGGCTTACCTAATGAGGCTTTTAAGTCGTTTGGTGTACCTGTAGTAACGACTTCACCTTGCTGCATAATCGCTACTCGGTTACATAAGCTATCTGCTTCTTCTAAAAAGTGGGTTGTTAAAAATATAGTTGTGCCGTAATCAGCACAGAGTTGTAGTACAAGTTGCCATACTTGAGTTCGAGCGATGGGATCTAGCCCGACAGTTGGCTCATCAAGAAACAGAATTTGGGGTTGATGTAGAACTGATATGCCAATTTCCAGCTTGCGGATCATCCCACCAGAGTAGTTTCGTACCAAGCGTTTCGCCGCATCTTGCAAACCCATGTATTCTAGAATTTCATAGATCCGGCGATCGCGTCCTTTGGCAGGTATTCCATACAGCTTGGCGAAGATTAAGAGATTTTCGTAACCCGTGAGACTACCATCAGCAGACAGCGCCTGGGGGACATAGCCGATAGCCCGCCTCACAGGATTAGGTTGACGAGTCACATCATAGCCAGCTAAGGTTGCTTTCCCTGCACTGATAGGCAGTAAGGTTGTCAACATCTTAATAACTGTACTTTTCCCTGCGCCATTGGGGCCAAGCAGTCCAAATACTTCGCCTTGTTGCACAGATATGCTCAGGTTATTAACTGCGGTTAACTTCCCAAAACGGCGTGTGAGTCCCTGAGTTTCCAGAATTAGCGGTTTTGGTTCTTCTTGAGGTTGCGATCGATTTATTTTTCCCGTCAGTATTGTCACAAGTTTGATGCACTTCGATTAATTAGTAAATCTAACTATTAGCTTCTCAATAGATTTACCAGAAGTCAATAGACGAATGGCATAAATTTGAATCAGAGTAAAAAGAAACTCAGTAGAGTGGCGGCGAGGTTATTGATGGGTGAAGTATAACTGACAATTATCGCAGTCTACCCATCGCCCGCAAGTTCAAGTTATTGATATCCTGTTCAAAATCCTCCACCCCGTAATGCACTGAAATTTGACGACTTGCGAGTAGATGCTGAAATGCTATACGATTCATCCCTGCAAGCCGGCTGGCTTGAGCAAGGGTTAACTTTTCTTTTTGAAAGAGCATCACCGCAATTTCCTGTTTCATTTCGCCTTCAGTCATCCGAGTTACGGTTAATATTTCATTAGGAATGACGACGCTCATAATTACAATCCTCTCTATCACTATACTGAACCGGATAACCATGACTGATAACGTGCAGAACAACATTCTCAATGAGTATGATAACAGCCTGAGAATACTCCAAAAACTTGAAGCAAAGGTAAAAGAACTTTTAAACGATCTTTTAGAACCAAATAAAGCAAATATTCATACTATAAGTTCAAGAATAAAATTAAAGGATAGCCTTAGCAAGAAAATAGAGCGTAAAAACAAGTACTCTTATTTAAGAGATATAACTGATATCGTTGGGTTTCGAGTCATCACCCTTTATGCTGATACTGTTGATGAAGTTGCCAAAATTATTGAATCTGAATTTAATATAGATGAGCAAAATTCTATTGATAAAAGAAAAGCTCTAGAACCCAATAGTTTTGGCTATCTTTCACTTCATTATGTAGCTTCTTTGTCTGATAATCGAGGTCAGTTACCTGAAAATACTTTAATTTCAGATTTTCGTTTTGAAATACAAATTCGTTCAAATCTTCAGCATATTTGGGCTGAGATAGAACATCAGCTTGGATACAAAAGCAAAAATTCACCTCCCCAACCAATTCAGCGAAGATTTTATCGTCTTGCGGGACTTCTCGAACTTGCTGATGAAGAATTTAAACATATTCGTAATGACATTGAGGAGTACAAAGGTCAGATAGAAGATAGTATAAATCAAAATAATTTGAATAATGTAAGAATTGATATAGAGTCAATTAAGGAGTTTATACAAAGAGAACCTTTAGTTAAACAAATAAGTAAAACTATATCTACCAAAATAAATGTACCTCTCCACGAAAATCAAGGTGTTGAATCGGATATAATTGAGCGATTAATTTTTTCAGGTTTCTCTAATATTGAGGAAATCAAAATAGATTTAGAACAATATAGAGACAAAATTATAGACTTTGCTGTGTTATGGATTAGTGGAAGCAATAGAAATAACTTTAGCTTTATTACTTGTGAAGTAGCATTCATATATCTTTGTTATATCAAATTAGCTTTGATAGGGGATGTGCCTGATATAATATATCGCCTTAAGTTTTTTCCTCTTAATATAGGTACTGAAGAACAATTTAAACAACTTGCTGCTCGGATTTTGAAAACATATAAAGATATAAATCCGTAAGATTTATGATTTGAGGCAATGAGATTGCTTACTATACAATCTTTTGTTTGCATGAGATTTTTGAGAATATGGAAGGCTCTATAGCAATCCTAAGCGATTTAATTCTCTGTAAGTATTTGGAAGTGATGCAAGATGAATAAAAGTAGAATTGGGTTGCTGGATGTAGTAGCACTGACAGCTGATCTGCCTGAATACAACTTATACCGTGGGCAAGTTGGCACAGTAGTAGAATTATTAGCTTATGGCGCTGCATTTGAGGTTGAATTTAGCGATCGCAATGGTCGCACTTATGAATCTGTCGGTTTACGCCCAGAGCAAATTATGGTGTTACATTTTGAGCCAACATCTCCTGATTCAGTCTCGGAAATGATGCCAGCGTAATCGATATAAAAACGCAGATGCTAATGAGATTTATGATGGGCTACCCTTACGCACATAAATATAGAGAATCTGGCGATCGCTTATTGTATATTGTAGTTTTGAGAGCCATACCAAGATAGATAAAAAGTAGAGAGCGAAATAATGCTAAAAACATTCAGAGCTTGGTTGAAAGGAAGTAGTTTAGAGTGGATTGATGATGTACCTACATTGGGAGAGCAACAAATTCCAGTTCATGTGACATTGCTGGAAAATGAATGAGTGATAGATAAACAAGCACGGGGACGAAGAATGGCTGAAATATTAGAAAAACTTGCTGTGAGTCAAGCTTTAGCTGATGTTGATCCAGTTACTTGGCAGCAAGAAACTCGTCAAGACCGTTCACTTCCGGGACGATAAAACGTGCTGCTTGATAGCAATATTATTATATATTCTGCTCAACCAGAAAACGCCCAATTGAGAGAGTTAATTGCTGAATATGCACCTGCGGTATCAGCACTTAGTTATTTGGAAGTGAGATAATTGCTGCGGAAGGTGATTTGAGGCTGTTACCTAGTCAAGCAGAATAATATTTTGCTACACCAAACAGATGTTTCAATTAAGTATAAAGCTAGCGATCGCATTATGACTGCTGAACCCGGACTATATACAGCGCTCACGATCGCAACTATCTTGCTTGTGGGAAACCCTGGAATAACTAGGACAAACTTAATCATAATGATAAAGTTTTTTTAATAATTTCTATATTTTTATAACTCAACTAGCTGGCTATAATACCTCTAATGCTTATTTTTAGGGCTTTTGCAGCTTACTTAACTAGCTTCAGTAGTTACCTTGACTAATCAATGAGGTTAAGAGAAACTAACTAAATACTGATGTATGTGCTTATAATATTAATAAGTTTTGTAAAGATTCTGAGATATATATGTTGAAACATGGAACATTAGTTAACAAATGGCAAGTTTGTATCTAAAAATGTTCCTACGGCTATATTTGTAGCCTTCTGCTAAGGCAGTACAATTTAAGCGTACTTATCCTGGTTGGCCAAAAGAATGGAGACATTAGAGTTCATAATTTATCCAGACGGTCGGGTACAAGAGAAAGTCACAGGTATTGTGGGTGCTTCTTGCGCTGAGGTTACAGCAGCAATAGAGGCACAGTTGGGGCAAGTACTTAATCATGAGCCAACCTCAGAATATTTCGCCGCCAAGGTGCAGCAATCTAATATGGCGAATACACACAGCACTTACAGCGATTGGTAAGTTTTCACAGTAGTTTAGTGTTATTAATTCACAACCACCATGTCACACTTTAGCCAAATTAAGACTCAAATCCGTAACCTTGATTCTTTGAAAGATGCTTTGACTGAATTGGGCGTAGACTGGAAACCCGGCCCACGTGAAGTCCGTGGCTATCGCGGTCAAACCCATCCTGCGGAAGTTAGTATTGAGCAGGAAAATGGCTATGACATCGGTTTTAGATGGAATGGCAAAGAATATGAACTGGTGGCTGATTTGCAATATTGGCAGCAAGATTTGTCTGTAGATGGATTTTTGCGCCAGGTAACACAGCGCTATGCTTATCAAACAGTTGTCAAAGAAACCACTCGTGTTGGTTTTCAAGTTTCTGAACAACAAAAAAATGAAGATGGTTCAATTCGCCTGGTAGTACAGCGCTGGAGTGCGTAATGGCTGATTTTCTGCCGTCGCCGGAAGAACAAGAAGAGAACCGTTCGGGTTTGGAAC
The DNA here is from genome assembly GCF_017115095.1 of Nostoc sp. NMS4. Lineage (GTDB taxonomy): Bacteria > Cyanobacteriota > Cyanobacteriia > Cyanobacteriales > Nostocaceae > Nostoc. Next base: position 418 of record NZ_JABXKI010000068.1, on the reverse strand, counting down.
CAGAATTAGGGGGTTTTTTACGGGATGCTCCAGAACGTTCTGGTTTGGAACCGGAATTAGGTGGTGTGCTGCGCCAAAATGGGGTTTATGTTGACGAAATCACCTGTATTGGTTGCAAACATTGCGCTCATGTTGCGCGTAACACTTTTTATATTGAACCAGATTACGGGCGATCGCGCGTAGTTCGGCAAGATGGGGACGCTGAAGAAATTATCCAAGAAGCAATTGACACTTGTCCGGTTGATTGCATTCACTGGGTTGATTACACTGAAATGAAAAAGTTAGAAGAAGAGCGCAAATATCAGGTAATTCCTGTAGTGGGTTATCCGGTAGAACACGCAGTTGCTGCTAGCGAACGTCGGCGTAAAAAGCAAAAGTTAAAAACCAAAAAATCCCGTTATTAAGATAAAAACGTTAA
>NZ_JABXKI010000395.1 GCF_017115095.1 Nostoc sp. NMS4 | reverse complement strand
ATCCCCCCTTGCAAAGGGGGGAAACAAGAAATCTAGTTCCCTCCCCTTTGCAAGGCTGCGGTATACACACAAGTCGAATTACCCCCCTTATAAAGCGGGGAAAAAAGAAATCTAGTTCCCTCCCCTTTGCAAGGGGAGGGTTAGGGAGGGGTAAAACCTTGGTTAATCAGCTATTTCAGACTTATGTGTACATCGTAGCTACTTCGTTGAGGGAGGGGATGTAAGCGAGTCAAAAACAAAACGCCCAGGTAAATTAACCACAAATCCCTTTACCCGGCTAGCCGATACATAATCACTTTTCCTTTCCAATTTTCTTCTACAAATACCAAATATTCACCATTGGAACGCCGAAAAGCGCGGATACCGTAGGGTATATCAATCCAGCCACTTTCGCTACCAACTTCTGGGCCTGGTTTTAACTGTTGTACTTGCGCTCCCGTTGTGGCATTGTAGACATATACTTCTGCGGTTTTAACTGTCACAGCAAATACATTGTTTCCCGCTACACTGATTGCGGCTGTAGACACTTCGCGCTTACCAGTGCTGTCGTAGGGAATTACAATCCGCCACTTGGGGGTACGATTTCCTTGACTCCAATTGTCAAAACGAGCAATTTCAGATCCAGCAACTCCAGTATCGTCGCCCAATGCAGGATGATCTACCGTGAAGCCTGACAAATACATACTATCTGTTTTAGGGAAATATTCGATCCGCCGCAAGTCGTTAAATATTTTGGGAGTAGCTTGCTTTTCCATCGAACTATAGTTGTAGATGGGGTTGCCTTTAGAATCTATTCCTTGTAAAGGATAGTGGCGAATGCCATCTTCTGTTCGCAAAGCTTTCCAAATATCTCCTTTACTATCTACCCACCAGCCGCCGAGATGAGGATAATCTTTGTTGCGATCGTATTCGTTCTTTTCAAATTTGCCATTACCATTGCGATCGCGCCAAATCCATTCGCCTTGTTCTGGCTGATGCGGTGGCCAATTTCCGGCGAAAAATGGTTTATCTGTGCTATTAGTACCGACAAACATTCCGGCGGGGATAGCAACTTTACCATCTGTGGCGGGATTAAAACGATAAATTTGCAGAAAGCTGTTATACATATCTGTGAGGAACAAAAACGGCTTTCCTTGGATGCGGCGAACAAAGGTTCCATCTGGCGATGTATGCAGACGGGGATCTTGAGGATATTTGAAAGGATTTAAAGTGTAGGCTTTGTAAGTCCATTGTTTACCAGCAGACTTACTGTAATCCATCAGATAGTGTTCTTGTTTGGTGAATAAATCTACACCATCAGTTTTAGGATCGGCATCTGCATTATCGACGAATATCAATCCCAGCGATCGCCACAGCAGTTTTCCCGATGATGAAAATTTCCGCAAATCTGTTCCTGATTTGTTGAAACCATTACTATTTATATAGATATTACCGGAAGCATCTGTACCAACTCCAGTAAGTCCATAAAGTTTCAAATCTCGAACTTCACCCGCAACTCCTGCATAGATACCGCCTTTAGAACCGAAACTACCTACCTGCACTGGTTGATCTTTGATGTCGTAAATCAACATTTGCTGACGCGGGCCATTTTCTGCCACTAACAGCTTACCTTGATGATTAACTGCGATCGCAGTTGGTTCGACGATATCTGCAATCTCTTGGGGCAATTGCTTTCCACTTTGGGAATAATGGAGAATTTTTGCAGGTTTACTACCATTTTTGCCTTGAATAATCCACAGATTTTTTTGGGGATCGATAGTTATTGCTCCCGGATTCGCAACGCTAAAGCTGCGGAGTTCTTTCATCGTATCAGTATCATAAATACGAATCCGATTAGCAGCAAAATCACTCACATACAACTCATTTTCTACAGTTGCTAATCCAGTCACTTCACTTTTAGTACTGGTAATCAACATACTTTTATCCCAACCACGCCCATTCGGAAATGGCGCAGGTTTCCCCGTCAAGTCATAGCGTCTAACACTATACCAAGTTGTTCCTTCCGGTGGGTAATCTTCTTTTGTATCGCCCCTAGAACCTTGAGTCATGGCAATGTAAACATATTTACTATTTGCTGTTACAGCTTTACCACCGCCACGACTCCAGCCATGAGTATCTCCAAGGGCAGCAATAACCTTACCATCTTTATAGATTCCTGCCTCCATTCCTGCCTCATCCCAATGGCTGTTAGTATAAACTGTGCCATCAGGGGCAACATACATTGCCTCAATATTGTTTTGTACCCGCAGATTTCCACTGCCAATAGTATTACCTATCCACGATGTTTTGTAGTTGAGTGTGGGTGTTTCAGTTTTATTTTGTACTAGCAGATTTTCACTGTCGATAGTATTACTTATTGGTGATATTTTGTGTGTAAGCGTAGGTATTTCAGTATTGTTTTGTCCCCACAGATGTTCGCTGCCAATAGTATTATTTATTGGTAATATTTTGTGTGTAAGCGTGGGTATTTCAGTATTATTTTCTACCCGCAGATTATCACTGCCAATAGTATTATGTGTAAGTGTGCGTGTTCCAGTTGTCGCCCAGTCTGTTGTAATTCCAAGGGTAGTAACAATAACTGCAACAGTCAGACTGAGTAAAAATTTGAAAGTTTTACTTCTTTGTAAATATCTAGTATTAGATAATTTTTTGATGTGCTGATTGAGATGATGACGGAGTTTTTTAAACTGCGTCAGTAATTTATTTATCATATAATTTTCAGGTTTTAATTATTTATATACAATCATTGTTTATAAAATCCGTAAAAAAATCTAACTATTTTGAAGTGGCTAAAATCCGGTCTATGTATGGACACGGCATCTGATATCACTCTGCCATAACTTTCATGAGAAAATAACAGAGAATAACAGAGTAAAAATAAAAATAACTAGCAATGGCTGAAAAAAATAACTTTAAAAAAATACGAAAATATCTTGAAGAAGCTGATATTAAATTTGTGCGAGTTCTTTGGTGCGATAATGCTAATATTATCCGTGGCAAAGCTGTGCATCTGGGAATGTTAGCTCACTACTTTGAACATGGAGTAGGGATTTCTGTAGGGCAGCAGGGAATTCCCGTAATGTATGATGCAGTTGTGCCAGAAACAAATTTAGGGCCAGTAGGTGAAATTCGCTTAGTCCCAGATTGGTCTAGCCTCAAGCCTTTACCTTATAGTCCTGGTCATGCTCGTGTCATGGGCAATATGATACTAAATGGTGCTGCTTGGGGGTTATGCCCACGAAATTTTTTGAAGCGGATGATTGCGGCAGCTAAATCAACTGGTTGGGAAGTACGAGCAGCCTTTGAAAATGAGTTTTATTTACTACGGCAAACACCTGATGGCATCATTCCGGCTGACTCCACAGTTTTTGCTTCAACTCAGGCAATGGATCTTCACCGCGAAGTAATTGATGAAATCGCTGATGCACTTATTGCCCAAGGTATACCTGTCGAACAGTATTATCCTGAATCAGGCCCAGGTCAGCAGGAAATTACCATGCGCTATACCGATGCTTTACAAGCAGCTGACTGGCAAATTGCTTTTCGAGAAACTGTCAGAGCGATCGCCCACCGCCACAACCTCATCGCTTCATTTTTACCCAAAATCTTCCCGGATGCAGCTGGTAGTGGTTGTCATATCCATCTGAGCCTTTGGCATGGCGAGAAAAACCTATTACCCGATCCTCGGAATATCTATGGTCTTTCTGAGGTGGCATTACAATTTATCGCTGGTATCCTACACCATCTGCCGGCACTGATGGCACTAACTACCCCAAGTACTAATTCTTACCGCCGCATTCTTCCTCATAGTTGGAGTGGTGCTTTCCGTTGTTGGGGATTAGATAATCGGGAGGCTGCCGTTAGAGTCCCTAGTAACCCTGCTTTGGGCTGTCCCAGCCACTTTGAATTGAAAACTGTAGATGCCTCAGCTAATCCTTACTTAGCAATGGGAGCAGCGATCGCAGCCGGACTTGATGGCGTGCAGCACAGTCTCACACCACCAAACCCAGTAAATCAAGACCCCGGATATTTATCAATTGAAGAACGCAATACTAATGAAATAGACCCATTACCAAATAATTTAGGGCAAGCGATCGCTCATCTCCAGCAAGACGATATCCTATTAACAGCTTTAAATCCCCAGTTAGCCAAAGCGTTCTTAGCAGTGCGTCAAGCAGAGTGGCAAGCAATGAAAGATTGGGAATTAACCGCAGAAGTGAAAACATTATTAGAAAAATACTAGTACCGCAAGGCGGAATTCGGAATTCGTAATTCGTAATTACCATTACGTAAGGAGTCTTTTCCTAATTCCCCACTCTCTACTCCCTACTCCCTACTAAAAATGAATCTGGCTGATATTCCTTTAATCGATCAACACGCCCACAACATCTTAAAACCAGAAGTAGCTGCCCAGTCTCCCTATGCAGCCGCCTTTACTGAAGGCTACGATTCAGAAATCATCAACTACCATGCTCGTTATACCTTCTTTTATCGGCGTAGCTTGCGCGATATTGCTGCTTTATTGAACTGCGAAGCTGAAGAAACAGCAATTTTGGCACGGCGAGAAAGTCTAGGATTAGAAGAACTAACGCAAATTTATTTTCGGGCTGCTAACGTAGAGGCGATTTACTTAGATGATGGTTTGCAGCCAGAAACTATCCTACCTCTGTCGTGGCATGAAAGGTTGATTCCTGTGCGACGAATTCTGAGATTAGAACTATTAGCAGAACAGCTAATTCCACAATCTCCTAATTTTGCTACTTTCCTAGCCAGATTCAACAGTGAACTTGATCCCACACCGTTGGGAGTAGTAGCTTTTAAAAGTATTGCCTGTTACCGGAGTGGTTTGGATATTCAACCGGTAGCTGACGAGGTGGCGGCGGCTCAGTTTGACAACCTCAAACAACAACTACACAATCAACCTCTGCGACTGACAGATAAACCTCTGATTGATTTTTTGTTACAACAGGCATTATCAGTAGCAGCAAAATACCACTTACCAGTGCAATTTCATACTGGCTACGGCGATCCCAGCTTAGATTTACGATTGGCTAATCCTCTAAATCTGCGATATTTACTAGAGTTACCGCAGTACCGCCATGTACCAATAGTATTGCTACACGCTTCATATCCTTACATGCAGGAGGCTGGTTATTTAGCTTCTGTATATCCCCAAGTTTATCTAGATTTTGGTTTGGCAATACCCTTTTTAAGCGTATCTGGGATGCGGGAAGCAATTAGGCAGATGTTAGAATTAACTCCCACTACTAAATTAATGTATTCTTCTGATGCTCACTCAATTCCAGAATTATACTACTTGGGTGCAAAGTGGGGTCGCCAGGTTTTAGGGGAAGTGCTAGAGCAAGCAATTACAGATTCTGACATAACTGTAGCTGAAGCTGAGACAATTTCTGTAGCAATTTTACGTGAAAACGCCTTAGTTCTCTACCAATCAGCGCACGAAACAAGTACTAAGCGTTAGCATTATTTATTACCCCAATCACTCTTGCTTTCAAAGTCGGCTGAGATTTTTCGTTCAACAGAGTGATTGAAAAGCGATATATAAGTCAATACAGTTCAGTTAAGCAATTTTTTCCTTCTCTTTCTTTTCTCTGCGTCCTCTGCGGTTCGTAAAAAAAAATGATACATAAGTAGCAAATTATTTTTATTTTACATAAGCTTTATATAGCTACCCTTATTCTTTGAATTTTCAGTTAATATCTTTAAAAGATTATTTAAGCTCGACTTTATCCAAAATTAAGAACTTGGTTTTCTTTATCCGATAAAAACCCTAGATTTTTGGTAAATACTTTTTCCACATCACAGATATCGATAAACTTAAAAAAGTAAACCTCCCTTCCCATAAAGGTTTCAGCTTAGGCGATCGCGTAACGACTCCGCAGGAGTATCGCGTGGCGACAAAAATAAATATGGTCGAGTTAAGGTATTAATATTTACTTATTTTTAAATCAAAATGGTAAGCATTAATACAAAAATGTTCTATATTTATGACTTTATAGCAGCTTTTCTCTCTCCCTATAAAGCATTCACATTTTTGAGTTGAGAGGTATCATATATATCTATCTAGGTGTAATCTAGTTAATAAAAATACAGCTTTGATTCCTTATTGACGTTGATATATAAATAGTTTATAAATTGGTTTTCTAGACAAAAATTATTATTAGTAATGTGTATTCATAAATTCTATTGATTCAGGTTTAGATACAGATATAAAAGCGCATATCTGTGCGCTTGTTTTAGTATATTTATAGGAGATCCATTAGTGGAAAATAAATCAGAAAATTTTGCTTCATCAGCATCTATTCTCACCCTGGGATTAGGCTGGTTTCCCAAAAGTCCAGGAGGATTAGAAAGATATATTTATGAACTAACTCATAAATTAGCTGCAAATCAAGACCAGGTTGAATTATGTGGAGTCGGTTTACCAGAGGTTGAAATAAATTCGCCGATTAAGCTGACTAACTTGGCTTCTCCTGATAGTCCTATTTGGGAAAGATTATGGTCGATTCGCACGAATTTTCAGAAAACAAGAACCAGCAAACCAGATGCTATTAATTTACACTTTGCATTATACAGCTTTCCTATTTTAGATATTTTACCAAAGGGAGTACCTATTACTTTTAACTTTCATGGACCTTGGGCTTCTGAGAGTCAGCAGGAAGTTGTTAACAAAAACCTCAGCCTTTTAATCAAACACTGGCTAATCGAACAAAACACTTATAATCGGTGCGATCGCTTCATTGTTTTGAGCAAAGCTTTTGGTAAAATTTTACATGATAAATATCAAGTACCGTGGAGCAAAATTAATGTGATTCCCGGTGGAGTTGATATTAATTGGTTTCAACCAAATTTATCACCCCAGGAGGCTTGTACAAAGCTAGGCTGGCCTAATAATCGCCGGATTATATTTACATCCCGCCGCTTAGTACATCGAACCGGTGTTGACAAATTATTGCAAGCACTGGCGATAATTAAGCCCAGAATACCAGATGTTTGGCTAGCGATCGCAGGTCGTGGTCACATCCAAGCTGCACTCCAACAACAGGCTACAGAATTAGGATTAGATGACAATGTTAAATTTTTAGGTTTTCTCCCTGATGAGCAATTACCTATAGCTTATCAAGCTGCTGAATTGACTATTATGCCTAGTCAATCTTTTGAAGGATTTGGATTAGTAATAGTTGAGTCTTTAGCCTGTGGTACTCCTGTTTTATGTACCCCTGTTGGCGGAATGCCAGAAATTTTATCAGAATTTTCACCCGATTTAATTACTACTTCCACAGACGCTTTAGCTATTGCTGAAAAATTAGAGCAAGTGCTTTTAAAAAATATCTCCATCCCTTCACGAGCGGACTGTCGCCAGTATGCCACCACACATTACGACTGGAATCAAATTGCCCAACAAGTACGGAATGTTTTATTAAATTAAACAAGTAGAGATGCGAAATGTTGCATCTCTAATCAACCATATTGTATTATATTAGTAAAATAATGAAAATTCTTTTTTTAGACCAAAGCGGTAAACCAGGTGGTGCCGAATTATGTTTAATAGACATTGCTAAACCTTATGGCGATTGCGCTTTAGTAAGTTTATTTGCAGATGGCGCATTTAAACATTTATTACAGCAAAATCATATCCCCGTAGAAGTTCTTGCAACTCAAGCAATCCAAGTTCGCAAAGAAAGCAATTTGCGACAAGGATTCAAGAGTTTGGGACAACTTGCACCTCTGATTAATAAGGTAGTTAAAAAAGCGCGTGAATACGATTTAATCTATGCCAACACCCAAAAAGCATTAGTTGTCGGAGCATTAGCAAGTTTTTTCAGTCGTCGCCCTCTGGTTTATCATTTACATGATATTCTTTCCCAAGAACATTTTAGTCAAACTAATCTTCGTATTGCGATTAACTTAGCTAATCGTTTTGCATCATTAGTAATTGCTAATTCTCAAGCTAGTCAAACAGCTTTTGTGCAAGCAGGAGGACGCACAGATATCGTTGAAGTTGTCTATAACGGCTTCGAGCCAAAAAAATATCAAACTGATAAATCTGACATTAATAAATTACGCCAACAGTTAGGATTAGAAGGAAAATTTGTTGTCGGACATTTTAGCCGTCTTGCACCTTGGAAAGGGCAGCATATTCTAATTGAAGCCCTTGCCAAATGTCCGCCAGAAGTGACAGTAATTTTAGTGGGTGATGCACTATTTGGCGAACAAGATTATGTCCAAAAGTTACATCAACAAGTTAGTCAACTGAGACTAGAAAACCGCGTCAAGTTTTTAGGATTTCGTTCTGATATTCCCCAGTTAATGGCAGCTTGTGATTTAGTAGCACATACCTCTACTTCGCCAGAACCCTTTGGTAGAGTGATTGTAGAGGCGATGCTATGTGAAAAACCTGTAGTTGCAGCCAAAGCTGGGGGTGTAATGGAATTAGTGGAACATGGATTTAATGGTTTTCTAGTGACACCAGGAGAACCCCAGGAACTTGCACAAGTAATTAGCACTTGTTTACAGGAGACGGAAATAACTGCGACTATAGCCAGTAATGCCAGGACTACTGCTAGTCAGCGTTTTGATGTTGCAATTATTAATCAGCAAATTGCCCAACTGCTGTCTCATATCGTGTCCGGGTAAAGACTTACAGCAGATTGCAGGGAGCAAGGGGGAAATGACCCCTGTTCCCTGCCTCTTCGTTGAGCGATGCCTACGGCGGCAAGCTACACTAATTTTGCTAGACTAA
>NZ_JABXKI010000291.1 GCF_017115095.1 Nostoc sp. NMS4 | reverse complement strand
AGGGTGCAGATTCCCCAAAAGTAGTCACTATCTCTACCGTGTTGCTTCTGGGATCGATCGCGGCTCTCGTTATCTGGGCGCTACAAGCTGCCTATGCGCTAAACTAAAACCATTAGTAGTCTAGAAGGACACTTATCTTAAACGGTTTCCGTCTAAGCCAAGTGTCCATTTAGCAACTATTAAATAAAAGCCCCTTAATAACCATCAAAAATTTCAGCAAAACTTTAGATTTTAGATTTGAGGTTTTAGATGGAAAATTTAAATCTAAAATCCAAAATCCAGAATGTTTGAACCTTGGGGTGTTTTTTTTATTTTAATTATCTGCCCCCTTTTGGGCGGATTACCCCTGATTGCATGGATAACTTACGCCCTGAAGCGGAAGCAGTTATCACAAGTTGGTACAGGAAATATTAGTGTATCGGCTGCCTTTTATCATGGCGGTAAAATTGTGGGAATTCTGGCAGTTTTGTCAGAAGCTTTTAAAGGAGTTGCGGCAGTCTTACTCACCCGCCTTTTCTTCCCAGATGGATCGTTTTGGGAATTGGTTGCCCTAATCGCTCTGGTAATCGGTAGATATTGGATAGGCAGAGGAGCAGGTACGACAAATGTTGTCTGGGGATTTGTCGTACACGATCCACTGGTAGCGATGTTTGTATCTTTTTTTGCAGGTATTAGTTTGACAATTCTGCAATCAAGAAAGTTAGTCAAATTTGGGGTTTTGCTGCTTTTTCCTTTGTTTGTGGCACTGCTGCACTTTAGCGATATTCCCAGAATATTTGCTGCTGTGGTTTTAGCTGGTTTAATGGGTTGGATTTATACTAAAATTCCTGATGATATGAAACTGCCAACCCAAGAGGCACAAACAGAATCCCAAGGGATGTTGGAATTTTTACGCGGCGATGGCACAATGGTTTCTCTAGATGAAGAGTTGAATGCTGCTATTGTCGGAGAAAAGGCGGCGACATTATCTCAAATTAAACGCTGGGGCTATCCAGTGCCGAAGGGATGGGTATTGGCACCCATCGACGATCCACTCTTAACAGAATTTCTCCAGCCATCAGAATTATCCCCTTTGGTGGTGCGTTCTTCTGCGATTGGAGAAGATTCATTTCACTCTTCTGCTGCTGGACAGTATGAAACAGTTGTTAATGTTACTAGTCCAGAAGCATTAAAAGCAGCGATCGCTCAAGTTCAAGCTTCCTACAATCACCCATCTGCTGTCCAATATCGGCGCGATCGCGGTTTAAATGATACAGCAATGGCTGTGTTAATTCAACAACAAGTCCAAAGTGTATATTCTGGCGTTGCTTTCAGCCGCGATCCCATTACCCAGCAAGGCGATGCGATCGTTATTGAAGCCCTTCCAGGCAGCCCAACGCAAGTCGTTTCGGGAAAAATTACACCAGAACAATATCGCGCTTTTGTTGTTGAAACAGAAAATTCTTACTCTGTACAATTAGAGGGTCAAGGACGAGTACCACAATCATTAATTAAACAAGTTGCATACTTAGCTTACCGACTCGAAAAACGTTATCATGGCACTCCTCAAGATATCGAGTGGAGTTATGATGGTCAAACACTTTGGGTATTGCAATCTCGACCGATCACCACTCTGTTGCCCATCTGGACACGCAAAATCGCTGCGGAAGTGATTCCCGGAGTAATTCACCCCTTAACATGGTCAATTAATCGTCCCTTAACTTGTGGAGTTTGGGGAGAATTTTTTACTTTAGTTTTAGGCGATGCCTTCGGCAATGGCAAAGCCAAACGCGCCTTGGGGTTAGATTTCACCAAAACAGCAACTCTGCATTATTCCAGAGCCTACTTTAATGCATCCCTCTTAGGAGATATTTTTATCCGCATGGGACTGCCGCCGGAAAGTCTAGAATTTTTAACTAGAGGAGCTAAATTAAGTAAACCGTCCTTGCAGTCAACTTGGGAAAATTTGCCAGGACTCGGGAAGTTGCTGAAACGGGAATTAAATTTAGAAAAAGAATTCAAGGAAGATTATCACAAACGGTTCATTCCTGGGTTGTCGGAGTTGGCACAGGAAGATATGGATAACTTGGAACCACTCAAGCTGTTGGCAAGAATTGATTTTATTTTGGAGTTGCTGCGTCATGGTACATATTACAGCATTTTAGCTCCCTTAAGTGCGGCCCTGAGACAAGCGATTTTTCGGGTAAAAGATGGGCAAATCGATCATAGCGTCACCCCAGAGGTAGCAGCATTGCGATCGCTCAGTGCGATCGCTACAGATGCCAAGCAAGTATTGGTGGAGTTTGAGCCACAGCAAGTATTTGAGCAATTAAAGCAAACCCCCGAAGGAGAAAAGATCCTCCAAGAATTTAACGAATTGCTGCAAGATTACGGCTACTTAAGTGAAGTAGGAACCGATATCTCCGTTCCCACTTGGCGGGAAAATCCCCAAATGATTAAGCAGATGTTTGTACAGCTAATGCAGGGGAACGAACCACAAGCAGGTGCTAAAGATGCCATTAATAGTATCTTTGGTGGTAAGCGCAAACGCTCTTTTGTCCAACGGCGCGTGGATATTAAAGGACGAGTTACCGAAGTTTATTCCCGGCTTTTGGCTGAATTGCGTTGGAGTTTTGTCGCCTTAGAGAAAATTTGGTTAAAGTCTGGTTTACTTAGGCAAACAGGTGATATCTTTTTTCTCAACTTTGATGAAGTGCGGCGTTTAATTGTTGAAGAAAATTCCAGCTTAATAGAGCAGTTAGATGAGTTAGTCGAATTTAGGCGATCGCAATTCCTCCAAGATAGCGAGATCATTCAAATACCTCTTTTAGTCTACGGCAATACACCTCCTCACCCCTTAGCTCCCTCTGAGCTTTACTCTGACCAAATTTTACAAGGCATTGGAGCCAGTCATGGACAAGCCGAAGGTAGAGTGAAAGTGTTGCGAAATTTACAAGACATTCCAGAGATTGACCGAGATACGATTCTGGTAGTACCTTACACAGATTCCGGCTGGGCCCCATTGTTATTGAGGGCTGGGGGATTAATTGCCGAAGCTGGAGGAAGACTTTCTCACGGTGCGATCGTTGCTCGTGAGTATGGAATTCCCGCAGTGATGGATGTTCGCGGCGCTACATGGATTTTGCAAGATGGTCAACGAGTCAGAATTGATGGGTCTAGGGGTATTGTGGAATTATCTAACGATTTAAGACCGGAATGATTACCACTTCTCTTAAAGACTTACCAGAAGAGTCTGTTTCTCACAATGCCGAAATCAAGAAAAAGGTGATGCTACGCTTCGGCGATTTACCTCACCTGACTAACTTTTCTCAAGCACGTTTTGCTCCTGGACAAACCGCACCAGCACACGCGCATAAAGATATGTGCGAAGTATTTTTTGTAGAAGCTGGTTCGGGAGTAATTCAGATTGATGGTAAACAATACCCCTTGCTTCCTGGGAACTGCATAGCCATCGAACCGGGAGAAGTACACGAAGTTGTCAATAGTGGCTCAACTGAGCTTGTTTTGACGTACTTTGGTTTGCGAGTCGAAAAATCAGGCTAATCATCAATTAGGAATCTGCATTAACCATAGCAATCCGATTTGATTTGTGAAAAAAATTAGGTATTGTAGTGGCGTGGCAAGGCTAAAATGTTGCAAAAAAATTGTAGGTTGGGGAGCCACTGCGTTGCGCGGGTTCCCCGAGTTGTAGCAAGTGGCGTTGGAGGCTTTGCGTAACCCAAACATCCTAATATATGTTGGGTTACGCTCCGCTCCACCCAACCTACGTCTACGTTTAATGCACTATTTTAAGCTTGCCATGCCAGTAGGGTGTGTTAGACAGAACGTCGTTAGTGTGATAAATTTACGGCAAAAAATATGCTAACTGAAAGTCTAATTTTTTTTAACATTCTGGTAGTTATAATAAACAGGCATTAAGTAAAAAACTTTTTACGATGGGGGAACCAGCAGCTCGATTAGGAGATACTGTAAAACATCCGGCACCACCTATTCTGACTCGTGGTCCTGGAAGTTCAAATGTGCATATTGGCGGGATGCCAGCTTGGCGAGGTTTACCAGCAATGCAAGCACAAATCATTAAAGATGCAAAACAAGCCGGTGATAAAATAGTAAAAGCCGCAGAAGAAGCAACTGACAAAGCTACCCCTCCGCCAGTTAAGGTGATAGCTTATGCTGCTGAACAAGGCGAAAAAGGTGGGATTGAGTCATCAATCGGCGGACTAATTACAAGTAATGCTGCATCCGCCGCCCCACCTGCAACAGCTGATATACACTCTTGTGTCACTCCTAGTCGTGTTGTTCCCCACGGGCCAGGTGTAGTAATTGATGGTAGTAATACTGTTTTGATTAATGGATTACCAGCTTGTTTTATTGGTAATACGATTTTGGAACCACTGGGAGAGCCGAATGAAATTACAGGAGGCTGCCAAACGGTTTTAATTGGAACTGGCCCTGCCATAGCAGTTTCTGTAGATACTAGTAAGATTACTGACTCTATTCAAAAAGAAGCTGACCAAGCAGGTAAAAAAGCTGAAGCTGAAGCAAAACTCAAACAACAACAAGAAAACGCCGCAAAAGGCTAATTGTAGACTAAGACTTACGCACTCATCACGAAAAACTAAGCCTTTGCGATTACTTCTCTACGAGACGCACTCGCGTTCGCTTTGCTCGTAATGACACAAAATCTTAGTACGCGCGTGAGTCCTGTAGACATTGAAGTTATTACAGGGAAGACGGAAGTTGCTACAGAGTGCGCGAAACACGAAAACATTAAAGCAAAAGTTGCTAAATGAAGATAAAACAGAGAAATTTATAGGTCAATACGGTTAATCATGCGTATCCCGCATTTCTCACAAAACGGTAGGGACGGGTTCACGAGACATTCGTGAATGATTGAAGCATATTTGTGAACCCGCCCCTACAGCCTCTGGACTTGGGTTTCATAAATTTGGTGAGAAATCCGGGGTATATTCATTTTCTCAGTCAGTAGCTCCTCTCTGTCAGTAGTGAATTTTTTTTAATTTTCTGGATTTCCTTTAGGATTAGCCATTGTTGAGAGATGTAAATATAGCTTGTTGCACAAGGTTAAGATGCACTTTGAAATGGCGATCGCATTCTAACCCAGTAAATCAGTTTATAACCATAACACATCTAGTCCCCAACATCCTAAGCTTAGGGACTTTTTTATGTCCTATATACCTAAACTTGTTGAACTTTAGGGATATAAGATAGATAGAAATAGGGGGTAGAAAGAAATAGTAAATTAAATTAGAAAGTTACTAGATAGATAATTACCTCAAGCTAGTAGTTTAAATGTACTAAAAAAGTGCGGATACTAGAAATTTAATAGAAGTAAAGTGTAACAGGCATGAAACCATTGGAAATACGTGATTCTGTTGATTCCCGATATAACCCCACAGCGATTGAGGAAAAATGGCAAAAAACATGGGTAGAACTTGGCTTAGATAAAACACCGACAGCTAGCAACAAGCCAAAATTTTACGCTCTTTCCATGTTCCCTTATCCATCGGGCAGCCTACACATGGGTCACGTCCGTAATTATACGATTACCGATGTGATTGCCCGCCTCAAGCGAATGCAAGGGTATCGGGTAATACACCCAATGGGTTGGGATGCCTTTGGCTTACCAGCAGAAAATGCCGCTATTGACCGTGGTGTACCGCCAGCAAAGTGGACTTATCAGAATATGGCTCAGATGCGGCAACAATTGCAGCGTCTTGGTTTATCTATTGATTGGGAATGTGAACTTGCTACTTGTTCACCAGATTATTACAAATGGACACAATGGATTTTCTTGCAGTTTTTGCAAGCGGGGTTAGCTTATCAAAAAGAAGCAGCTGTAAACTGGGACCCTATCGATCAAACTGTACTGGCAAATGAGCAAGTCGATAACGAAGGACGTTCTTGGCGGAGTGGCGCAATAGTTGAGCGCAAATTATTACGCCAGTGGTTTTTCAAGATTACCGACTACGCCGAAGAATTGCTCAATGATTTGCAGAAATTGACAGGTTGGCCGGAACGGGTCAAATCGATGCAAGCAAACTGGATTGGCAAATCTACAGGTGCTTACTTGGAATTTCCCATCATTGGGATAGATGAAAAAATCGGCGTGTACACCACACGTCCAGATACCGTTTATGGTGTCAGCTACCTAGTGTTAGCACCAGAACATCCTTTAACAAAGCGCGTTACCACAAAAGAACAACAAGCAGCCGTAGAAGTTTTTATTAAAGAGGTTTCCAATCAAAGTGAGTTGGAACGTACCTCTGAAGACAAACCGAAGCGGGGTATACCCACAGGTGGTAAGGCAATTAACCCATTTACAGGGGAAGAAGTGCCGATTTGGATTGCTGACTATGTACTGTATGAGTATGGCACGGGGGCAGTGATGGGTGTACCAGCACACGATGTCCGGGATTTTAAGTTTGCCAAAAATTACGATTTGCCAGTTGATTTTGTTATTGTCTCCCCGGATGATGTTGCAGGTTTTGACTTAACCCCAACATCAGAGATTGATGAAGTCACACAACTTATCCAAATTGAATATAACCAGGCATACACTGAACCAGGAATTTTAATTAATTCTGGGGCTTTTACTGGTATGACTTCCACAGATGCGAAACAAGCAATAATTGAATACGCCGAACAACAAGGTTTTGGTAAAGTGCGGGTGCAATATCGCTTGCGGGATTGGTTGATTTCGCGGCAGCGTTACTGGGGCGCACCGATACCCGTAATTCACTGTCCTAATTGTGGGATAGTGCCGGTACCTGACAAAGATTTACCCGTGCAGTTACCGGAAGAGGTGGAATTTACTGGACGTGGCGGTTCACCTTTGGCTCAGTTGGAAAGTTGGGTAAATGTACCTTGTCCAACTTGTGGTACTCCGGCGAAGCGGGAAACTGACACGATGGATACTTTTATTGATTCTTCATGGTATTTCTTGCGTTTCCCTGATGCTAAGAATGAGCAACAGGTTTTCGATTCTAATAAAGTTAACGACTGGATGCCAGTTGACCAGTATGTAGGTGGAATTGAACACGCGATTTTGCATTTATTGTATTCGCGCTTCTTTACTAAGGTACTACGCGATCGCGGTTTGTTAAATTTTGACGAACCTTTCCAACGCCTATTAACTCAAGGTATGGTACAGGGTTTAACTTACCTAAATCCCAACAAGGGTGGTAAAGATAAATGGATTCCTTCTAATTTGGTAAATTCAGCCGACCCCCGCGACCCTCAGACTGGTGAACCATTGCAACGTCTCTACGCCACCATGTCTAAATCTAAGGGCAACGGTGTAGCGCCAGAAGATGTAATTTCCAAATACGGTGTAGATACAGCGCGGATGTTCATCTTGTTCAAAGCGCCGCCAGAAAAAGACCTGGAATGGGATGAAGCCGATGTGGAAGGACAATTCCGCTTTTTAAATCGGGTTTGGCGTTTGGTGACAGATTATATTGCGGCTGGGGTATCCCGTAAGCAAGCCCAACTTTCTGATTTAACTAAGGCAGAAAAGGAATTGCGGCGGGCGATTCATACGGCTATTCAGGCGGTGACAGAAGATGTGGAAGACGAATATCAATTCAACACCGCTATTTCCGAATTGATGAAGTTGAGTAATGCCTTAACTGATGCTGACGGCAAAAATTCACCAATTTACGCAGAAGGTATTCGGACTTTGGTGGTTTTACTAGCACCCTTTGCACCACATATTGCTGATGAATTGTGGCATTTATTGGGTGAAAATGATTCAGTTCATACTCAAACTTGGCCATCATTTGACCCAGCTGCTTTGATAGCAGATGAAATCACTTTAGTGATTCAAGTTATGGGTAAAACTCGCGGCTCGATTCAAGTACCAGCACAAGCAGATAAAGCAGCGTTGGAGAAATACGCCCGTGAATCAGAAATTGCCCAGCGTTATATCGAAGCTAAGGAGATTAAAAAGGTAATTGTAGTGCCTGGAAAGTTGGTGAATTTTGTCGTTAGTTAAGTACAGTTTTGGGTAAAATCGTGGCGAATTGAGGGTTGAAATTTAAACGCATAGGCGCTTCGCCTTCCCGCAGGGTAGTGGCGCAGAGGGAAGCGCAAAGGGACACGGTGAATTTGCCACGAATTAATGAAATGTTGTACTTAGAATCGATAAAATTGTAAATGTAGCCTGACAAAAAATCAGAGGATTTACATCCGTGACACTCAAAGAGTTAGAACAACAACTTCTTGCCCTCAGACAAGCGTGAAAAATTGCAGGCCATACAGTTACTTGCTCAAAGTCTCGGCAACAATTGGCAAGGAATTGAAAAAACTCCTAGAGTCTGTGGTGGAGAGGCTCGCATCGCTAAAACTCGTATTCCCGTTTGGGTACTTGTGGAAGCTCGCGGTCTTGGATATAGTGATGCTGACCTTTTGACAAGCTATCCAACTATTACAGCTACAGATTTAGTTAATGCTTGGGTATATGCAGAAGCTCATCCCGATGAAATCGAATTGGCAATTGAGCGTAATGAGGTAGCCTAATCGACTATCAACAGAGTTGATTTTATCCGTTTACATAGTCGTGATTCTGACTCCTGAATTCTTCTTCAAAGCAGTAATTTACTTCTCTGGGATATGTGTATTTAGAAACATATTAAATTATCTTCCAGAGAGTTGGACTGTTTTATTTATACACGAAAAAGCGCTTGAGAGTTTTGCTCACTCAAGCGCTTTTCCGTAAAAGCTTATACCAACTCACTCGTTTGATGCAACATTTGAAATCTGCAACACTCCCTGAGGAGAGAGTATTACGGGGATAACTTGTGACAAACATGTGGTGAAATGGTATCACTCCTTGCACTAACTAAGAATATCTCTTTT
>NZ_JABXKI010000323.1 GCF_017115095.1 Nostoc sp. NMS4 | reverse complement strand
AGGGGACAAGGGGGACAAGGGGGACAAGGTAGCAATCTTTCTCCCTTGTCTCCCCCCTCTCCCTGCCCTCCTCGCGGGCGAATAAATTTTAGCGTAGCTTGAGCGTAGCTAATTTTATGGGAATACTATTTATTGTTGGTGTTTGGTGGTAGGGAATAATTGACGTATGAATTTGCTGCGACTTAGAATGCATCACTTAATCGAGCAGTTAGGCGATGACGATTTGCAAGATATTTGGAACGTTCTGGAAGGTTTATATTATGACTTTTATATGCTCAAAGCCATACAAAAAGTCAAGCGATCGCAGCAACCGTGGGATATCTTAACCCATGAAGAAGCTGTAAGACTGTTGATGTTTTTCTGATTCAGCAGCGCTTTTAGTAGTGCTGTTAGCGGATAGCTAGGGTTTAGCCCGTGCTGAATGCTGAGTGCCAGTAGTAGCCCATAGTTAAAACTAAGGGATTAGTTAGGATTAGGAAGAAATTTATTTATTATTTAGAACTAAAGTCAGAGAATTTAGATCCATATACTGAATTGTAAGTCTTAGTACTGGTTCTTGACTCAGCACTCAGCACTTTCAACTCAGCACTCTTTTGGCCCCTCAAGTTTTGGTGAAGGTAACGCCCAGTGAGTCTGGAAATGCGCTATGCCAGGTCTTTTTTGCTAGACCTGAAGAATTTAGAACCTGCCGCCTACGAGCGGGTGCATGATTTTGTGTTTATTGAGTTAGCCCAAAAATGGCAACTGACTGATTTAAAAGAACTGCGACAGCTTGATAGTGAAGGCATTTTTCACCGCTTCACCCTCGATAATTATCTGATTGGTATAGAAATTAGAGGTGAAATTGTGAAATTTTTGCGTGTCATCCCTATGCCAGATGTTTAAAGTTAAGAGTTAAGGGAACACTGAAAACTGTAAACTGTATAAGGCTAGGCAGGGATCGCTATAACCTTACATTAAACTGGTTTTTGAAAAACACTTTATTTGAGATTTCCCTATGGATGCTAGGGCCCTTTGGCAACGATACCAAAACTGGTTATATTTCCACGAGGGATTGGGACTGTACTTAGACGTGAGTCGGATACAGTTCGATGATGCCTTTGTGGAGTCGTTGCAGCCGAAGTTTGACAAGGCGTTTGCGGATATGGCTCAACTAGAGAAGGGTGCGATCGCAAATCCCGATGAGAACCGCATGGTTGGACACTACTGGCTGCGAAATCCTGATTTAGCGCCAGCGCCAGAACTTACACAAGAAATAGTCCAAACTCTAGAACAAATCGAAGCCTTTGCGGAAAAAGTCCAAACAGGTGCTATTCATCCTCCCAGAGCAAGCCGCTTCACGGATATTATCTCCATTGGCATTGGTGGTTCCGCTCTCGGTCCCCAATTCGTCGCAGAAGCTCTCGCTCCTGATTTCCCGCCCCTGAAACTTCACTTTATCGATAACAACGATCCCGCAGGTATCGATCGCGTTATCAATCATCTCCGAAATAGCCTCGCCAGCACTTTGGTTTTGGTGATCTCCAAATCTGGAGGAACGCCGGAACCTCGTAACGGCATGATCGAAGTTAAAAAAGCCTACGCCGGACACAATTTGGAATTTGCTCAATATGCGGTAGCTATTACTAGCGTTGATAGCAACCTGGATAAGCTGGCCAAAGATGAAGGCTGGCTGGCCAGATTTCCGATGTATGACTGGGTAGGAGGACGCACCTCAGAAATGTCTGCTGTGGGGCTAGTACCAGCCGCATTACAGGGCATTGATGTCCATGCCATCCTAGATGGTGCAAAAGAGATGGATGACGCTACCCGCATCCCAGATGTGAAAAATAACCCAGCAGCCTTACTCGCTTTGTCTTGGTACTTTGCAGGTAACGGCAAGGGCGAAAAAGATATGGTTGTCCTACCTTATAAGGACAGCTTATTTTTATTCAGTCGCTATTTGCAACAGCTGGTGATGGAATCCTTGGGCAAAGAAAAAGACTTAGACGGCAATGTTGTCCATCAAGGTATCGCCGTTTATGGCAACAAAGGCTCAACAGATCAACACGCTTATGTCCAGCAGTTACGCGAGGGTGTAGCGAATTTCTTTGCTACCTTCATCGAAGTGTTGGAAGATCGCCAAGGGCCATCCACTGAAATAGATCCGGGAGTTACATCAGGCGATTATCTTTCCGGTTTTCTCCAGGGAACCCGACAAGCGCTTTATGAAAATCACCGTGATTCGATTACAGTCACGATTCCCCAAGTTAACCCCCGAACTGTAGGGGCATTAATTGCTTTGTATGAACGTGCTGTTGGTTTATACGCTAGCTTGGTCAACATCAACGCTTACCATCAACCAGGAGTAGAAGCTGGCAAAAAAGCTGCCGCTTCCATTCTCGATTTGCAAACACGAGTGGTAGCAGTGTTACAAAAAGAAAAAACTCCCCTTTCTCTTGAAGAACTTGCCGAAAAGGTAGGTGCATCAGAGCAAGTTGAGGCAATTTACAAGATTTTGCGTCATATCCACGCCAATCAGCGAGGTGTAGTTTTACAAGGCGATCTTCAGAAACCTGGTAGTTTGACGGTTTCTGCTAGCTGATAGCTCTAGTCTAAATATCACATTTTGTCCATAATTGTTGTATCAGCAACAATTTTTTATTGTGAAGCATCCTAAATAGAAGATATATCTTCTGTCTAGGATGCTTCACTGTATAATTCGTAACTCGTAATACTTCTCTACGAGAGGCTGCGCTCAGTTGCAAAAAAATTGTAGGTTGGGTGGAGGCTTTGCGTAACCCAACATCCTGATATATGTTGGGTTGCTACGTCTAATGCACTATTTTGCGTAGACAGTCTACTATGTGCATTTCAAAAATCAAATACTAGTCCTATATCTGTGCCTCTGCTGTTTAAAAGTAATTTATTTAATCGCAGAGGTACAGATAACACAGTGAAAAAAAGAGATTTTACGAGTCACCTTGAGAGGGCTAGTTCTAAGGAATTACTAGTTACCATTAGGCGTTGACTAAAGTAACTCTTGGGTAAGAAACAGCGATCGAGTAAAAAAGGATTGTTGTTATTTTCAGACAAAAAAGTACTGGGCTGCTCCCGATGACAAAATGGTGGCACAATTCCCCAGTGTTCTGCTAACCAAATCCAGTATCCTATTTCAATTTTGCCGTAGCTTGATACCGTAAGAATCTCTCCAACGCTGTTGTTAATAGATACTAAATCTGACGATGATTTGATTTCAATTAATAACCAAGCTAACTCATCTATAGAAAAGTAATAGCCATTTTCGGCAGCGATATCGATGAACTGCTGCGGATCTTTAGCTATTAACAATTCTTCTTTGAGAGATGGCGTTTTTTGTGCAAAATCAAAAAGATCCCAAATCTGTCTTCTCGTAATTAGAAACCAGGCGAGTTCTTCTGCGGTTAAATTATAACCATTTTCTGTTGCTAACTTGAGAAATGGCTCAAGGCTATCTGTTTCTGCTAGTTGACTTTTCAACTGGAAAGTTTGCTCTACTAATGACAAAAAATCAATAATCTTTTGCCATGTAGTTTTGTCAAAGTTTTTTTTGTTAACTTTTATTTTTTCTTTCCAATAAATGTATTTATCTTCTTTAAGAAAGAAATTCCAAATTTGATAATACATGGGCCATCTTGCCTAATTTTTAAACTTGCAGAAGTTTTTCATTAATGAACACCAGTGTAGTTAGTATAATGTTTTTATTCGACAGTACCAAGTCTTTATATTGTGTAAATGAAGTTACACAGTGGCTAAGTATAAATTTTCTATAAAGTCTATCACTATAAAAAAACATTTACTGAGAGAAATATAAAGGATTGGGATACCTGGGGTGGAATATAAGTAGGTTTATGATGTACAACATAAAACAAAATTAAGTCAATAGATAGTATTAATTATTTATATATGAATTAATTGTAAAACAATCTGCACTTTAGTTGTTTTGAAAATAGCTGCGTACTTATACGTAGAGTAAATCTACGTATAGCGTCTTTTATATAACGCATAGAGAAGAAACCAAGGTATGTTTTACGACTATTTATATAGTGTTATATGGTGAAAATATTTAGATAGTAAAAGCGTAGGCATCGCCTTTATCTTTCTGTAAAATAAAGTTAAGACAGCATTAATAAATAGGGCTAATTACTATGACTGAATCAACAGCAAAACAACCTGCACGTCGAGGCAGAATCTTTCCAGAACGCACTTTACCACCAGAAGAACTTGCTAGACGTAAAGCTGAACGAGAGGCATTTTATAAGCTTTGTCGGGCAATATTTGAGCGTGTACGTCCAGAATATATCGAGAAAAACTATGGTTGGTATATTGCAGTGGAGCCAGATAGTGGAGATTATTTCATTGATGAAGATATAGAAATAGCTCATAGAAAAGCCCTTGAGAAGTACCCAAATGCTGTACACTGCGTTTTTTGCCTAAATGAAACTGGAGCAACTGGCAGAATATGATTCAGGGTGCATTTGGTAGTAAAGGACAGCTATTTTTTCAAATTGATTTGATTACATCTGATGGGTTAAATCTGCCTGTGGATGCCATGCTTGATACTGGCTTCACAGGCTTTATGGCAATTAATAAACAAGATTTAGATAGTCTTGACTGGGTTTATATGGGGAATGAACCTCTGAGAACTGCACAGGGAGAAATTATATTTGACAGATATTCAGGTAAGGTTTTATTGGATGAACAGGAGTATGAGATTCCTGTTTATGCAGGTGACGAAATTCTAGAAGTTTTGTTAGGTTCAGAATGGCTAAAAATTCTACCGTTGGTAGTGAATTATCAGGCTAGTCTATTAACTTTAGGATAACTGCGATGCCTACGGATGGCTACGCCTACGCTATTCAAATTATCTGACTTTAAATGTTGTTAAAATAAGGTTAAATCCGTCAATAAACTGGAAGTGTAAATCATGAATATCAAAATTAAACCTGAACTAGAGTAAATTATCCAAGCCCAAATTGCTACAGGTAGATATGCAAATCCTGAAGAAGTTATTAGTAAAGCACTGAAGTTGCTATTAGAGTGGGAAAAAGGTTATCAGCAGTGGGTTGAAGAAACACGTGAAAAAGTGGAGGTTGGTATCGAGCAACTGGATAGAGGGGAAGGTATTGATGGAGGAGTTGTAGTTGAACAATTGCGAGAAAAACTGCGTAAAGCGAGAGAATTACAAGTTAACTAATAGGTAAATTACGGAGAAAATAAAAGCGATCGCTATTCCAATCACTACCTTTTATTCGTCCCAAATAGCCTGTTAAGGGTGAGGAAAGTTCAATCAGAATTTCGTGCATTTCTACTGTTTTTAATGGCTGTGGTGGATGTGAGCCGAAATAAGCACCATGTAGAGATTCAACACCAGCAGATTCTATACCTGAGTTTCCTAAGTAGTTTTTGACAAGCTGGATAATGTGCGATCGCAACCTTATAGATTGTTCAACTTTATCAATATAAGTATTAATTTTATCTTCAGCTAAACCAAAAGGAGCTTGTTGCAAACACTCTTTTAGTTCTAATAAATTGATAGAATTTTTGTAGTGTGCTTGCAGTTCAACTAGTTTTTGCAGTGTTTCAGGGCTAATAACATTCATTTGATTTTCGGTAGCTGTTCTTGATGCGTAAAAATTTAATTCTCCGGCGGCTACAATTAATTTAATAGAGTTGTCATACTGAGATTTACCAAGATGGTTCATACCTATTTTTAGTAACTGTGCAGGTGTACCATCAGGAACTTTCTCAGTTTTAGTTGCTTTGCACTCTCCTACTATTGGATAAGGTTGTTCAGCGTAAAAATCCATGCCTCCTGCGCCACCCGTTGCATCTGGATTCAAACCTGAACCTGTAAAGCCTAATTTTAG
This sequence comes from Nostoc sp. NMS4, assembly GCF_017115095.1. Taxonomy (GTDB): domain Bacteria; phylum Cyanobacteriota; class Cyanobacteriia; order Cyanobacteriales; family Nostocaceae; genus Nostoc. Next base: position 3,152 of record NZ_JABXKI010000323.1, on the reverse strand, counting down.
TAATCCTCTACGAACCAATTTTTCAAATGTATGTCCGTCGCTAGAGTTCCCAACTTCAGCAATTTTATGAATCCAAGGTAAGTCTAAATCTAATGGATTTGTTGGTTGATTACTACTCCAACCTAAGAATACTTTGATATCGTCGTCTAATTGTTTCGCTGCTGGTTGGCTAATAGTTAGAGATGCGATCGCACTCTGCAATTCTTCCAATTCACGATGTAGCGCGGGTTCTAGCTTTTCTAATTGGCGTTTGCGTTGGGCGAAGGTGCGATCGTTTATTACTGGGTTGGCTTCAGAAACCGTAAGAGAATTAGGTAAACTAACAAATTTTCCTAGCTTTTCCTGAATATTAGGATTGACTGATATTTCTTGTAACTGAGATAACTGATAGACGCGCAAGTAAGCCAGGAAAAGATACTGTTGTTTTTGTAGTATCTCCTTTAATACTTTTGGTGTCCATATTGTTAATTTAGACAAAATCTCTAATGGCTTAGTCTCGTCTAAAATTTGGCAAAGTTCACATTTAGCCCAAGCTTTAATTGAAACTGAATAGTCAGCAGGATAAAGTGCAAATCTCTGTCCAGGACGAATAAACATTTTGGGTAAAGCTGCAATTGTTCGCCCCTGTATTAAGGCTTCAATATCAGGGACGGATAGACACAGCGCTGTTGGAATTGAAAACTGCTGATTCATGTCTAGTTAGCTATAGATTTAGTTCGATATAATCCGCAGTAGCAACACTTTGAGGAATACTAATAGGTAATCCATCATCAGTTAAATTAGTAGGCTCTTGGCCAGAAGGATCGCTGAGAATTTCTCGAATCAAAGGATTATTTATTGCTAGTTGCTTTTCTTGAATAAAATCAAATATCTGTTCTTCTGTCAGTTCGTAACTCTCTCTGTTATACCAAACAAAACAGACAGCTAAAAGAGGTTTAATGTCTTGGCTTTGTAAGCTTACCCATTCTCCACCCTTTTGTTGCAAAAGTGTTTTCAAATGCTTTCTAGCTAATACTGCTTTTGGACTAATTATCTTTGAACGCACCAAGCAACCACGAGTTAGGTCAAATTTTCTGTAATCAATTAGTCGTCCTAAAGCAGCACCTATAACCGTGTAGTCTTGCTGAACTACATCTACTCCAATCCTCACTTTTCTCTTATTGCCGATAATTTTGAAATCCATGAAGCCATTATTTGCTGCACTAGGCTCTACTTCTTCAATTGATTCGATTGTTACTCCCTCTACAGTTTCACCTATTAAACTATTGAAAGCTAACCAAAGAGCATCACCAATATTTTTTTGATCTTCCATTAAAAAATCAATAGAAGCCTCAACTTGCACTAATTCATTATCGAAATACGGTTTAACTGCATGGAGATCATCAATAATAGGCTCATTAGGTACAAAATTCTCTGCACACCATTTCAAAACTGACCTAACTGTAGGTCTACTCTTACCAAGTTCTCTAAGTTTAGTTTCATCAAATGGGTAGAGAGGATGAGGTGGGGTTTGTTGATGTTCCTCATAAAAATCTTGTAACCATTGACTCACTAGAGCAACGATATCATCAGAATTGAGAAAGCTTAATTTTATAGGCTGTCTGTCAGCTTGATCGCTGACTAATCTATCTATAACTGCTTCAGCTTCTGGTAAAGCCTTGATTTGGTCTTCCCAGGTACGAGGATACATTGCTAACAGTAAAACACCTTGTTTAAGACTGTTATATAAATCCTTAACTAAGTTTGCAATAACTTGTGCTGCTAAAAATCCATTATCAGCAGCATCTGCAATATCTAATTCGTCAAAACAAATTACAGGAACTCGATAATAGCTAGTGATATCTAGAATTTGACGAACATTGCTTAATGCTTCAGCTTCTCTATCCTCGCTCTTAGGGTTTGGCAACCCCATTGCTTCAGCTTGTGATTGTGCTAATTCCAAACCAGATAACCAATAGCTTGCATAATTAATATGGACTGGAGAAAGTGTCCACAAAATTGCTTTAACTATGTAAGGGTTGATTATTTCAGGCTTGACTTTAAGAACACTTTCTGTCAAACTAACTATCGCCTTAGTTGAGTGTTTGCTTAACCAACCTGGATACATATTAATATACTGTTCTGGCGTATATTCCCACTGTTTTGCTTCGTTAATTAAAGCTGCTGCAATTTCCTGCCATTGCATTACTTTTTGACTACCAAAAGCTCTGAGACTAGAGGCGACACTTTGCAGAAATAGAGACTTAATTTGATTCAAGTTATCATACTTACTCATGTAGATAAATAAGCTACCATCTTCTGTCTGTAATCGGTGGCGAATCCGACTAATAATATGGCTTTTACCTAATCCTTTTTCTGCTGTAATTGTGATACCTACAGTTTCACGTTTTCCTTTACGGACTTTATCAACAGCATCAAAAACTGCATTAGAAGCATGAGCATTAATTGAGGGAACATCAGGAAAACTTTTACCCCATATTTGCGGTGGTCTGACCACAATATGTCCTGCAAAAGGGTTTTGATTTTTAATCAGATCATCAATGGTAGATGTGGTAACAGTCATAGTGTTGTGAAGTTAATGTGTGAGGAGTCAAATAAGGTTTAAGGTTTCAGACGTGTCGCGTAGCAGCGTAATCCATCTAATTCTGTAGCTACCGAATCTTCAATTTTGTCGGGTGCGCTGTCTTCTATACTCCCGCCTTGCAGTTGCAAAATGTCGTCGGCTTGCGTTTCCAGTAGCCAATCATTAAACTCTGTACGACTAACCCGATCGCTTATTTCTCTCCTGATCCGATAAATTGGCACCAGATTATTAAAGTTGTACTCATAGTTCAACTTGTCGTAGACTTCCAACGCCACAGATTTAAACTCGTCGTAAGAAGCGATTCCTTTGGAAAGCTCCGCGATCGCACTCTTCCCATTAACCAGTACATCTGCACCAACTACCGCAACATCAATCTGACTAATCCACTTCACCAACGCATTCGCCGCCCAAGTTCCAACAATCGTCCCTTCAAACTTAAAATCGCCACTTCTCAAACCCTCACCCAATACCTCTAAACCCTTGCCAGATGTCAGAGAATATCCCTTTTTGGAGATTGCGATCGCACCCTGCTTCTGTAATTCCTCGAATATGCCCTGATAATCTGCTA
>NZ_JABXKI010000326.1 GCF_017115095.1 Nostoc sp. NMS4 | reverse complement strand
AATAAATCTGCTTATCTCACTCACTGAAACTATAGGAAAGGCAATACTAAACTTACACTCGACATATTGCCCTTCTATCAACTGATAAAATTTTAAATTTTGTCCATCATATCTCCAAAGTTCAGTTACACCCAATGCTGAATAAATACCCAATTTGTTAACTGAACTGCTGGTAATGTCAATCTCAATTGCTAAGTCAGGCGGCGGATCATTTTCTAAATCTAAACTTTCCTTACCTCTAATAGCTAGTTCATTCTGGATATAATAACAAGTATCTGGTTCTATTCCCCGCTTTGATATTTTCCGCTTCAATGTTGTTGAACCAGCACTTCTCACTTCAATTCCTAATTCTTCAGCTAAAGCAATAATAAAATTACCAAAATTACTTTTGGGGTTTTCATGTTCAAAAAGTGGAGTCATGATTTCTAAAACACCGCAGTCATAAGCAAACCGAGAACCTCTATCTTCACCTGTATCTCTCAGCAAGGCTTCAAAGGTTTCCCAGCTAATGTTATGTAGCACTGTTCTTTGTTCCCCAAGAGTTGACTTGACAAGCATATAAAATAATTCGTAATTTGTAATTCGTAATTAATTTATGATTTTAAGCTATCTTTCCACGCACCCAAGCGCTGAAGGATTGCACCAAATCAATTTCATCCATAGTTTTACTTTGCTGGATAAATCTATTCATATCACTAACAGAAATTAAAGGGAAAGCGATACTCGACTTAATTTCAATATATTCACTTGCTACTAGCTGATAAAATTTTAAAACTTCACCATTATATCTCCATAATTCTCCTACACCTAAAGCCGCATAAATATTAAATTTATTAACAGAGCTGCTAGTAATATCAATTTCAACTGCTAAATCTGGTGCTGGATCTATTCTTAAATCTAATTCTTGTTTACCTCTAATTAGTGGCTCATTTTGAATATAATAGCAACTATCGGGTTCTATTCCCTTTGTTATTGGTTGACGTTTTAATGTTGTAGAACCAGCACTTCTAATTTTAGTTTTTAATTCCACTGCTAAAGCGAATATCAATCTGTCAAACTGAATTTTAGGATTTTCATGTTCAAAAAGTGGAGTCATGATTTCTAAAACACCGCAGTCATAAGCAAACCGAGAACCTCTATCTTCACCTGTATCTCTCAGCAAGGCTTCAAAGGTTTCCCAGCTAATGTTGTGTAAGACTGTTCTTTGTTCTGCAAGGGTTGACTTGACAAGCATATTAGAATACTTCTTCTGTCAGAATGTTAGATAAAATCCCGATAATTTTACCTATGTCATTAATATAATACTCGTTCAAGTCAATTTCAATCAGTTGATCAATAAGTTTCAAAAACTTCCAGTTAGTTCCAGTGGTGACAGTTCCATAAATTGTCTGAATGTTATTACCCTCACGTTCATTAAACAATTTAGCTGCTAACATCTCTGCTACACATTGACCTAATCCGGCATTGATATTTTCTTTTTTCGCTTCTACAATTGTCACAACTGGCGCGTTCAGAATTAGTAACTCTGGTGAACGGCTAATTATAAAATCGCAATTTCCATCCATTTAATCCTTGTGCTGAATCAACGGTAAAATCGATCCCAGAAAATAAACTTATTTGATTATTGAAATATTTTCTTACAGCAATTAAAATAGGTGCAATAATCATCTCTGAACGAGATTTTTCTGTATTACTTGCAAGAGCTAAAGGCACATTTTCCCGTAATATTTCTGCAAGTAATGGTGGACACTCTACTTCATCTACAGATGTAAATATATCAGTTTTGTCAGAAATAGTTAACCCAAAGGTTTTTCTAACTCTATCTAAAGTAAAGTCACTGTATGACACTTTAGTTGCTCCTGTAAATAATCGAAATAGCAAAATTGTGCCAACTATTGTTAGTTAATAACTGGCACAATCAGCATCTAAAATATTGTCTACTTTTAACTAGAGAAGCCAGCAAAAAAATCAATAGTTTCTTTCAATGCTTTGATGAAAATATTAATTTCTTCGCGGGTGTTGTAGAAAGATAGACTTGCTCGTGCGGTTGCAGCAAGACCTAAGTAACGGTGTAATGGTTGAGTACAGTGATGTCCAGAACGAATCGCAATGCCTTCTTGATCTAATAATGTAGATAAGTCGTTAGCGTGAACTTCTCCGGCTGTGAATGACGCAAGAGCGGCTCTACCTTCTCCTTTAGCATTGGGTTTGGGGCCGTAAATTCTAATTTGGGGAATTTGCTCTAATTGTTGGAACAAATAAGCCGTTAATTCTGCTTCATAGGCGTGAATTTTATCCATGCCGATATTGCTAAGATAATCGATCGCAGCCCCAAGTGCGATCGCTTCTCCAATTGCAGGTGTACCAGCTTCAAATTTATGTGGTAATTCTGCATAAGTGGAATGGTCTAAATACACCTCTGCAATCATCTCACCACCACCAAAAAATGGTGACATTGATTCTAATAATTCCAACTTGCCATACAGAAATCCTATGCCAGTTGGGGCGCACATTTTGTGGCCGGAAGCTACCAACCAATCACAATCTATTTGTTGCACATCAATGGGATAATGGGGGACACTTTGGCAAGCATCTACTAAGAATTTAGCACCGTAACTGTGAGCGATCGCACCAATTTCTGCCACTGGGTTAATACAACCCAAAGAATTAGAAATATGTACCACCGACACCAACTTTGTTTTTTCAGAAATCAGCTTTTTAAACTGCTCCAAATCAAAAGTTTCTTCTGGTGTAAGTTCCACAAATTTTAGGACTGCACCCGTTTTTTCTGCCACAAACTGCCAAGGTACAATATTACTGTGGTGTTCCATCACCGACAGAATAATCTCGTCTCCCGGCTGCAAATTGTTCATTCCCCAGCTATAAGCTACGAGGTTAATCGCCTCAGTTGCATTACGGGTGTAGACTATTTCCTGACGCGATGCAGCATTGATGAATTTGGCAACTTTATCTCTAGCACCTTCATAAGCATCGGTAGCTTTAGCACTCAGGGTATGGGCACCGCGATGCACGTTAGCATTATATCGCTCGTAATAATCCCGCAGAGTATTTAATACAAACAAAGGCTTTTGCGATGTCGCAGCATTATCGAGATAAACTAGGGTTTTCTCGTTGACTTCCTGATGTAAAATTGGAAAGTCAGCACGAACTTTATCAGCTAAGGTTTTGGTAGTGGTAAAAGTCATTGGTAGATTAGTTATTAGTCATTTGTCATTTGTCATTTGTCATTAGTTAGAGACTTGAGACTATTGACTGTATTTAGTAAGATGTTTCTGAGAGAGGAAACGGGTATTTGGTTGATTACTTCAGCAGCGAAGGCGTTAATTAACAACTTCCGAGCATCATTTTCATCAATTCCCCGACTTTGCAGATAGAATATTTCATCATCTTCCAATTGGCTAACGGTAGCACCGTGAGCGCATTTGACATTATCGGCAGTAATTTCCAATTGGGGTTTGGTATCAACCCTGGCTTTAGATGATAACAGCAAATTCCGATTCATCTGGGTTGCATTTGTCAACTGTGCCGGCTTAGGAACCAAAACTTTGCCATTGAATACCGCATGAGCGCGATCGCCTACAATACACTTATGCAATTGCTTACTAGTACTGTGAGGATAGTTGAGTGCGATCGCACTGTGAGTATCAGACAACTGCTTACCAGAAATTATCGTCAAACCATTGAGAGTAGTTTGTGTCTGCTCACCAGTTTGCAAAATCTCCAAATTGTGCCGTGACAACTTCGCACCTAAAGTTATGGCATGACAAGTATATCGACTATCACGAGCTTGTGCGATCGCAGTCTTCCCAATATGAAAAGTCTCCGCACCTTCTTCCTGAACCCTAGTATGATTCACCTGGGCATTGTCACTCACCCAAACTTCCGTAACCGCATTAGTAAAATATACTCCCTCTTTCTCTGCGCTCTCTGCGCCTCTGCGGTTCGTATACTCCTCAATTAAGCTCACCTGCGAACCACTTTCCGCCACCACCAAACAACGCGGCTGCGAAATCGTCGCCCTTTCCCCCGCAATAAACACCAAATGAATTGGCGTTTCAACTACCACATTCTTCTTCACCCACACCACAGCAGCATCAGTTATCCCAGCCGTATTGAGAGCCGTAAAAACCTCCTGCGCTCCCTCAGCTTGAGCTAAATACTGCCGTACACCCTCTTGCTCAACCGCAGACAAACCAGCCAAATTACTTACCACAATTCCAGGTGGTAAATCTGAAACTGCGGATAACTCCGGCGCAAAAACGCCATTAACAAATACCAAACGACTATTAGCCGCTTCTGGCAAAATATCAAATTCTAAAGATGCATAATTTACCGTCTCTACATTAAATTGCACTTTTCGCAGAGACGACAAATCAGTAAACCGCCATTCTTCCTCGCGGGTGGTGGGAATAGTCGAGTGGCGTACCCAATTACCAGCACATTGGCGTAATTCCTGCAACCAACCTTCTGTTTTAGTTGCCATTACTTGATTTAACAACCCAGTCAGATAATCATCTCTATCTAATATCGATGTCAAACTGACTACATTTGAATTTGGAATTGGGCTAGGAGAAACTTGAATATTCATTACACACCCACCTCAGCAGCAAATTCTTCCAGCACCCAGTCATAACCGCGAGACTCTAATTCCAGCGCCAGTTCCTTACCACCACTCGTAATAATCCGCCCTTGTGCCATCACATGCACAAAATCAGGCACAATATAATCGAGTAACCGTTGGTAGTGAGTAATCAAAATTGTAGAATTGTCTGGAGTTGCCAGTTGATTTACCCCATTCGCCACAATTCGGAGCGCATCAATATCCAAACCCGAATCAGTCTCATCTAAAATTCCTAACTTTGGTTCCAGCAGCGCCATTTGCAGAATTTCATTTCGCTTCTTCTCGCCACCAGAAAACCCTTCATTCAAACTGCGACTGAGAAAACTGGGATTCATCTTCACCACATCCAGCTTTTCCTCAATCAAATCGTCAAAATCAAAAGCGTCTATTTCCTCCAAACCCTTTGCTTTCTGACGGGAATTGTACGCCACCCGCAAGAAATCCAAATTGCTCACACCCGGAATTTCTAACGGATACTGAAACGCCAAAAACACACCACTTCTAGCCCGTTCCTCCGGTTCCAACTCCAGCAGATTTTGCCCTTGAAAAATCACCTCACCGCCAGTCACCTCATACGCCGGATGCCCAGCCAACACCTTAGAAAAAGTACTCTTACCAGAACCATTCGGCCCCATAATCGCATGAATTTCACCCGATCGCACCTCCAGATTCACACCCTTAAGAATCGGAGTCCCATCAACATTAGCCGTCAGATTCCGTACTGACAGCACAACTTCACTATTTTCAATAATCATGTTCTCTCCCTTCTCTTTCTCTGCGCTCTTGGCGTCTTGGCGGTTCGTTACTCTTCCAAAAGATAAACACAGAACGCCGATGTATCTGTGTTTATCTTATTTATCCAACACTGCCTTCCAACTTCAAACTCAACAACTTATCAGCTTCCACAGCAAACTCCATCGGTAGCTGATTAAAAACATCCTTACAGAAGCCACTAATCATCATCGAAATAGCATCTTCAGAAGAAATACCCCGTTGAGCAAAGTAAAATAACTGATCTTCCCCAATCTTAGAAGTAGAAGCTTCATGCTCCACCTTCGCACCGTTATTTTGCACCTGAATATAAGGGAAAGTATTCGCATGGGCATTATCCCCAATCAGCATCGAGTCACACTGAGAATAATTTCTCGCCCCTTTTGCCGTCGGATTAACTTTCACCAAACCCCGATAACTATTACTAGAATTACCCGCCGAGATTCCCTTAGAAATAATTGTGCTGCGAGTATTCTTACCAACGTGAATCATCTTACTACCCGTATCAGCTTGCTGCTGATGATTTGTCAGCGCCACCGAGTAAAACTCACCCACAGAATTATCACCCACCAAAACACAACTGGGATATTTCCAAGTAATTGCCGAACCTGTTTCTACTTGAGTCCAGGAAATCTTGGAATTTACCCCCTGACACAAACCGCGCTTGGTGACAAAGTTGTAAATACCGCCCTTCCCGTTAGCATCACCAGCGTACCAATTTTGGACAGTAGAGTATTTAATTTCCGCATTGTCGAGGGCGACGAGTTCCACCACGGCGGCGTGCAACTGGTTGCTGTCATACATCGGTGCAGTGCAACCTTCGAGGTAAGAAACATAACTACCTTCTTCGGCGACAATCAAAGTCCGCTCAAATTGTCCCGTATCACCAGAGTTGATGCGGAAGTAGGTAGACAGTTCCATTGGGCATTTTACGCCTTTAGGAATATAGACAAAAGAACCATCACTAAATACGGCGGCGTTCAAAGCGGCAAAATAGTTGTCAGCGATGGGAACAACACTACCCAAATATTTTTTAATTAATTCTGGGTGTTCTTGCAACGCTTCCGAAAACGAACAGAAAATAACACCATCTTCCGCTAGCTTTTCTTTAAATGTAGTAGCAACAGAAACGCTATCGAAAATTGCATCGACGGCGACATTTGCTAGTCGCTTCTGTTCAGATAGAGAAATGCCTAACTTCTCAAAGGTTTCTAAAAGGGTTGGATCGACTTCATCCAAGCTGCCTAGTTTTTCTTTCTTGCGTTTTGGTGCTGAGTAATAAATGATATCCTGATAATTAATTGGCGGATACTTGACATTAGGCCAAGTTGGTTCCGTCATTTTTTGCCACTGGCGATAAGCTCTGAGGCGAAAGTCGAGCATGAACTGCGGCTCGTTCTTCTTAGAGGAGATCAAGCGAACAACGTCCTCGTCTAGTCCACGCGGGATAGTGTCGGCTTCAATATCTGTAATAAAGCCGTACTTGTAAGGTTGGTTGACTAAGGTTTTGACAGTGGCACTCATCAGTAATAATCTCTTGTGTTCTGAACTCTTTTAGGATGGGAGACGGGCTGCGGCTAACCGATTTCCATTTCCCGTTACGGAATGGTTACACGGCTGCTAGAATAGTGGTGGAGAGTAAAACAACAGCTATGTTGTTTAATCTATCTTCATTTTACGCTAAATTAACAACAACAATGTTGTCAAAGTCAAACAATTTTGGATTTTAGATTTGCAATTTTAGATTGAAAGAGACCACAAGGGTGCTTGGCTCAAGGATTTTAGATTGACGATAGCGGGGCATACACCAGAAAACTTTTTTAATCCAAAATTCCAAAATCCAAAATCCAAAATCGGCACGGTCAAATTTTCAAATAAATTTTTGGGACTTGCAGCAACCATAAGATGGCGACTACCCACCAGTCCTCAACCAAGCAAGATATCCTAGAATATCTGCACAAACACGAAAAAGCAACGGCTTTGGAGCTAGCTGAAGTTTTAGACGTTACCCCCCAAGCGATTCGTCGCCATCTCAAAGATTTGGAGACGGAGGAGCTAGTTTTGTATTCTACATCAGTACAGGCGGCGGGAATGGGGCGACCGCAGCACCTTTATCAACTGAGTCGTCAGGGACGCGATCGCTTGCATCGAACAATGAGCGATCGCTTTGGTGATGCAAGCGGCAATTTTGCGGTTTCGTTGCTAGACACCTTAGCCGAAACGATGGGACACGATCAATTTAAATCGATTTTAGAGAAACAGTGGCAGCGTAAAGCCAAAGAATACTGCGATCGCGTTGGTAATGGTTCACTGCAAGAACGGGTAGCTAACTTAGTAGAGTTGAGAAAAGCGGAAGGCTTCATGGCGGAGTATCACCCGGTTGATGTCAATGACTGTGTGAAGAGCGATCGCTTTATTTTTATAGAGCATAACTGCGCCATTTCTAACGTTGCCGAATCTTTTCCTAGTATCTGTGGTCACGAATTAGAAATGTTTGCTGCCGTCTTACCTGATTGTACCGTAGAACGCACCCACTGGATTATTGATGGCGAACATCGTTGTGGCTATTTGGTACAAATGCGTCATTAGTTATTTGTCATTTGTCATTTGTCATTTGTCACTAGTTTTAATTATTCTCATCCTCCTCATCCTCCTCCTCCTCATCTCCCTCATCCCAATGCCCAACTAAATTTATGGATATACTACCACAGCAACCATCAGCACAATTTTTAACTCTGGAAGAGTCAGCAAAAGTAGACGCGGCTTTGTTGTCTTCTCCAGAAAAGTTTTTAACAAGATTGACAATTTCATCACTTAAGCTTTTGAAGCATATTTCCCAAGAGTACGGTGTTGCTATTGAAGATTTGACAGCACAGCAAGTAATTGCCTGGTTTGAAAAAGATAGCAAAATTCGCCGTGAGCAGGGAATTGAATCTGCATACTTGAAGTGGTGATCTGTATAAAACCGACTTTTTGTACTTCATTTTATGATATACAAAAATTACCAAATAAACATCTCCATAAATTAAATATTCGTTATCCAGAACGCTTGTAGAGACGTTATATGTAACCTCTCTACATTCATTATTACCATTAGTCTAAATATAGCGATCGCTACGAGGGTTTGCGCCTATACTATCTAACGACAACCATAACCGACTCACCAATAATTATCAATATTAATACTTGACAACATGAGCATTGTTTAGTACTTATTCTCGTGGACGGTATTCAAACACTTCACTAACTACAAAAAATATTATGCACGCTAAAGATAACAAACCTGCATCTCAAAATCATCAAACACCGAAAGATAACTCATCATGGTTGAAGCCGAGACCTTTTGCACCTTCACCAAAAGAAGCTACGCAGATATCAACAACCCCAGAGGAAATAAAGCACCAAAAAACGGCAAATGTTACTAGACGGACTAATTTGCTAGAAATCCTAACATTATCTACAGAGAATGAACATAACGTTATTCAGAGAATGCCAAAAAAAAAGAAGTTAAAAAACCAAGAAGTTCCAGAAACTTCTGAACAAGGGACAGTAAACGAAGGAGAACAAGTTGCTCCCCAAACTACAACTGCGGCATTACCTACAGCAGAAATTGAGCAAGAACAAACAGAGGAAACTC
>NZ_JABXKI010000101.1 GCF_017115095.1 Nostoc sp. NMS4 | reverse complement strand
GCATAAAGCCCTCCCTGTTGCAGTAATTGGTCGTGACTTCCCTGTTCGATTAATTCGCCCCGCTTGAGAACAAAAATCCGGTCTACATTCCGAATTGTAGATAAGCGGTGAGCGATAATAATGGCGGTACGTCTGAGCAATAACTGATTTAATGCCTCTTGAACTGAAGCTTCTGTACCCACATCTAAACTAGCGGTAGCCTCATCTAGTACCAAAATTTGGGGATTGCGAATGGCAGCCCGCGCAAAGGCTAAAAGTTGCTTTTGACCGCTAGAAATATTTGTGCCCCGTTCTCGAAGTTGAGTATCATAACCTTGGGGTAATTCTTCTATAAACTGGGCAATGTTGGTTTCTTCGGCTGCCTGTTGAATCTGTTCAATGGTATAGCCGTCTCCTAAAGAAATGTTGCTTTTAACATCGCCAGCAAACAAAAAGCCTTCTTGTAAAATTACTGCCATGTAGCGCCGCAGTTCTGCTTGTGGCACTTCCCGAATATCAACGCCATCTATGAGAATGCGTCCTTGGGTGGGTTCGTAGAGGCGGCACAAAAGACGGATAATCGAAGTTTTACCCGCACCGGTGGGGCCGACTAATGCCACTTTTTCACCGGGATGAATGGTGAAATCTAAGTCTTTAATGACGTAATCATCATTTTTGTAAGCAAACCAGACGCGATCGAAGCGAATCTCTCCCAGTTCTGGGGGGGAAGTGAGGTCTGGGGATTCTAGATTTGCCAGGATCTCGTCTATGTAGCCAAATTTCGCATCAAATATTGAGAAGCGGACATTGGCGCGATCGCGGATTTCTATCGGTTCATCTAATATATCGCCTACGCGTTCAATGGCAGTGAAACCAGCTTGAATTACTGTAAATTTTTCGGCAAAAGCCCTTAAAGGGTCAAATAATCGTTGGGCATATAATACAAATGTCGATAAAGTCCCAAAAGTCAAGTCTTTTTTAAATAAAAACCAACCACCCGCCCATAAAACACCTGCGATCGCAATCAGTCCAACCCATTCCAAGGTTGCTGAAACAAATGAATCAAAAAAGATGGTTTTATCCATTTGTTGAGTGTAGCGGCTGTTCGTGGCACGAAATAATTCGGCATTAAATTTTTCTCGGCGGAACAACTGCACGACGTTAATACCAAGCACATTCTCTTGTAGCTGGGAATTCAGGATAGAGAGTTCTTCTCGCCCTTTATAATTGGCTTGGCGGTACTGTTTTTGCATATAAACTATTACCCAGCTAGTTGGTAACAGCATCAATAGCAACAAGCAAGCGAGTTTCCACTGGATGGAAAACATTAACCCCAATGTCACCAGCATCAAAAACATATCGGATATAATGCCAATTGCCCCAGTAGAAAAGACATCGCCTAACACTTCCACATCGCTGGTGATTCTGGTAATTAATTTACCTACGGGCGTGCGGTCAAAAAAGCGTACCGCCAGAGATGTTACATGCTGAAATAAGTCTTGGCGAATTGCTGCGGTGATTTGTTGTCCGAGTTTTTGGACTATATAACCTTGGAAACCGGTCAATATCGATTGGATGGCGATCGCAATTACAAATAATCCTTCTAGGATATTTAACCCTTGCGAGAAGGGACGATTCCTGAAAAATTCGTAAACGCTTGGTTCCTTACGAATCAGGGAGATTACTTGGCCAATCAAGAAGGGTTGTATGGCACTAGCTAGTGCAAGCGGTACGAGTAAGCACATCGACACCGCCAGTAGTCGGCTGTTACGACGGGCATAAGGCACTAAACGCAAAAACAACCGCCAGTCATTCTCAGTCCGGCGATCTGGTGTATAAGATTTTTTGAGAGATGGGTAGATGCTCATAGTAAGAGCATTATATTAATGTTTGGAAAAAAACACGCTTGTTCAATGTATTCAAAATTGATGTGTCCATATCATCTGTTGCATCTATGAGAGGTGTAGCGGCTTTAGGCAGCGCCCCTACAAGAGTATTTGTATTCATTGCTTCATAAATATTCCCGTAAGTATGGAACAATAGCATACTTATCTGTTTAAGTCTTATATCTAAAGATAGAAGATCGAGGTTAAAATTTGGGAAACCTAAGAGGGGTTCTATTCCCAAAGATGTCTTGCTTAACTTATCGCAGAATGCAACTGAGGTCAGATGACGCAACCTTTAAATCAAGTCAAAGAGTGGGAACAACGTCGTGACGAAGCAAACCGCTACTACCAACGGGGAAAATTTCAAGAATCTCTCGATCTGGCAACCAAAAATTTACACTTGGCTAGAGCAATTCCAGATCGAGCCAGAGAAGGCTATACATTAAACGACCTTGGTTTAGCTCACCTCAGTTGCTGGCAACCTCAAAAAGCACTAGAGCGCTTTCATCAGGCGCTTTCGGTTGCTGTTGAAATTGGCAACACACCAGCCGAAGCAACGGCACTTAGCAATCTGGGTTCTACCTACAGCCGTCTTGGACGCTTTTCGCAAGCATTGGAATATTTTGATAAAGCACTGCCAATCTTTAGGCGATCGCAAGATACTCAAAATGAAGTTTCCACTCTTAATGATGTAGCGCTAATTTATACCCGCTTAGGCGAACCGAAACGCGCACTGTTGCTACAACACCAAATTTTAAGGATGCGGCGATTGTTAGGTGACTTTTCTGGTGAAGCAACAACGCTCAATGGCATTGGATTTGCCTACAATGTCTTAGGTAAGTTTGAGCAAGCGCTAGAATTTTTTCAAGCAGCACTTCCAATTCAACGAGCTGCCAAGAATTTGCTTGCAGAAGCAACTACCTTGAATAATATTGCTTCGATTTATCATGATTTAGGACAACCCAAACAAGCGCTATTGCTCTACAATCAAGTTCTTTTGACACGTCGAGCAATTAGCGATCGCTCTGGTGAGGCTACAACCCTTCACAACATTGGTTTTACCTACAGCACCCTGGCACAGTATCGCCAAGCAATGAAGTTTTACAAGCAAGGCATGGTGATTTATCAACAGCTGGGCGATAGTCTTGGAGAAATTTCAACTTTGCTGAATATGGGAAGCCTTTACGCCACCACGAAACGTAAAAAAATGGCGCGATCGTGCTACCAAAATGCTCAAGAGTTAGCAAAGCAAATCGAATATCAGCCACTTTCGGAAAAAGTACAACAGTTCATAGATTCTCTGTAGCCTCCAGTTCCCCTTCTCCCATATTGGGAGAAGGGGTTAGGGGATGAGGGCAACCCTACTAGTAAAATTAGATATGCGTTATCCAGAACCCTTGTAGAGACGACGATTTATCGCGTCTCTGATATATATGAAAGCTTACGAAATTCAAAGCAACGCGGGGATTGATGCCCTGACATTAGTCGATCGCCCCCAAGCAAAACCCGCACCTGGACAAGTTCTGATTCAAGTCAAAGCAACATCCTTAAATTACCGCGATCTGCTGGTTATTGAAGGAGCCTACGGTGCTGGACAGAAGTATCCGTTAATTCCCTTGTCTGACGGTGCGGGAGAAGTTGTGGCGGTAGGGGAAGGGGTGACACGGGTGAAAATAGGCGATCGCGTCGCTGCTATTTTCTTCCAAGATTGGATTTATGGCTCTTTAACTAAAGAGAAAATGAAATCCGATTTGGGAGGCGGTATCGATGGAATGCTAGCTGAGTATGTCTTATTACACCAAGATGGTTTAGTAATATTACCTGATTACCTATCTTATATTGAAGGTGCAACTTTACCCTGTGCAGCAGTCACAGCTTGGCATGGACTGGTAACAAAAGGCAATATTGGCGCAGGTGATAGTGTTTTATTACTCGGTACTGGAGGAGTTTCAATTTTTGCTCTCCAGTTTGCCAAGATACATGGTGCTAGAGCGATTATTACTTCCAGCAGTGATGAGAAGTTGGCACAAACTAAACAGCTTGGTGCTGACGAGACAATCAACTACAAAACAACACCAGATTGGGAAAAGCAAGTTTATCAATTAACCAATCGCACAGGTGTAGATCATGTAATTGAGGTAGGCGGTGCAGGTACTCTGCCAAAATCGCTGCAAGCAGTCCGCATTGGGGGACGTATTAGCTTGATTGGCGTATTGTCAGGCAGAGGAAATGAGATTGACCCCATGCCAATACTTTTTAAGAGTTTAACAGTTCAGGGGATTTATGTTGGCAGTCGGGAAATGTTTGAGGCGATGAATCGGGCGCTGCAACAGCATCAAATCAAACCGATTATTGATCGAGTTTTCCCCTTTTCTGAGGCACGAGAGGCTTATCATTACCTCAAAAGTGCGGCTCACTTCGGTAAAGTTGTAATTAATAATTCGTAATTTTAAAGAGTTCAATTCTATGTTTCAAGTGGGGGTTTGAATTCCCACTTGAAACATAGTTATACCAATTGGAAAAAACAATGCGACAAATAGACCATTTGTAGAGACGCGATTCATCGCGTCTTTACTTTACCCATCGCGTCTTTACCTTTACCCAAGGATGTGTTGCAATCATTAATTGAATTGGTATTATGAATTGCGTTTAAACAGCCGCGAGAGTAGGCGTAGCGAATTTAGCATATCGCTCGATGTAGAATTCCTTAGAGTGTGCGATCGCTTTCACAGATTCACGCTCTTTCAAAGCATGTTTCCACTGACGGAGACGGGTAAATTGCTCTGGTACTCCAAAGCCGCGATAATGCTTCAGTGCAGCCCAGCGCTCAAACCAAGGGAAGTAGGTGAAATCCACCAAACTGATCGATTCACCAAACCAGTAAGGGCCTTCTCCAGATAGCTTTGCTAAACCTTCGTTTTCAATGAATTCCAGATGTTTATATAGTTCCTGTTTAGCTTCTTCTTGTTTTTGGGGATCTGAACTCCGCAGCAGGGTAGAAAAAGCAGGAACGAATCTGGTGTTAGCAAAATCGATCCAGATGCGAGCCTGTGCCTTAATAATGGGGCTACTGGGTAACAGTGATGGATTTGGAAATACCTCATCGAGATACTCGTTAATTACTGCTGATTCCCAAACTCGGTTATCACCATGAGTTAGTGCGGGAACTTTACCATAGGGGGAAACTTTGATAAACCCTTCCGGCTTATTCTGCAAATCAATCTCAATCAAATCGAAGTCGATCCCTTTCTCTTGGAGTACCAAACGGGTACGGTGAGCATAGGGACAAACAACTGCACTGTATACTTTAATTTCAGCCATGTTTAAGTACCTTGGTAAATAGAACCTGTTAATCGGCATTGGGAATTGAATTTGAATCCAAAATCCCAAATCTTAAATTGTTAGTGTCACAAAATCTTTTTGAAGCGAATGTAGCGTAAAAAATTCTCGACACTAACCAAACTTTTAATAATCAGAAGTTCGTAGTAATACCATTTCTTTGTAAAGCTGCGCCAAACCCTTTTAAATTCTTCCTTCTTTCTTTCTTTCTTTCTTTCTTTCTTTCTTTCTTTCCTTCTTTCTTTCTTTGTGTCCTTTGCGTCCTTTGCGGTTCGTTTTCTTCCTTGTACTTAAATATGGTTTAGCAAGGTTAAAATATTGCAATTTTAGGCTTGCCACGCCAGTAGTAAGCACTAAAGCGCTTAGAAAATAAGGACTAAACTCCTTACTACAAACTTACTTACCCATCAATTTAAAGTTGACAGACTACTAAAGCCAGGGTATTTCTTCAGGTGCATAACGGAAGGCGCGGAAAACTGTATTTTGTTCTCCACGAGTTACCGGCGACTTCTCACCTGGAATATTCCGAGATGCAAAGTAGGGATTGATGTATTCCCAAACAATTTCCCCTGTA
Organism: Nostoc sp. NMS4; assembly: GCF_017115095.1. Lineage (GTDB taxonomy): Bacteria > Cyanobacteriota > Cyanobacteriia > Cyanobacteriales > Nostocaceae > Nostoc. The sequence continues at coordinate 3,289 of NZ_JABXKI010000101.1, read as the reverse complement.
ACTGTCACCTCGAATATTCGACCGTAAGCACCTTCTGTAATTAAGGTATTGCCATTAGCCAAACGTTGCGCTCCTGATATATAAGAACTGAAGAAATTTTGGGGTGGGTTGTCGGTGTATTCCCAAACTATTTCTTTCGTTTGACGGTTCACCTCAATCACACGGGAGAAATTAAGAGCAATATTACGGCGATGTGCGCCATTGTCGAAAATCAGGATATTACCATTAGCTAATTCGTTCGGGAAGTGTTGCTGTGCTAGCACGTCATCACCCAGCGTCCAGATGATTTCTCCGGTTTTGCGATCGACAATCACAACTGTGGAGATATTACGAAAGCTCACTATAATGTTGCCATCAGCGAGTTCACCCACAGTATTCCCATGTGTCCATTCATGTCGATGATCTTGGGGTGTAATCGTAAATATATCTGGATCGAGGTGTTCGTGGGCGTGCCAAGTCCAAACGATTTCACCTGCTGGAGTCACCTCATAAAGCACATCCGCATAGATATTACCATCTGGTTCTGTACCTGTTACACCGCCTTTGATTCGAGGAACCAAAGACTGAGGTATCTTTTCAATGGCGAGTAGAATTGTGTTGCCATTGGCTAATCTGCGTCCATCGTGATGATGATCTGGATGCTTATATTCCCAAATAATATTTCCTTTGGGATCTGCTTCTAAAACAACACCACTTTTAAATGCAGCCCACAAAGCAAAACGCAGTGGTTCTTCTGGTGGAGTCTTACCATTATAAAAAAGGTCGCCATTGGGCAAAAGATAACCGTACAAACCTGGTGGATAAGGCAAATTCCACTGGTGTATTACTTCTCCTTCCAAGTTCAAAAGGTAGACTTCACCTTGACCTGTCAGAGGTGTGAAAAGTGTGTATCCTTTAAATACTTTTTCGGGATTGTAAGCCTTTAAGCCAGTACCCCGACGACGAATAGTATTCTGGTCAACTGATGTTGCTGTAAAAGTCATATTTACCTACTAAATATCTAGTTTTAAATCTCAGAATTAGTGGTCTGTCAAACCTATTTTGACGCTTGGAGAGACGCGATAAATCGCCGTCTCTACAGAAAACTTATTCGTCAATTATTTCTTGACAGACTACTAGGACAGATTGCATCACCTACTTCTACTTGTTTCTAAACAATTCGCACTCAGCACTCAGCACTCATTACTCAGCACTGTTATGGTGCTGGATTGGGAGACTGAGCATGAACTATATCCAACTCTTCCAAAATGTCTTTGTTGAGAACTACATTCACACTTTCTAAATTCTCTTTGAGTTGCTCTAATGTGGTAGCACCAATAATTGTGCTAGGTACAAACCAACGACTCCGCACGAATGCCAAAGCTAGATGTGCTGGACTTAGTTGATGGCGTTTGGCAATTTCCACATAAGCTGCGACTACTTGACTTACTTTTGGTTTGAGATAGCGCTGGCCAAAATTTTCAAACAAAGTGACTCTAGCTTTCTCTGGTTTGCCATTTAGATATTTGCCAGTCAAGAAACCAAATGCTAAAGGACTATAAGCTAGTAACCCAATTTCTTCGTGATAAACTGCTTCTGCTAAAGCTCCGTCAAATACTCGATTCAACAAGTTATAAGCATTTTGAATCGAAACAACTTTGGGTAATCCTAATTGTTTAGCAGCATTACTAAATTGGGCAACTCCCCACGGGGTTTCATTACTTAAACCGATATAGCGAATTTTTCCTGCCTTAATTACGTCGTCAAAAACTGCTAGCTGTTCCGTAATCGGAACTGTTTCTCCTACCTGCATCGGATCGAACACCGTTTGTCCAAACCGTGGCACATAGCGATCGGGCCAGTGGATTTGATACAGATCAATATAGTCTGTCTGTAATCTTTTTAGACTATCATCTACAGCTTGTTTGATATTATCACGGTCAATTGCTTTGGCTCCACCACGTACCCATTTAAAGCCTCGACCAGGGCCAGCAATTTTAGTAGCTATAATTAGTCGATCTCTTTGTTGACGCTTTAACCATTCCCCAATGTAAGTTTCAGTTAATCCATAAGTTTCGCCACTTGTGGGGACAGGATACATCTCTGCTGCATCAATAAAGTTTACTCCTTGGGCAATAGAATAATCTAGCTGTTCGTGGGCTTCTTCGATAGTATTTTGCTGTCCATAAGTCATTGTACCCAGACAAATTTCCGAAACTTTTAAGTCACTCTTGCCAAGTTGGTTATATTTCATATTTTTGTAGTAATCTTAGGTTCGCCACGCTAGTAGGGTGTGTTAGCAGAGTGCAACGCACCATTCATTATTGGTATAGCCCGCTTGGAATAATAAAAAATCTGAAATTGTAGTAAAAAGTACTTGCTTTTATTGAGTTTTTGTGAGTTTGACTTTTTCGCCTTAAGCATATACTACAAAAAACTGACTGATTTACCGTAGTATACCAAAAAGTCTTAAGATTTTTCTAAAATTAAAACTTAATAAATGTTCATACAGTGTATGAGACTTCGGCAGACGATCGCTATACAAGCCAATGAGACTTAAACGAGTTAGTTTAGTTAGACGCGATCGCAGATTCAACATCTCTTAAATACAAGCAAAGAGAAGTCAGTAGCAAGAAAGCTTTTGACTAATTTTATTTTTTCTTAATTTCGCTACCGATAAAAATCTTTTCCAAGGGTGGTGATATAAAATATACTAAGAATAAATACAGAGAACAACCAAGTGATTCTCTGCAAGTACTCATTTTTTCATATCAAGGAGTGCATTATGGAATATCTTGCCTATTCTCAAATGTTTATTGCTCAAGAAGAGGCATCTGGAAACACTAAGTATAATCTTCCTAAACCTCAATTAAATTGGAAAAAACTGCTAAAATCTTCAGCTTGGTTAGCCTTAGCCGGTGTTGGTGTATTGCTTGCTGCTGTTACCCAAATTCAAATGAGTTCGGCTGCTTATGTAAAGACTAACGGCAGTTGTTTACGTGTCCGTTCAGGCCCAAGCAGCAACTACTCTTATGTAGACTGCGTACCAAATGGCGCAACACTTCCAGCAATTGAAAGGTATGAAAACGGTTTTGCTAGGCTTTCTACGGGTAGATACGTTTTTGCCCGATGGATTGGTGATAAACCGAACAATCTTTCTGTGACTAAACCTGGTGGTGTTGGCGGTTCGGTAATTCTTAACCCTGGTTCTAAAGGTCAGCTTGTCAAAGACGTTCAAACAGCTTTAGGTAATCTCACAGTTGATGGAATTTACGGTCAAGAAACTGTTAGCCGAGTCCGAAGCTTTCAG
>NZ_JABXKI010000070.1 GCF_017115095.1 Nostoc sp. NMS4 | reverse complement strand
ATCAGAGAGGAATTATATAGCATTTTATACTACATTCTGAAGTGCGGAATATGGGTAATAAATGTCAAAGATGAGATTTCTTTAGTTAAACTGCAATGTGTGTTGCAAATGCCGATGGTAGAAGTCTGGTTGGGATTATTGCTGGGTGGGTTTACACTAGAACAGCGTGGTGATTTTTATCACAACCATAATGTCTGGGTGAAAAGCTCTCCTTCCTACTACCAATAACAATACATTCGCCATATAAAAGAGTCCGCGATCGCTTACCACTTTCATACACCGAGTTAATTGTTGCATTAAGAATCAAGTTTACTTTTGTTGCTTCCAAACAAGGTTGTATTCTGTTTCAACAGCCGCCAGCAGCTTTGCCTGCAAGGACTATCTAAAAATTTTCCACTAATATTTTGATAATCTGGGGAAGTAGCACAAACAAGGGTACTATATGCTCGGCTTCTGAAGAAGTACCTAAACCTAAATATTTACTAAGACGATGCCACGCTAGGTAATATTTGATTGTACAAAGCCTGGATGTATGGCGTTAACAGTGACTTGAGAATTGTTTAATCGCTGAGAAAGTTCTCTTGCTAAAAGCAATAAACATAGTTTTGAAATGGCATACAATTTTAGGACGGTTAGGCATCACCGAGCCAAAACCTTATTTCAAGGTAATAATTATGGCGCAACAAGTTTTGCGATCACTCAAGTCAGATAAAAGCAACTTACTGAATGAGCGATTATTGTCAAAAAAGCCTTGGTAAATACCTTAATCTTCACTAATCAGCTGTAACAAGGCTTCCGTTGATATCTTGCCACTAATATCAGCACCTTCCAATAAGCTGTCTGCCAAATCTCGCTTGTGGTGGTGCAATTGCACAATCTTTTCTTCAATAGTATCCTTTGCTACTAGACGATAAATAGTAACTGGGCGTTGTTGCCCAATGCGATGGGCGCGGTCTGAGGCTTGGTCTTCCACTGCAGGATTCCACCAAGGGTCTGTATGGATGACATAATCAGCCGCAGTCAGATTCAGTCCTGTACCACCCGCCTTGAGACTAATCAGAAAGACATCTCCTGAACCACCTTGAAATGCATCTACCCGTTTTTTGCGCTCTGCCACGGAAGTGCTGCCATCTAGATATTGATAATTAATACCTTGCTGCTCCAGATAATCTCTGATAATGTGCAAATGGTCAACAAACTGACTAAACACTAACGCTTTATGACGATTTTCCAGCAGTTCACCCAGCACCTCACCAAAAAGTTGCAACTTGGAACTGGGTAATTTAGTGTCAGGCATAACCAAGCTAGGATTACAGCAAGCGCGACGTAATTTCATAATCTCAGCCAAAACTTGCAAATGTTTCTTTCCTGCTTCGGCATCAGTTTCGGTAAGTTTAGATATCGCCTGACGGCGCAAGGCTTCATAGAATGCCTTTTCCTCTCGACTTAACTCTACATGCAACAGAATTTCGGTACGAGATGGCAACTCTTCTAACACCTGATTTTTTGTCCGCCGCAACAGAAATGGTTGAATAAGTTTTTTGAGTTTATTACGTGCAAGTTTATCCTGATATTTTTCAATGGGGGTAGCAAAGCGTTGATTGAAGCTTTCAAAAGAACCCAATAACCCAGGATTAATAAAGCGGAACAAATTCCACAACTCACCCAGGTGATTCTCAATGGGAGTCCCAGTAGTCAGCAACTTAAAATTAGATTTTAGGTTCATGGCTGCCTGAGAACGTTTAGTGGTCATATTTTTAATCGCCTGGGCTTCATCCAGAACAATCGTTTGCCACTGTACACCAGAAAGCATTTGCGCTACTTCTTCCTGCTGTAATAAGCCATAGCTGCATACCAACATATCCAATGGTTGTAAACCATCTAATAATTTTTGGCGGTTAGCACCAGAAAATTGAATAATATTGAGAGTAGGGGCAAACTTCTGCGCTTCACTCACCCAATTCATACACACAGAAGTGGGGGCAATAATTAGGGTTGGCCCTTCATGAGCATTTCTGAGAATAACCGCCAATGCTTGCAAGGTCTTACCGAGTCCCATTTGGTCTGCTAAACAAGCACCCACACCCCAATGTGCCAGACGCGCTAGCCAACAAAAACCCTCCATCTGGTAGTCACGTAGTTCTGCTTGAAGCGTAGATGGCAGTTCCGGCTGGAGGTTTTTCACCTCATGCAGACGCTCTCTATGTGTTTTCCAGTGTTTATCTGCTTTTACCTTACCTACCTCATCAACAAAATCCTCTAACCCTAACGTCGCCAAGGGATGAAAACGAATACCTTTACTATGTTTTTCTGAAAACATCCGCAATTCGTCGAGGCGTTTCCGAAAAGCTTGAGTTAAAGCCAAAAATTGACCATCACCAAGGGGAATAAAACGGCTGGGGGTTTTCTCTAATAGTTCTAGTAGTTGCTGCATATCCAGCACTAGGTCGTTATTCAATTTCAACTCCCCTGTGGCTGCAAACCAGTCTTGCTGACGTTGAATTGATAAATTAAAGTCTTTCAAGTCGGCATTGTGGCTAACACGCAGTTTTTCTCCTTGTGGCCATTCTATGACTACGTTATTTCCCAGCGTTTGAAGTTCTAGCAGCAGTTCTAAACAGGCTTCTGGATCGTCTATAATCCATTCACCATCTTGTTCTTCAGTTTGAGTCAAGGTGGCGCAGGCGGCTACAGCATAGGCGGCAAGTTGCTTCTCTTGGGACAGATTTCGTCTGGTTTGGAGACGTTTACCGTCAATCTCGGCAATTACAGTTTCACCACCTGTACCAGGACGGTAGTAGGGGCCACCTTGGGCAAAGGGGCGCGACAGAAGGCTGATTTTCAAGCCGGCATTGGCAGGTAAAAGGTGAATATGGGGGAGACTCTGGGCGGGTACTTCTTCTGCACCTTCTGAACCGCCACCAATGTCAGAATGTACGGTAACGATGCCAGAGACGGCATTAATGGCTGCTAAAACTTGTTTCTGGGCGATCGCAGGTACATTTAATTTATTATCTATACCAATAATCTCCGCAATGCGTCTGTGTTTGGCAGTAATTTCAATGACTTTGATGCGGGTTGGAGTTTCTTTGATATGCAGAATATTCTGTGATTCTGGTAATTTGGGAGAAAACTCCAAGGTGAGACGGCCAAGTTTTTCTTTTTTAACCAGTAGTTCCGGTTCTCCCTTGACAATTTCTACACGGATAGTGGGTGTATCTTCCCAAAAAACCAACGGGTGTCCAATTAAAGCAGAGATGGCTTTTTCACCGAAGGTATAATCAACTTTGCCGTAATAAGAGCCATCGTTATATGTTTCAATACAACTACATACCCGCATATCTTGGGGTGTGATGTAATCAAACTCAGATAATGCACTGCTTAGACGCTTGAGGGCTATGGGGCGACCTTTACTCCACTCCCCTTTAGCATTAACTTTTTGTTCTCGTGGTTGTAAGACACATCTGCTGGGATAGAAGGTAATGAACCATGCTAAACGCAGTTCGGATTCTGGTTTTCCTGGTGTTTGTGGTTCTTTTTGGAGATTTGCCAGGGCATTGAGGCACATTTCCCAAGCTTCTTGGGGTCGAATTAAGTCTACGATGGTTTGGATCTCGCTATCTTCTCGCAGTGCCTCTGCAAGTTGTTTATAGTTACTGCTAGGTTTGAGTCGGGATAGGAGTTCTGCGGTTTCAATTGCCAACCAGTAATGACCGGAGGCGAGCGATCGCTGATACAATGGTTCCAATAAATTAGGTAAGCGTTTTTTAGCACTTTCTGCATCCATCCAGTAAAGGCATAGTGAACAAAACAATGTTTGTAAGCTATTTTCTTCTTCCACGGAAGAAATATGACCACTGACTACAAATTGTTTTTGGGTAATATCGCCAAGGTGAACTTGTAGTACCATGTTCAGTCTGCCATAAGTGAACCTGAGCCAATGATCCCCTTGACGGGACATCAAACTGGTATGCTCTTCTGCTTCTTTGAGGCGTTGCACTGAACCATCTTTTAACAATGCGAGGATAAAAAATAAGCCCCCAATTGTATTGAAATATATTTGCCGTTTGCCTGTAGCCTTTTTGATCGCTTTCAGGGCATCTGTATAATATTTTATGGCTTGTTCATTTTCACCTCGCAGAAAACTTAACCAACCCCAAAAGATCGCAGCATTATTTTGATATTCATTTGATATGCGCTCCAGACTTTCTTGTGCTTCTTGGGTACAACCCTGTAACAGCAGTTGTTCTGTCAAAATCAGATGTAGATAATCTGAGCAATGTTTTCCAGGTGTAGCGCATTCTTCTTCTAACAGCGTCAACACATCTTCAGAAGCGGATAATTTTAAGGCTGAATTGAAGAGGATACTGGATATACCACTTTCATATAATCCTTGTGGAAGGGTGTTAAACCAATCTGTATCAAATGGATTATTGTATATCTGCTCAAAGATATTTTCTATTACTATTTTTTCTTCACTATCAGCGTACTTCTGATAAGCTTCAATTTGCTGACTAATAAAACTAGGATCTTGACGATAAATACCAATGCGGATTTCTCTGATACACTGGCGCAGACTGGAGAAAATCCGATAATCCCTATTCCAGTGAGTATGTATAGGTAGCTTCTCCTCTACTGCTGTGACAAGGATTTCAAACTGTCCGGTTTGTACAGCATGACGAGTAGCAATTTCTGTGAGTAACGGATGACATTCAGCACCCGATCTACTTTCCTGTATTAAAAAACCTGCTTTTAATAATTTATCAATTTGGGGACTGAGAGTTTTAGTAACCCAAGGTTTATTGTTTTCATCTAAAGCATCAATTTTACTAAGAAAACTTACAAATGAATTTTTGTCTATCGGTGCATAAATTACCGAAAACAACTGAATAATTTTTTGTAGAGAAGGATGTAATTTGAAGTATTTATCCGCAAGTTGTATTTGTAATTTTGTGGTATCAGTTGCTAAATTAATCATACTATTGGTCTGTTAAGTGAAGTTTGAAGGGTAAAGGAACGAACCACAGAGGCGCAGAGGGCACAGAGTCAGAGAAAAAAGAGATGTTTAAGAAGTGTCTCACCCGTCAAAGTTAGCTTGACAGACTACTATTTATTCAGTTCTTTAAATAATTCCATTAATTTACGTTTACGTCCATGAGTCGCTTCTAGTTGTGAGCGATAAGCAGACCATTCAGCTTTTTGTCCTAGTTGGAGATATGCAGCTTTTACTTTTTTGAGCCAATTAACCGCAGCGTCATAACGGTCAGCTTTTCCTTGTTCCATAATTGGTTCTGCCCGTCTGCGAGCGTTATCAATTACCCAATCTGGACGATGGGAAACTGCTACATCCATGACTCGATGAACCAATTCTGAAGCATAATAAATATCTCTTTCTACTGTTCTAATTGCATCATCAATTAATCCTTCATGGAGGAAAATATCAACTTGAGCTTCTTTTATTCCCCAATCTGGCTGATCTCGTAGTGTTTGCAGTAAATCTTGTTTGAGCGTCAACCAAGTTTCTCCTGCATAGTCTTGAATTTTACCATAGTCTCGAAACGATGGTCTTATTTTAAAAGCAATGATGCTGGCAGTTAAGGCAGTGGCATTATCTTCTAATCCTTGGGCTAAATCACTTGTCCAAGTAGCAAATTCGTATAAACAGTTACCTGTTAAATTGATACCAGCTTGGCATATTTCCAATGCTTCAACCAAATACCCATCTTCTCGCAATATTTTTGCTAAGGCAAAACCCTCTTCTGCTCTTTCCATCAGGATTTTAGCCGCAGACATGGCTTCTTCTACTCTTCCCAAAGCGGCTAATTGCGTCAAGTATTGCAGAGTCATTTCTTCTGCTAAAGCTAGATTTAAATACTCTGTGTAACGATTTTGACGTTCAAGAATTTGTAAGCGAATCAGTGCTAAATCATCAGCATAGCTTGGTCGTTCATTTTCCCAAAGTTCTGCGGTATCATCTCCTTGCATAATTTGTTGCAGTGGTTCATAATCCCAACCTTGACGCAATGCTTCTAAGCTCATACTAAAGTCTGCACTGATTTCGTCTTGCCAGGATTCCAACATCAACTGCAAATCTACTATTTCTCCTGTAGACATTTCTGCACACAAAATTGCTTCTGTCCAGACGCTATCAAGAGGTTCTGCGATGGAATAACTGTCTCCACCGTAATCTAGCAACTCGTCCCATTCTTGGGCATAAGTTTCGGTAATAGTTTCGAGAATTGCGATCGCATTATTGCCATCTCCATTTTCTGCTAACTCCCGCGCTTTCTCAATTACAGCCAGCAAATCATCTGTAAATGGGTCATCTTCTGAACCATACTCTAATTCTTTCAATCCATCCCGCAAAATCCGCTTGACATGAGAGCGAAAAGGTGATGTGTCAATTTTGCTTTGGCGGGTAGAAGGCTGTTTTGTTTGCGGTTTTGGCAAGTCTATCAAACTTACAAACTCATCAATATCATCAATTAGTTCTGGTCTATTTTCTACCAGTTCTTGTAATAATCGCTGAGTTTGAAGAATATCAAGCCGATTTAATAATTGTTCTAGGGTTGGACGTTCTTCAATAATCTCTGATTGACGCAAACAGCTTAATAAGGTGGCAACAATATGTTTGCACCATCCATCATAATCATAAGGGCAAGTACAACTTGCTGAGGTAATTCCACCTGCATCAAAACGAATACTGACTTGATATGGTGTAATTTCGCCACCTTCTACCTCTGCTTGAATCAGATTACCTCGTTTTTTTAGATCAGCGATCGCGCCCCTACGGTAATATTCTTCACCACGACTATAGGATGAAGCGTTAGAGTTATGACGTATTATTGCTTCAGAAATTTCTGGAATCGACATAGCACCCAAGTCTTTTATTTTTAGCTTACGCTTAAACCCGGATTTCTCACCACATCTCTCAAAGCCTGTGCTTATGCAGAGGGGCAGGGGAGAGTTCAAATACCAAGTTTTTTCCCCTCTGCCCCTCTGCTCCTTCTTCGCCTCAAGCTTGTGAGAAATGGGGGTTAAACTGCCTTTATGCCGTTGGTGGCTTTGTAGAAACAAAAACATGCGCGACTCCACACTGGCATTGCAGGTATTTTTCACCACTTGGGAGTCAGTGATGATCAACGTCGAGAGAGTGCGGTTTATTACTTAATAACTCCAGAATGCCCTAACTAGCCAAGTTTTGTCGGCAAGGTCACGAGCGACTATTTTAAATTCACCACGGTGGACTTTGGCGATCGCTTTGTTCTTCCTCGGTCAACTCTGTAACTTCAACAGCAGTAACCGTAATCGTTGCTGAAGCTGGATTTTCGTGCGAAGAAGGATCTTTTTTTGCAGAGTTGGTGGCTGGCCATCTGTGAGAGGTTAAGATAATTGCACATTTGTCAAGAGGGTGCAGGAAAAGGGGATAAATCCAGCCTGGAGACTGGTTTTCGGAGATATTTAACCACGCCTAAGTCTTGATTCTCTCTTTCTGCGAAGTACTTAATCGGGTCATCGGCTTTGCCTTTCTCATTTGCAACACTAAAATGGTATAAACAATCGAATTATCATCTCCAAAGAAATGCGGTCAAATGGTAAAGCTAATTCATCAGCTACCGCATCTCCCAAGTCAACTAAGACAGCATAAAATAACCAAGTAGCCCAGACTTGTAGCTTGATACCATTAATAGAACCAGTCCATAAATAACATAGCCCTAGTAAGCGTTTTACTGTGTAGAAAGCTTCTTCAACTCTCCATCTTCGGCGGTATAAATCTGCGACAACATCTCTGAGGTAAAATTTGTGGGTCAAGGACAGAAGTAATATAAGAATAGCTAGTAAAACCCAACTTTTATCTCGATTAAACGTAAAGTCAGTACTGGTGCGCCACCACGACCAGTTCCAAGTTGAATCAATCGATCTTTAAGAGAATGGTCATAGCTAAAAATCTTGAGATATTTAAGAGATGCTTTAGCTTTTAAACGAGTAATAAAATGGACTTCTTGATTAATCAGTTGTTGTAAAAACTGGAAATGATAGAAACCTCTGTCGAGTAAAATTAAAGTCTTAGCAGTCACTAAATTGAGTAATGCAGATTCAAAATTTGTGTCTGAAGCAGCAGGATTAGTGTGAAACTAAGTGTTTAGCAATCGCTTGATTATCTATAGTAGGAGTATGATGTCGATGTGCGTGGTCAGAGTTTTGTTTTGGTCGCTTGGGCATGGTGGTAAACCAAACTTTTCATTAGCTCGTTTGATCATTGAATTTACCTAACAATGTTGCCCACTTCTTGCAAAGTTATTCTGTCGTTACAATACTTTTTCATGCCCTATTTAAGCTGTCAAAGACGTTAAAGTACTTATATTATTGCTGACTGACACCAAACAATTCGCAATTCGCACCATTATCAATTGCGAATTGGTTTGATGCTTCGTCCCTATTGAACCACTGGCGAAAAATCGAATCACGCTGATCGTTAGGGGCAAGAAACCGATAAACGCACTCCCGATTCTCACGCTTACCCAACCGACCGATATAATCGAGTTTCAAATCAATATTGGCAAGTAATTTCTGTGCGATGGCGCTGTTTCGCCTACGGCTGGCGATCGCCAGCCGCAAGCAGAGGCGAAAAATGCTTTTAAAAACCTCTTAGTAAGAAACTTTAGAACTTAAGTTTTTACTTGGGTTGCCACAATGGAGTGATATCAAGGTTTCCAGCAGCAGATACGGCATTTCTAACCTACATCGGTACGGTTTACACACCTTCATTTTTTGTAAAGCTATCGTAACATTTATTTACATAAAGCAATATTTGCTTAACTTAGCAAACTCAAATAAAAGCTATGAACCAACCCATTGAATTATCTTTAGAACAAGAATTTAGCCTTAGAACTTTCTCTGATCAAGTGCAGCAGATGTCCCGTGAACAAGCTCAAGAATTTTTGCAGATGCTGTACAAGCAGATGATGATAAGGGAAAAGACTTACCAAGAATTGCTCAAACATCAGTGGGAAGTTGGTTCAGGTTCAATCTTGGGTTAAAACAAACCGGCTCTTGCGCTACTTTTATGGTAAAAGTTAAAATAATTTAAATTTCATGCCTAT
>NZ_JABXKI010000095.1 GCF_017115095.1 Nostoc sp. NMS4 | reverse complement strand
ATTTCTAAATTTTCTTTAATTTTGACAATCCATGCAAATTGTTCTGTATTATCCGCCATTGGCTGTCCGTCGCTTTCTGGGTAGATGACTTCGATGGTGGTTTCTGGTGTGACTTGTTGTACCATTGCTGCACCTCTAAGTATGGGGCTTTACTAGCTTTACTAATATTTTATAGTTTAGAGAAGGTTGTATGCGTAGATGCAAAGCGGCTTGTCGCCAGACATCGCTTTTCACGGTATCTGGAAAACCTCTCTCTAAATCTCTCTCCTACAAGGAGAGAGACTTTGAATTTTCCCCCTTCCCGTATCGGGAAGGGGGTTAGGGGGTTAGGGGGTTAGGTCTTTCATGGGGTTTTACACATGACGTGAAAAGTTAGGTCGCCAGACATCGCTTTTCTGCATTTTATCGCTGCGATCGCGTTTGCGGGACTTGTACAACATCTAAATCTAAAGCCTCTACTATCGTACTGAAGAACCACTTTTTTTAAAAAATAAAACAACGGTGCATTTGTTCGGGGCAATTTCTAAAGTATCCTAAAGTAGAATTAGAGGCTAAATCTTCCCTATTAGCAGCGCATGGGTTTGATGCAACTAGGATTTTTGTGGAGCGCAATTAATTATGACTGCTTTAACCTTACAATTACCTTCTAATCTGCAATTTACTGATGATGAATTTGCACAAATTGTAGCCGTCAATAAAGAATTACGACTAGAGTTAACATCTGAAGGGGAATTAATTATCATGTCACCGACTGGGGGAGAAACGGGAAACCGTAATTTTGAACTGTATCTTGATTTAGGAGTTTGGAATAGACAGAATAAGCTCGGAAAAGCTTTTGATTCTTCTACTGGGTTTAAACTGCCAAATGGGGCAACTCGTTCACCTGATGCTTCTTGGGTAAGGATAGAAAGATGGGATGCTCTTACGCCAGAACAAAGAAAGAAATTTATCCCCTTGTGTCCTGATTTTGCAGTGGAATTAGTTTCTGAAACCGATGATGTGGAAGATACTAAAGCCAAAATGGAGGAATACTTAGCAAATGGCTTACAACTGGGTTGGTTAATAAATCCTAAAGAGAAACAAGTAATAATTTATCGCCCAAATCTTGCACCGGAAGTTTTACAATCTCCCACAAGTTTATCGGGTGAAGATGTTCTCCCTGGTTTTGTTTTAAATTTACAGCAGATTTTTGCATAAATAACTGATGAGCTTAATTTTATTTCTACAATCAGTGAACGTTCTCAAATTTGCTTCAACCATTGACACTCTCTTTAAACATCAAAAGCCCTCCTGATGTGGGCTAGTGGAACTATGTTTACAATTTAATAGCGATACCTGCGGCGGGCTATGCCTACCCATTCTCAGAAATCCCCTTCTAGCAACTTGTAGTCATAACTTCTGATCTTTAATACCACAGCTTTCTTGACGCTCAAATTTATGCTGGCTAAATTCCCATCACCTGTATTCACACTTTTATTAGGACTTGCCATAACTCAAACCTTTGGATGCACAACTTATAAAGATAATTCAGCGATCGCTCAAACTTCACCGAAGCCAGCACCCCAAGAAATTGTCCAACCAGGAGAAGTTCGAGCCTTACCAGGCAAGTTGGACAAAATACCCGTTTTTAACAGCAATAGCCCAGAATGGATTAAAACGGAGGGTATTTTACTTTCTACCTTTCCTCCAAACGGTAAAAAAGTTCCAGCCGCGCACCTCAATTTTCCTTTCGAGGGACGCTTTGACTTATTTGCACATCATTACAGCCACACTCCCAAGAATTTACAAACGCTTTACTTGGGCGTAATTGTGCATAATCCTGGTAAAAAACCTGTAACAGTCGATGTGTTGCAAGCCGCGAGTTATTTGATGCAGGATGCGCCCTTTGTCACCTTATCCCCCTACATAGAAAATAATGATGGTAAGGCTTATTCAGGGCCAGGCGATCGCGCTGTTGGTGATGTAATCCGAGGTGTTCGACAAGCAGATTTTCCCGCAAAGCTGATAATTCCCCCAGGACAAAGCCGGATGTTGTTAAATCATCCGATTCCTGTACGAAATCTAGAAAAGCCGGTGAATGGTCGCTCTAGCTTTATGCGGTTGCGTAGTAGCGATCGAGTTTATACGGCAAGTTTAGCAATGTTTGCCAAGAAAAATTCTGATAATACAGAACGCCAACCCACTCTCGCAGAATGGCAAGCTTTACTAAATAACGGCAACTTTGCTGGGCCGCGAGATAAAACCCCGACTCCTCCAAATACTACCAGTGGCGCACTCATTTATGGGCGTGTAGCTGGTGTTTCTAGTGGTTCCCAATGGCAAGCAAAATTGATAGATAATCCCCAAACCAAAAATCTGACTATTCCCCAACGTGGTAAAGCTATTTCTTATGCTTTAGATACATTGCTTAGTGGTCGATTGGGTACTCAACAAATCCAAACGGCCAAAATGCTGGTACGTTATCCAGATACGGCTTATGAAGCACATGGTAATTATGGGGTGGAATATAAACTCACCTTACCCTTAAGCAATAATACTAACCAAAACCAGACCGTGACTGTTACTTTAGAAACACCTTTGAAGGAAGATAAGTTATCCCAAGGTGGTCTGCGTTTTCGCAAACCATCCCTAGATTTTCCTTTCTTCCGTGGTACAGTGCGGCTACGCTACTTTGATGACCAAGGCCAACAAAAGACCCGCTACATACATCTATGGCACAGAACTGGTCAGGTGTTAGAACCATTGGTGCAACTTGTGCTTCCACCTTCGACTCAGCGAATAGTACAGGTAGATGTAATTTATCCACCAGATTCGACACCCCCGCAAGTGCTGAGTGTAAGAACTTTAGAAAAGTGAGAGTCTTTCTTGATTAGCGATCGCACTTCTTCACCAACAAAATCAAATAACTTAAAGCTTATATGGTTTTCCAGTACACTAATGCATTTGTCACCATAGCATCGGTTAATTTTGAGAAGTTAGTGAATTTTTATACCAAATTTCTAGAGCAAAAGCCAGTTTCTTTGGTTCCGAACGTCTATGCTGAGTTTAATTTAGTTAGTATGCGATTAGGTATTTTTAAACCAAAGAACACAAACGAATCGGAATTTGAAGCGATTGCCAAAAGTAAGATAAGTTTGTGTTTAGAGGTAAGTAACTTAGAAGATGCGATCGCTCACCTAACTACTTTGGGATATCCTCCACCAGGAGAAATTTCCATTGCTTCCCACGGCAGAGAAATATATGCTTATGATCCTGATGGCAATCGTCTGATTTTACATCAAGCCATAGTGAATGATAATTGATAAGTGATAATAATTTATTTGGTAATTAACTATGGCTATAACTCAAAACTATAGATTAAACCTGATTCAATGGTATCCAGGTCACATTGCGAAAGCTGAAAGGAAGCTCAAAGAGCAGTTAAAGCGCGTAGATGTGGTGTTTGAGGTACGAGATGCTCGGATTCCCTTAGCGACTCACCATCCCCAAATAGGTGAGTGGGTAGAAGGTAAGGCACGGGTGTTGATACTTAACCGAGTAGATATGATTACGCCGCAAATGCGATCGCTATGGATCGATTGGTTTAAACGTCAAGGAGAAGTCCCTTATTTTACCAACGCTCAACATGGTAAAGGTATAGCAGAAGTAGCGCGGGCAGCGCAAGCGGCTGGGGTAGAACTCAATCAAAGAAGAAGCGATCGCGGGATGTTACCCCGTCCAGTGCGGGCTGTGGTGATTGGTTTTCCCAATGTCGGTAAATCAGCTTTAATTAACCGCCTATTAGGAAAGCGAGTCGTGGAAAGTGCAGCCCGTCCTGGGGTAACTCGCCAACTGCGCTGGGTGCGAATTTCTGAATATTTGGAATTGCTAGATGCTCCTGGTGTCATCCCCCTAAGATTAGAAGACCAAGATGCAGCATTAAAATTGGCTATTTGTGATGATATCGGTGAAGCATCTTATGATAACCAGCTAGTAGCAGCAGCCCTAGTGGATTTACTCAATTATTTGGAAGTTGTAGCAGGAGATTTATTACCAAAAAAACCATTACAGTCTCGTTATCAACTCGATTCAACATCAGACACCGGAGATACTTATTTACACGCCTTAGCAGAGCATCGTTACAAAGGTGATATAGAGCGAGCAGCAAGGCAACTTTTAACAGATTTTCGTAAGGGTTTGTTGGGTGAAATGAGTCTGGAATTACCACCTAATTAAATTCCGTCATACAGAATTCATTCTGAATTCTGACTCCTGACTCCTGAATTCTGTTCGAGATATTCAAACTCCCTGTGAAGTGAAACTGTAATAAAATTGCCTCATTCAATGTAATATCTGTCACATACAGTTGTCGGAATGCAGTTAACAGTGTCATAAAGAAAAGGTGAAGGTTAACCTGTAGGGTATAACTTACCTTAGAGTTGCTTGCACCTATAGCTTCGATGGATCATACTCATGACTGAACTGACGCTACGCCTACAAGAGGGAGATACCGAGACAACGATCGCAGTTGACCAAGATGTATTTACAATTGGTCGTTTGCCGGAATGTAACTTGTACTTACCTTTTGGTGGAGTATCCCGCAACCATGCTCGCCTAGTAAAAACGGCTGACGGTGTGTGGACTATTGAGGATCTGGGCAGCAAAAACGGCACGCAAGTCAATAAATATCTGGTTAACTATCCCCAAGAGTTACATCACGGCGATATCGTTTGGCTGGGCAATGTTAGCTTGGTAGTGCTGCTCACAAGCCCTGTTTCTCAACCAGCACCTGAGTATCCTGGCATTTCGGAGATTAATGAGCAAAGAACCATCCTGCACAATGTTGAACAATTACAACAACAATGGATTGCAGCTGATACTAAGGATGGCAACATTAACAATAAGGACAAAACCATTGCCCGTCTCAAAGACTTAGTGGACATAGCCAAAAATCTTTGTGCAGCTGCATCTATAGAAGAGATTTTTTCTCAGGTGCAGCAAGTAGTTTTTCGTTATCTTGATAGTATCGATCGCTTGGCATTATTAATTGATGTCAATGCTTGCGGCCAGTTGGAATTAGTGAATGCTGCGACTCGAAATATTTCTCAACAGAAACATCTTCCCTCTGATGGTAGTTGGATTAGTCGTAGTATCTGCCAAAAGGTGTTTGATGAAAAAGTGGTCATTCAAACCGGTGATACTCATCAGGATGAACGGTTTGCTAGCGAACAAAGTATTTTAGTCAAAGGCATTCGTAGCGCGATGGCAGTGCCTTTATGGGATGAAAATAAAGTTGTGGGCGTATTGTATGCCGATGCCAATTTTTCTTCTTACCATTGGGCAAATGAAGGCGAGGAAGAATTGAGCTTTTTTTCAGCTTTAGCAAACCTTGTCGCTTCTAGTGTGCAGCGTTGGCTACTAGTAGAGAAACTCAAAACAGAAGAGATGATTCGTCACCGACTAGAACGTTATCATTCTCCGGCTGTTGTACAGCAGTTGATATCTGTAGGCGGATTACCGGGTGGTCGTTTAGCTCCCACTGAGAGCGAAATCAGTATTTTGTTTGCTGATTTAGTTGGCTTTACGGCAATTTCTGAAAGGTTAACACCAACTGCGATCGCTCAACTATTAAATAATTTATTTGAAGAAATGCTAAAAGAAGTGTTTGGTTACGGCGGCACTTTAGATAAGTATATTGGCGATTGTATTATGGCATTTTTTGGCGCTCCAGAACCGCAAGCAGATCACGCCGATCGCGCTGTTACTGCTGCCAAAGGAATGCTCACTCGTCTCGAACATCTTAATGCCAATGGTTTTTGGCACGAACCCCTGCAATTACGCATTGCGATTAATAGCGGTAAAGCTGTGGTGGGAGATGTCGGTAGTTCCCAAAGGGTAGATTATACAGCATTAGGGGCAACAATTAATCTTGCTGCTCGGATGGAAGCAGTTTGTCCCCCTAGTGAATGCGTGATTAGTGAAGCTACTCATACAATGCTTTCAGAACCCTCAGACTTTCAAGAAATGGGAGATTATCGTTTCAAAGGTATTGAACGATTAGTTAAGGTTTATCAGACAAAATTGCAGCCAGTGCCTACAATCATTGCTCCAATTATTAATCTTTAGGGATTGAAGAGTGGGGAATAGGGACAATTACGAATTACGTTAGCGTAGCGGTAGCGAGTATTCGTTCGCTTTTAGCGTCTCGTAGAGAGCGTCATTACGAATTACGAATTAATTTAGCTGACCGTTCCAGCGCAAAAAATTTGCTCTGCGGTCAAATTCAACTCTGGAAAAATTGATGACTCGATGCGGTCATCTCCTCGAAACTTACTAATGCGATATTCACCTTCTTCTAAACAGCAAACCAAAATAGTAGGTTGTTTGGGTTTGCCAATAAATTCTCTACCGCCCAATGCAGCATAATCGACAATCCAGTATTCAGGAATTCCCATTTCTTCATAGTCAGCGTATTTTTTGAGATAATCATCACGCCAGTTTGTACTTACCACCTCAATTATTAAAGGAATTGATGCTGTTTGAGTAACAGTTGATTCTTTTTTCCACCGAGGTTCATTAACTAAATTAGGCTGATTTAGTATCAGGACATCTGGGGAATAAGCAGATTCGTTCTCAACTGGTTTGACGAATACTGTTTTAGGGATGAAATAACGAAGATTTAAGCGACTATATTCTAAAGTGATTTGTGTGGCTAAAAATCCAATCACCTCTTCATGGTCGCCTGTTGGTGGTGGCATCTCAATTACTACTCCATCATATAGTTCGTAACGTTGTCCTGTGTTATCTGGATATTTAGCAACGAATTCATCGAATGTAACTACTTTGCCTAAGACTTGAGTCATAGCTTGATTCCTCAATTATCAAAACAGAATTCAGGAGTCAGGAGCCAGAATTCAGAATGAATTTTGAACGAAAAAGCGGATGAATCAAGGGGTTTAAGACTCCCACTAAATCGAACGCAAGAGCGTCTCTGAAAGAGAAGATTTAGTGGTCTTCAATCAGTGGCGGGTCTGAATCCCCCACTGATAGCGTAGCGTTAGCGAGTCATTGAGCGTCTTGATTCTGACTCCTGAATTCTGACTCCTGAATTCTTCTTCAAGGGAATTATAGCAACTTTACTTGTGTTTAATTCATCAATATTAATACTTACAGATTGGTATATTTTAATTCAATCAAAATTACGAGATTGTAATATTGGGCAGCTAAATCTTGGCTAAAAGACTAGAATTTGGGTGGTAGCTTCCTCACTTTATATGTGTAACACTAGGAAGCCTAACTGAAGCTATTTTTTAACGGAAGGTCAGGTAATGGCGATCGCCACCATTAATCCCGCCACTGGGGAGACGCTCAAAACCTTTGAGGCGCTCAATGACGCAGAAATTAACGCTAAACTCGATTTAGCTAATCAGACTTTTGAACAGTATCGTCAGACTAGTTTTTCAGAACGATCGCGCTGGCTAGAAAAAGCTGCCGATATTTTAGAACAAGACAAAGCAGAATTTGCGAAGTTAATGACTCTAGAAATGGGTAAACCATTTAAAGCGGCGATCGCAGAAGTCGAAAAATGCGCCGCCGTCTGTCGCTATTATGCCGAACACGCCCCTAGTTTCTTAGCTGATGTCAGTGTAAAAACTGATGCCAGCCATAGTTTTGTGCGTTATCAACCAATGGGGGCAATTCTTGCGGTGATGCCGTGGAATTTCCCTTTCTGGCAAGTTTTTCGTTTTGCCGCACCAGCCCTCATGGCCGGCAATGTCGGCTTACTCAAACACGCTTCCAACGTGCCGCAGTGCGCCTTGGCAATTGAAGATATTTTCCGACGGGCAGGTTTTCCTGGAGGTGCGTTTCAAACACTATTAATCGGCGCTGCCAAAGTTGCCGATTTAATGGCTGATGACCGCGTAAAAGCTGCCACCTTGACCGGAAGCGAACCAGCCGGGGCATCCCTCGCCGTCGCCGCCGGTAAACAAATTAAAAAAACAGTTTTGGAATTAGGAGGAAGTGACCCGTTTATTGTGTTAGAAAGTGCTGACTTAGAGAAAGCAGTTGTCACAGCAACTACAGCGCGGATGTTAAATAACGGGCAATCATGTATTGCAGCGAAACGTTTTATTTTAGCAGAAGCGATCGCAGATAAATTTGAAAAATTGCTTTTAGAAAAATTTGAGGCGCTAAAAGTAGGCGATCCTATGCAACCAGATACCGATTTAGGCCCACTGGCAACACCTGGCATTCTCCAGGATTTAGACCAACAAGTGCAAGGTGCTATTAGTAGCGGTGGTAAAGTCATCACCGGTGGACATCCTTTATCAGATCGTCCTGGAAACTTTTATCCGCCAACGATTATCATAGATATCCCCACCGACACACCAATCGCCAAAGAAGAATTCTTTGGCCCGGTAGCCTTGTTATTCCGGGTTCCAGATATCGATGCTGCCATTAAACTCGCCAATGACTCACCATTTGGCTTAGGTGCAAGTGCTTGGACAACCAACAACCAAGAATGCGATCGCTTGGTTGAGGAAATCGAAGCTGGTGCCGTGTTTATCAACAGTATGGTCAAATCCGATCCTCGGTTGCCCTTTGGTGGCACTAAGCGTTCTGGATATGGCAGAGAATTGAGTATCCAAGGTATACATGAGTTTGTCAATGTTAAAACCGTGTGGGTTAAATGATTAGTCATTGGTCATTAGTCATTGGTCATTGGACAAATGACTAATGACAAAGAACAAAAGTCTTATTCGTTAATACAGAGAGTTGTCGGAAATAAAATGAATACAGCAGAATTGTTGGTGCAGTGCCTAGAAAATGAAGGAGTGCAATATATTTTTGGACTTCCTGGTGAAGAAAACCTTCACGTTTTGGAAGCGTTAAAAAATTCTTCGATTAAATTTATTACGACTCGTCATGAACAGGGTGCAGCATTCATGGCTGATGTCTACGGACGCTTAACCGGAAAAGCCGGAGTGTGTCTTTCTACTCTTGGCCCTGGGGCAACTAATTTGATGACTGGGGTAGCAGATGCTAACCTCGATGGTGCGCCCTTAGTGGCGATTACCGGTCAGGTGGGAACAGATAGAATGCATATTGAATCCCATCAATATTTAGATTTGGTGGCAATGTTTGCCCCTGTTACCAAGTGGAATAAGCAGATTGTCCGACCGAGTATTACACCTGAAGTAGTGCGAAAAGCATTTAAGCGATCGCAATCGGAAAAACCTGGTGCAGTTCACATCGATTTACCAGAAAATATTGCTGC
>NZ_JABXKI010000072.1 GCF_017115095.1 Nostoc sp. NMS4 | reverse complement strand
CATCGTTACATTCTTTACACGGTCTTGTTTTCAGCCTTGTTTGTCGCCCCGTCAGCGAAAAGTGAGGACTAAAGTCCTCACTTAAAAATAAATTTTTTATTCTGGGTATTTTGCCAGACATCAGATTACGACTCAATCAATACCAGTTTACGAACCTGAGAATTGTTCCCCTGAGAGCGGCGTGATGAGGCAGCTGTTAGCAAAAACTTCCAAGATTGAGGAGAAAGTATAGACGGGTCGATCATTGAAAGAAAACTCTTGAGATTTTTTTGCTTCAGTGCGACTAAAATCCAATGAAGTTTCAGGTAATTTTTTATATCCTGAAAAAGAGGAATCTTTGAGCGATGTTGCTCATTTACCAAAGCGTAAATTTTCTCCTTCATCAAAATATTTGTCGCCAACCGCCGAGACAAAGAAAACTTTTGATTATACGCACCCGGCCAGATAGTCCGGTAAGCAAGACACTGGTTGAAGAAAATAGCATCGCCAAACTGAGCAATCCGAATCCAGGAATCGATGTCATCACAGTTAGCATCGAGTGTGGAGTCCCAACCACCAGTCTGTAAAAAAGCATCACGTCGGCAAGCTACTTGTACAGGTGTGCCAAAGGGTACAAGCTCTAAAAGCATACCGTAGTGAATATCAGCTTGTGGGATATAAAAAGCTAAACCGGGGCCAACTTGGGGAGTGCGAGAAAGTTCAACTTCATTACCATCCACCTGAGCGGCCACACAAGAGCAGATTACAGCATCGGGACGAAGTGCGATCGCTTTGGCCATCTCTTCTATGCAGTTAGGCGCTAAATAATCATCATCATCTAAAAACTTTATCCAGTCGCCGCTAGCTTTGGCAACTCCCGCATTTACAGTTGCTGCATGACCAAGGTTTACTTCGTTACGGTGGTAAACAACCTTGTCCCCTAAGCTTTTGAGATAGGTTTGGGTGTCATCAGAAGAACAATCGTCGGCAACAACCACCTCGCACTCGATTGTTTGGTTACGAGCCGAATCAATTGCTCTTTGCAGCAAATTCAAGCGATTATAGGTACTGATGACGACGCTAAATTTCATAAATTTCACCCCTGTGGTACAGCATTCTGCAATATAACTTTGATATGCCGGCTGTTGTATCAGTAAAATTATCAATCCTAACCAGTAGACTGAAATAGGATTATCGATTTATCATTGATGATCGTGAGTTTTTTTTAAGCAGACAGAAAGACTATGAACGCTCAAGAGATTATCCGCTCCATTGAAGCGGAACACATAAAATCCAATCTGCCCGACATTTATGTGGGCGATACTGTAAAAGTAGGAGTAAAAATCAAGGAAGGCGAAAAATACCGCGTACAACCCTACGAGGGAGTAGTGATTGCCAAGCGCAATGGTGGCATCAACGAAACTATTACAGTCCGTAAGGTTTTCCAAGGCGTGGGCGTTGAGCGGGTATTTCTGTTGCATTCTCCCCGAATTGACAGCATCAAGGTATTACGTCGCGGTAAAGTCCGCCGTGCTAAACTGTATTATCTCCGCGATCGCGTAGGTAAAGCAACCCGAATCAAGCAACGGTTTGACCGCCCTTTGTGATTCATTCTGCAATCATTATGGGAGAAATCTCTTTTCTTCAAGCGGCATCTGCCGCTAACTTGTTTTTCAGGGCAAAACTAAGGTATGATATAAATCTCATATTGCGTTAAACTAAAATCTAGTTCAGCGCAATCACTGGATGAAAAACAGCTTGTGCGCTCTTAGTTCAGTTGGTAGAACGCAGGTCTCCAAAACCTGATGTCGGGGGTTCAAGTCCTCCAGGGCGCGCTCAAGAGCAAAAAACAAAGCCCGAAATAATTACGCAGCTGCTAATATGGCAGTTAGCGCTAATAATTTCGGGTAAACTTATTGTATTTGTAGTTGTTTTGCTTCCAGTAAGTAAAATAGAGTCGAAACTGCAAAGCTAGATGACAATTAAACAGGATCTAGTATAAGAAACGGGGGATAAACGGTCGTGGCCAAAAAAAGTGAAGCAGAATTGCCAGAAACCACAAACGGGTTTAGCTTTGGCAACTTCATACAGGGAACCAAAGAAGAACTTGAAAAAGTAGTTTGGCCCAGTCGGAAACAGATAGTGAGCGAATCCGCCGCTGTGTTGTTAATGGTGGCACTCTCCGCATCTTTGATATACTTGGTCGATGGATTGTTTGGTTGGGCAGCAAAACAGGTGTTCTAATGAGTTTTGCAACAGATGAACCACGCAACTCAATGTTGCAGTCAGAGGAAACAGCAGAAGCAGCAGAAGCGGCAGAAGCAGCGTCAAAAGAAGCACGCTGGTATGCAGTACAAGTAGCTTCAGGCTGTGAGAAGCGTGTAAAAACTAACTTAGAACAACGCATTCAAACTTTTGATGTCGCTGACAAAATTATCCAGGTAGAAATTCCGCAAACGCCAGCGGTGAAAATCCGCAAAGATGGCAGTCGTCAGCATACAGAAGAAAAAGTTTTTCCTGGCTATGTGCTGGTGCGGATGATGATGGATGATGATACTTGGCAGGTGGTACGTAACACCTCTCATGTAATTAACTTTGTCGGTTCAGAACAAAAACGTGGTGGTAGCAGCAAGGGTCGCGG
Organism: Nostoc sp. NMS4; assembly: GCF_017115095.1. Lineage (GTDB taxonomy): Bacteria > Cyanobacteriota > Cyanobacteriia > Cyanobacteriales > Nostocaceae > Nostoc. The sequence goes on along the minus strand of NZ_JABXKI010000072.1, from coordinate 6,713 downwards.
TCATGTGCATCCCATACCATTGAGTGCTTCAGAAGTTGAACGTATATTCAAACAAACCAGCGAACAAGAAGCTGTTGTCAAAATTGACATGGCTACTGGTGATAAGATAATGGTGCTTTCTGGCCCATTTAAAGATTTTGAAGGTGAGGTGATTGAAGTCTCTCCAGAACGGAGTAAACTTAAAGCCTTGCTATCAATTTTCGGCAGGGATACACCAGTAGAATTGGAATTTAATCAGGTAGAGAAACAGAGCTAAATACAAATGGCGAAGAAAGTAGTGGCGGTCATTAAACTGGCCTTGAATGCTGGAAAAGCCAACCCAGCACCGCCAGTTGGGCCCGCCTTGGGTCAACATGGTGTCAACATCATGATGTTTTGTAAAGAGTACAACGCCAAAACAGCAGACCAAGCTGGAATGGTGATACCTGTAGAAATTTCGGTTTTTGAAGACCGGAGTTTTACATTTGTACTCAAAACGCCACCCGCATCAGTGCTGATTCGGAAGGCGGCGAAAGTTGAAAAAGGCTCGAATGAACCCAACAAAAAGAAGGTTGGGTCAATTAGCAAAGCCCAATTGCAAGAAATAGCCCAAACGAAACTCCCCGACCTTAATGCCAACGACATTGAAGCGGCAATGAAGATTGTGGCAGGAACGGCTAAAAATATGGGCGTAACAATCACGGATTAAGTCATTGGTCATTGGCTATTGGTCATTAGTAACTGACTAAGGACAAATAACAAAAGACAAAGGACAAAAAACTAAAAATTATCGGGGGAGAGGCGAGGCTTCGGAATTACCCCAGGAGAACAAATGCCAAAAATATCGCGTCGTTTGCAAGGATTGCAAGCAAAAGTAGAAGACAAGGACTATCATCCTTTAGAGGCTTTAGCCCTTCTCAAAGACACAGCAACAGCTAAATTTACCGAAGCTGCGGAAGCGCATATCCGGTTGGGAATTGACCCCAAGTATACAGACCAACAGTTGCGGACAACGGTAGCACTGCCTAAAGGTACTGGACAAATCGTTCGGGTGGCGGTGATTGCCAGAGGCGAAAAAGTAAACGAAGCAAGCATTGCTGGTGCTGATATCGTTGGGTCAGAAGAACTGATTGACGAAATCCAGAAAGGTAGAATGGATTTTGACAAGCTGATTGCCACACCCGATGTGATGCCACAGGTAGCAAAACTGGGTAAGTTGCTTGGTCCGCGTGGTTTAATGCCATCACCCAAAGGTGGAACCGTAACATTTGATTTAGGAAGTGCGATCGCAGAATTCAAAGCAGGTAAATTAGAATTCCGGGCCGATCGAACTGGTATTGTCCATGTTATGTTTGGTAAGACAACCTTCTCGCCTGAAGATTTGTTAGTCAACCTGAAGGCATTGCAGGAGACGATTGACCGTAACCGTCCTTCAGGAGCTAAAGGTCGTTATTGGCGCACATTTTATGTGTCAGCCACTATGGGGCCATCAATTAAAGTTGATATCAGTGCCCTACGAGATTTGAAACTGAGCCAAGCAGCTTAATTTTTAGTCATTAGTCATTAGTCATTTGTAAAGACAAAGGACAAAGGACGAAGGACAAATGACAAATCACAAAATTAAATAGGCAAAGCCGGAGACAGCAGGTGCTAATAACTTAATATCCTGCCGAGGTTAAAACTCTAATTGTCAAAATTACCACCCATCAAGGTGTGATAACTATGGCATCACGAGTCTTACTACTCAACCCCGGCTATATTAGCTGGGGTTTGTTCTTTGGGTTCAGTTTGAGAAAAAACACACAACTAGGGCACTTCCCCGATTGTTTTAAGGAGGTGAGATTGGAATGGGTAGAACACTAGAAAATAAAAAAGAGATAGTAGCTGACCTCAAAGAAACTTTGAGTCAGTCAACTCTAGCACTGGTAATTGACTATCAGGGGCTAACAGTTGCTGAAATTAGCGATTTACGGCGGCGGCTACGTCCTAGTGGCACTGTTTGTAAGGTGACGAAGAACACTTTAATGGGCATTGCCATTAAAGATGATGAAAAATGGCAGCCTTTGTCAGAATTGCTCAACGGTGCTTCCGCCTTTTTGCTGGTAAAAGAAGATTTTTCATCGGCAATTAAGGCATACCAAGAATTCCAGAAAGTCAGCAAGAAGACAGAACTTCGTGGTGGTGTACTGGAAGGTCGCCTACTCAAAGAACCTGATGTCAAGATACTCGGAGACTTGCCATCTAAGGAACAACTCATCGCCCAAATCGCTGGGGCTATCAATTCCTTGGCTACCAAGATTGCTGTGGGTATCAACGAAGTTCCTGGTTCACTGGCTCGTGCTTTCCAGGCTGTGGCCGACCAAGAGCAAAGTGGTGGTAGCACTGAAAGCGCTGCTGTCGAAGATAAAGATAGTAGCACCGAAACCACTGCTGAAGCTGATAGCAGCACAGAAACTGCTGCTGAATAGACTTCGTGGTTCATCAGTCAAAAGTCAAAAGTCTATAGTTAAAGACTAATGACCGATGACAAATAAATAATCAAAATTACAGGAGTTATATCAATGTCTGCTGCAACCGATAACATTTTAGAACAACTAAAAACTCTCTCTTTGCTGGAAGCTTCTGAGTTAGTCAAGCAAATTGAAGAAGCTTTTGGCGTGAGTGCTGCTGCACCTGTTGGTGTAGCATTCGCAGGTCCAGGTCCTGCTGCTGCTGTTGAGGAAGTTGTTGAGCAAACCGAGTTTGAAGTGATTCTCGAATCAGTCCCTGCTGATAAGAAGATTGCCGTGCTGAAGATTGTCCGGGAATTGACCGGTTTGGGTCTGAAAGAAGCTAAAGACTTAGTGGAAGCTGCGCCCAAGGCAGTTAAAGAAGGTATTGCTAAGGATGCTGCCGAAGATGCTAAGAAGCGCATCGAAGAAGCTGGCGGTAAGGTGACTGTTAAGTAGTCACAATTTTGTTAACCTTTTTTATTAAGGAGCCTAACTTAGGCTCCTTTTTTTATATAAGATATTACAATGCTCATTTGTTGTTAAAAGAACAAGGGTTGGATTAAGTTGGGTTGATTTGCTTTCTTACCCATTGACGAAATGCTCTAAGCGTTGGACTTCTACCTAAAGTTCGGCTCTGTTCGACAAACTGGGGAATTACTTCAACAATGGGCAAGTTGGGAAAAGTAGAACTAATTTCAGACTCAATGTATTTGCTATCTTGAAGAATATTAATTTGTAGCTTGCCATTTTCATATCGCCACAGTTCAGGAACTCGCAATGCTTCGTAAGCATCCAGTTGAGTTTTGGAAGTAACATCAACTTCAATTGCAAGGTCAGGTGGCGGGTCAACCTTCAAGTCTATTCGCTCTTTACCAATCATTTGAGCATGATTTTGAATGTAGAAACAGTCATCAGGCTCTACACCAAAAGCCATATCTTCACGTTTAAAGGTGGTTGAGCCAAATGTTTCACAGTCAATTTCTAACTCTTCCAACAGAATTTTCACCAAATCGCCAATGATGACTTTGGCTTTCTCATGCTTTGGTAATGGCATTCTCATCTCCAAAGTTCCCTGGTTGTAAGCCAATCGAGTAGCTCGATGGTCGCCAAGTTCTTCTAAAATTGCCTCAAATTCTTGCCAGCTAACATCGTGGAGTATTACTCTATGTCCCGGCGGAACACTTAATTGTCGTAATTGAAGTGTTACCATTACTTACATTGAAATTTTAAATTGAAGCTTGCAAAAGCCAATATGAGACTATCGTAGCAAAAAATAATATTTTACTATCAAACTTTTGATTTATGATATGTGCAAAAAGGAAGTTTTGTTACTTTAGCAAGATTTTAGGGAAAACTATAACTGAAGCTTCTCTATTAAAACAAGATTGAGCAATAGTTATGGATTTAAATGGATTAATTTGGACTAAAAACGTAAAACCTATAGATGGTGAACATTGGGCTTATCAAAGCATACTTACTATACATCCAGAATTAAAGATTTTTGCTATACATTGGAGAAATTTAGAAAATAAAGATGAGATAAATGCCAAGACTCCACAAGAAGGTGAACTGATGATTTTAAGACAACGTAGCAAAGTAACGCACGTTGTTCAAATGCTGAATAAGCAACTTTATCCTGATGGAAATGCTGGAGATGAATTTAATATTTATCGTCTTGTCCAAGTGATTTGGATGACGAATGATTGGGATCATCCTCCAGATCAGAGTAAAGTATTTGATTGTGCAATTAACTTCCCTCCCAATGGAAAAGCAATAAGATTGGAAAAAGTACGAGCATTTCAAGAACGATGGAGTACAGAAGGATTAGGATTTCAACAGCACGTCCAAAGCGTATTAAATATTCATTAACAAAAAGTCCTGCACTTTTAAATGCAGGGCTTTGATTTCAGACAAATCCAAAATTACTTGCCGTTGCCGTTACTACCATTGCTATTGCTGTGAATGACACGTTTGGCGAGTTTTTCTGGCATTTCTTGGAGATGGTCATATTGCCAGTTGAAGGAACCAACGCCCAAGGTGAGCGATGCCTACGCACCTTACTAGCAAATAATACATAGTATATAATTCATACAATTAAAATTTTGTCAAGCCATTGACCCGATCGAAAAATTTTAGGGCTTTGAGGTTGCTGTTTCTGGCTGGATCATAATAGGGACTGCGCCTTTTTCAGAACCAATAATTACCAGCTTAGAATTATTAGATTGAGCTAGCTTTTCTGTGGCTTCGATCGCTCGCAATTGTAGCACTTGGTTGGTAAGTCCAGCAGAGATAATTTTTTGGGAATCAGCTATGCCTTGCGCTTCAATACGCTTTCGTTCTGCCTCTTGACGCTCTTTCTCTAAAACAAATTTCATCTGCTGATTTTCTTGCTCTGTCTTGAGTTTGTTTTGGATTGCAGCTTGTAGAGTATCAGGCATTTTGACGTTCCGTAAAAGAGCTTCCTCAACGATGAAACCTAAAGCTGGTATCTCTTGGGTAAGTTGTTGGTCAATTTTTTGGGCGATTTCTTGGCGTTTGGTAGAGTAAATAGCACTGGCTGGGTAGTTTGCTGTGATGGCGCGGACGGTAGAGCGGAATCTGGAAATAACTAGTTGTGTTTCATCAGTTCCAATTGTTTTATATACTGTAGCTGCCTTTTGCGGATCGAGCTTGTACTGAAGACTGACATCAAGATTTAGGCTCAAACCTTCTTGGGATGTTGCATCTACATTTTCCTTTACATCCTTAAGGCGAGTAGAAAAATTCAGCACTTTGCTAAAGGGGTTAAGCAAGTGGACACCAGGGTTAAGAGTAGTTTCGGAAACTTCACCAAAGAAATTGACGACACCGACACTACCAGGTGGGACAATCACCAAAAGCCTAGAAATAGAATTCAGTACTGCAATACTGCCAATCAATATCATAATTGTGCGTATTGCTAAACGTGACCTTTCACCAGATATCCTAGCTGTATTGAGATAGACGAGAATTGCAATTAGGCTAGTTACAAGGGAGACTATAAAGCCCATGAGTTTTTCTGTGTAGTTAAGACAAATGTACTTAATCACATAATTCCCAAATGCTTTTATAAAACTAATACCATTTCAGGAAGTTATACCAATCCAATTAATGATTGCAACACATCCTTGGTAAAGACGCGATGAATCGCGTCTCTACAGATGGTCTATTTGTCGCATTCTTTTTTCAAATTGGTATTAGCGGTTTGCAAATCCTTTTATAGATTGAAAAAGATTCCCAGCTTTTCTCAGAAGTCAGGAATCTTAGCCTTGGTGCGATGCCTATGACAGGCATTGCCTACGCACTGACCAAATATTAGTGTATAATGTAACGCATACATTATATAAAATTTAAATTGTGTTGAGTATGGGAATAATAGCTTTGTATATTACCGCTATTCTAAAAAAATTAACCCTCAGCTTACCACTGAGGGCTTTTTTTGTTTGGCAAAATGGCATATCTGTAAATTAGAGGGTTGCTATGGTATTGGAGTAGGATACATTCCATGCGAATAGTACTGACTTGCATTACCCCTGGTAGTTAGCCAGGGGTTTTTATTTAAACTGAGAGCGATCGCTCTTAAATATTCTGGTTTAATATAAGTGATTTTAGAATTCCCTGGTTTTGGGAATTAATTAGCGATCGCAATTTTAATTCAACTAGGGAACTGACAATAAATATAAGCTTATTATATCAAGTGGAAAAATCAAGTACAACGATTAACGATGACAGACGCTAAAAATGTAATCGATGGAAACCTAGAGGTTTGCTGTACTTCTCCCGTGACTGGGTTTTACCGCGACGGTTTTTGTCGTACAGGTGGTCAAGATTTCGGGTCGCACGTTATATGCGCCCAAGTGACATCAGAATTTCTAGAGTTCACCAAATCACGGGGAAACGACCTCAGCACACCTGCTCCTGATTTTAATTTTCCTGGATTAAAGCCTGGCGATCGCTGGTGTTTGTGTGCTTCTCGCTGGCAAGAAGCTCTAGAAGCTGGCGTTGCTCCACCCGTAATCCTTTCAGCAACCCATGCTAGAGCCTTGGAGGTGGTTTCTCTAGAAGAACTGAAAAAACATACTTTAAGTTAGTCTTGACTGGGTATTGGGCGTTGGGAGTGCTGAGTGCTGAGTGCTGAGTTAGGAGTTAGGAGTTTTATTTATCTCCCTTGTCTCCCTTGTCTCCCTTGTCTCCCTTGTCTCCCTTGTCTCCCTTGTCTCCCTT
>NZ_JABXKI010000100.1 GCF_017115095.1 Nostoc sp. NMS4 | reverse complement strand
GGGATTAACCCCTTACAAAATTTAGCACTGGCATTTGTAGAATCAGAATTATCAGATATTGACCGAGCCTCACAATTAGCAAAAGCAGAAGAATTAATTGCCAAAGGTGCAGTTGGTTTAGGACAGTTGATTACTGCTGCACAAACTCAGCGCGTAGTGCTAGTGGTAGACCAATTTGAGGAAGCTTTTACTCAATGTCAAGATATTACAAAACGACAGCAGTTTTTTGAATTTGTGTTAGGTACTTTGCAGCGTGATGATAATAAACTCTGCCTCATAATTACAATGCGGGCTGATTTCTTTGGCAAATGTTTGGAGCAAGAGTATGGCGGACTAGCTAAGAAAATTCAAGAGCATTTAGTAACAGTAACACCGATGATTCGGGAAGAATTAGAAACAGCAATTATCAAACCGGCTGAACAGGTGAACTTAGCAGTAGAACCGGAATTAGTTTCTCAAATGATTGCAGATGTAGAAAATTCACCGGGGAGTTTACCGTTGTTGCAGTACACGCTGACAGAACTATGGCAGCAAAGAACTGAAGAACGATTAACCCTGACTACCTATAGCAAACTAGGTGGAGTCAGGGGAACCCTGCAAACACGCGCTACAGAAGTTTATGAATCATTATCACTTGAGGAACAGCAAGCAACAAAGCGGATTTTTTTAGAATTGACGCAGTTGGGAGAAGGAACAGAAGATACGCGTAGACAGGTTGTGCAACGAGATTTAGTTACTTCACAGCATCCAGAATTTGTGATTAATAGAATAATTCAACGGTTAGCTGATGAGAAGCTAGTTGTCACCAGTACCTTATCTAATAAAATTGCTGTAGTAGATGTTGCACATGAAGCGCTGATTCGCCATTGGTTGCTATTACGTAAATGGATTGAGGAAAGTCGGGACATACTGCGACAAAAGCGGAAAATTGAAGCGGCGGCTATTGAATGGCGGGATAGGCGAAGGATTAAGGATTATCTCTTTCAGGGAAAGCGGTTAAGAGAGGTAGAAGATTTTCAGAGGCAACAAACTGAGAACTTAAGATTATCTGACCTGGCTATTGAGTTTATTCAAGCAAGTGTCAGACAAAGACGGAATAATCGCTTTCAGTCAATTGCTTTTTTCTTAATTATCCCCTTGGGTTTATCAGTATATGTGGGCATAGTTATTGAGAAACAAATTAGGATAAACCAACTTTGGCAAACTGTTGATGCTGCTAGAGGAAAGGAGTATAGTCAGGCAAGAATTCAAGCACTTGAAAAACTGATCCAAGCTGGTGAGAGTCTATTTAAGAAAGATTTCAGCCGTGCTAACCTCAGCGATGCCAAACTCAGCCGTGCCGACTTCAGCGATGCCAACCTCAGCCGTGCCAACCTCAGCCGTGCCAACCTCAGCCGTGCCAAACTCAGCCGTGCCAACCTCAGCTACGCCGACCTTAGTGGTGCCGACCTCAGCAGTGCCAAACTCAGCAGTGCTTACCTCGGCGGTGCCGACCTCATCGGTGCCGACCTCAGCTACGCCTACCTCAGCGGTGCCAAACTCGGCAGTGCCAACCTCGGCGGTGCCGACCTCAGCTACGCCAACCTCAGCCGTGCCAACCTCAGCCGTGCCAAACTCAGCCGTGCCAACCTCAGCTACGCCAAAAACCTTACTCCTGAGCAAGTTAAATTTGCTTATAGTTGGAAGAAGGCAAAATATGACGAGGATTTTCGTGCCAAGCTCGGTTTACCACCAGAACCAACTAAGTGAATACTTTGGGGTTGCGTTTTTACTTCTACCCAATCCTGCAATGCAACTTTTTGCAAACTTTTTCTACATTATTATTCGACTAAAAGTAGTTCTTTTGCGGTCTTATTTGCGTCTATGGGCAAAACAAAAAGATTTATTTGTCAGAGCGAGTAAAGCTCACAAGACTCAGAGATTGCTTTGCTGGCAATGAGTTTTTATAATTAAGCGATCGCTCTTTATCGGAGATTGCTTTGCTGGCAATGAGTTTTTATAATTAGGCGATCGCACCAAACAAAGACGAACCCTGCATCTAGTTTGAAAAAATGGTGTTCAAGAGCGATGCCTGGGTTGGGCTACGCCTACGCTTGACTCTGAAATTCATTGCTAAGATGTCTTGATACAATTAGTTTGTGGTAAAAAGCTTCATTAAATTTTGATGTCATCCCCAATATAGTTACTATGACAGCGATCGCCATCAACTTAAACCCCATCATCCAACTCACCGACAATCAATTTTATCAGTTGTGTCGTGAAAACCCTGAAATCAAATTTGAACGCAATGCAAGGGGAGAACTTCTAATCATGCCACCCACAGGCGGAGAGACTGGAAATCGTAATATTGAAATTGCGGCAGATTTTGTGATTTGGAATCGTCAAACTCAACTAGGAATTTGCTTCGATTCTTCCACTTGCTTTAAATTGCCTAATGGTGCAAACCGTTCTCCTGATGTCGCTTGGATTAGAAAAGAACGATGGGATACACTTACACCTGAAGAGCAAGAAAAGTTTCCACCTATTGCACCAGACTTCGTTTTAGAGTTAATGTCACCCAGCGATACTTTGAAAGAAACCCAAGAGAAAATGCAGGAATATATCGATAACGGGGTTAAATTAGGTTGGTTAATTAATTCAAAATTACGTCAGGTAGAAATCTACCGTCTTGGTCAACCAGTGGAAATATTAGAACATCTAAAAGAATTATTAGGTGAAGATATTTTACCAGGATTTACTTTAAATTTAGCAATAATCTGGAGATAAATATTAATTTATGACAGCATCAAAAAGCGATCGCTCTTTTCGGAGATTGCTTTGCTGGCAATGAGTTTTTATAATTAAGCGAACTCTGAAGTAGCTTTTGTAAACCCTGAAGTAGCTTTTGCGAACCTTGAAGTAGCTTTTGCGAACCCTGAAGTAGCTTTTGCGAACCCTGAAGCAATTTCCGTCAACTCTGCATCTAATCTGAAAAAATGGCATCAAAGAGCGATCGCTTGACTCTGAAATTCATTGCTAGGATGTCTTGATACAATTGGTCTGTGCTAGTAATGGTGATTTTGCCATCTACCTGAAGTTTCTTAATGACTGCTAAGGTTCCCTTAACATTTAATCCCAGTCGAGTTGCTTCTTTTCTGGCTGCGAAGTCATCTAACATTATGTAATCTGTTTGTAATTCAGTTCCTAAAGCAATGGCCTCTGATTCCCCTCTCCCTAGTCGGATATTTAGACGATTGGCTAAAGAAAGTAATTGAATTTCTTTGACTAATATTTTCTCGGCATCAATTAAAGCTTTTACCTGCTGACTAGCTGCATCAGATTTAGCACTAATTTCTTCTGCAACAAAATTCGGTAAATAAAACTCATCGGCAGAATCTAGAAAAATATCGAGAAATTCCAGACGCAATAAAAAGATTAATGGAGAAGAGTTAAAAACAACCTTCACACACCCTACCAATCCTTTTCTCTAGCGATATCTTGTTCAGTCAAGTAAGAAAATTCCAGTCCCATCAAATCTAATAGTTGAAGAAATACATCAGGCTCTATTGCCATAATTTCTGCGGCTTTTTTCAAACTAATAACTCTCGAAAATAACGCCCCAATCACAAACAAAAATGTTTCTTTTTGCTCAATATTATTAAATAATGGAATTTCTGAGGCAACACTTCTTAATTCTTCCTTACTAGTCATAGGTATTTCAAGCTACCGACTGAATATCCTCGCTTATTATCCCAAACTTCTGCAAGCAATGTCTAGGAGATTGTGAAAAGGTTTCAGGCATTCCAAATGGTTGGCTTATTTACGCCGTGCTGTACTAGCGTGGCTGAAAGAGGCTTATTAGAGCATCTAATCTGAAAAAATGGCATCAAAGAGCGATCGCTCTTTTCAAAGATTGCTTTGCTCGCAGTAAGTTTTTATAATTAAGCGATCGCAGAACCCTGAAGTCACTTCCGGTAATTCTGCATCTAGTCTGAAAAAATGGTGTTAACTGATAACTGTCAACCACCAAGTATTATGTATAATTACAATCCCTTAGACTGCCTACCTTCATCGGCGGAATTACCAGATTCTGATGATACCCCTGTGGATAACGAACTACAAATATTAATTCCTAATTTATTGTTAGCCATCTTAGCTTCGATTTGGCAAACCCGTGATGACTGGTTTTTCGGTATCAACATGGGAATTTACTATACACCATTACAACCAGCTATAGTCCCCGATGGGTTTTTGAGTTTAGGTGTTGAACGTTTTGTTGGAGAAAACGGACGTTCTAGTTACGTTTTCTGGGAAGAAGAAGGGATTACGCCCATTTTAGCTTTAGAAGTGGTTTCTCAAACCTACAATGGCGAATATGAACAAAAGAAAATAGATTATGCCCAATTAGGCATTTTATATTACGTCATTTATGCACCAACGCGGCTACGTCGTAAGCGTCAACCTTTAGAAGTTTATCGCTTAGTTGAAGGTAAGTATATTTTACAACTCGGCGATCAAATTTGGATGCCAGAAATTGGTTTAGGGATTGGACGAGAACAGGGTACTTATCAAGGAAGAATACGAGAATGGCTGTTTTGGTATGACCAAAATGGTAACAGATACCAAACTCCAGAAGAGGTAAACGCACAACACCAACAACAGCTAGAACAAACTCAGCAGCAGCTTCAAGAACTTTTAGCCAGATTACAACAACAAGGAATTGACCCAAATTTATTATGAACTACCCCTGGCTTAAACTTTCGCACAGCCAGAGGTAGTTCATTATCTTAACTGCGATTATCTATCTGAGCGCGTTGCAAACTTCCAGAGAAGTCAACATAGACACTTTTCCATTCTGTGAAAACGTCCATTGCAGTAGTTCCAGCTTCGCGGTGTCCGTTACCTGTTTGTTTCACACCACCAAAGGGCAAGTGTACCTCTGCGCCAATAGTGGGGCCGTTAATATAGGTGATACCTGCTTCGATGTCGCGCATGGCAGTAAAAGCGCGGTTGATATCACGGGTGTAAACTGAAGAAGAAAGACCATAATTGCTATCGTTGAGAATTGCGATCGCATCCTCAAAAGAGCTAACCTCAATTAATCCCACTACTGGCCCAAATATCTCTTCACGAGCAACTCGCATATCAGGAGTTACATCATCCAAAATAGTTGGTTGAAAGAAGTAACCGTTTTTCAATAAGCCTTCACTAGCAATTTCCCCACCAATTAAAACCTTTGCCCCTTCCTCACGAGCGATATCCAAATACTTCCTCACCTGTTGGAGTTGTTTTTCATTGACTATCGGGCCAATATCTGTATTCGGGTCAGTGCCAGCACCCAAGCGTAATTTACTGGTACGCTCATAGAGCATGGCGGTAAATTTTTCTTTGATATCACGATGCAAAATCAGCCGACTAGTAGCCGTACACCGTTGCCCAGTTGTCCCAAATGCTCCCCATACTGCACCATCAAGAGCAAGTTCTAAATCGGCATCTTCCATCACTACTTGAGCGTTTTTACCACCCATTTCCAAACAGACACGCTTGTGAGTGCGTCCGCAAGTCGCGCCAACAAAAGCACCGGTTTCGGAAGAACCGGTAAAGGATACCAAATCTACATTAGGATGCTCAACTAAAGCTTTCCCCGCCTCCTCTCCCACACCATGCACCAAGTTAATTACTCCTGGTGGTAAACCTGCTTGTTGAAAAATTTCAATCAATTTAGTTGCACAAGCGGAAGTATCTTCGGCAGGTTTGAGGATGACTGTATTGCCACATACCAAGGCTGGCATAGCTTTCCAGCAAGGAATTGCCACAGGGAAATTCCAGGGAGTAATTAAAGCACAGACTCCGATGGGCATCCGCACAGTCATGGCGAATTTATTGGACATTTCTGAGGGTGTGGTTTGCCCAAATAGTCGCCGCCCTTCGCCAGCACTGTAAAAGGCGCAGTCAATACCTTCTTGCACATCTCCCCTAGCTTCCGTCAAGGGTTTACCCATTTCCCGACTGATTAACTGGGCAAGTTCTTCTTTATGCTGGAGTAATATTTCTCCAACGCGAAAGATGTATTCTGCCCTCGCTGGGGCTGGAACTATGCGCCAACTGCGGTAAGCTTTACGGGCTGCGGCTACTGCTGTATCAACATCTTTAATTTGAGAACGGGGGAATGTGGCCACCACTTCGGTTTTGTCAGCAGGGTTGCGACTTTCTAAGGTTGCTTCCCCAACAGCACTCAACCATTGGCCATCTATATAATTGCGGCAAGATAGCGGAGTTGTCATCTTGAAAATCTCCGGCTGATAATCTACTGAAACTTGTGTATTAAGTTTGCTTGCTTTCTAGGTTATCCTCAAGTTTAGGAAATTGGCGCGATAAGCAAATATCGATATAAAAATTAAGGCACGAATGCCAACACACCCACAGGAGAACCAGAACCACCACGTAATCTTAGAACTGCGATCGCTAGAGTAGTACCTTTTGGTGGCAGTTGATCCAAATTTGTCAGATTTTCCAACACCAGGCGCGGTTGTTCTAAAACTAGGCGGTTAACTGCAAAACTGTTATCCTGTCCGGGGTCTACGCCATGAGTATCAATTCCTACCCCAGCAATTTGCCGTTCATCCAGTAAAAATTGAGTTGCATCAGTGCCAAACCCAGGAAAGTGGGCAATTCCCTGAGCATCATTATTGAAAAATGCACTTTTATCCAACCACTTTTTCTGCCAACCAGTATTCAGTATAACTACGCAACCCGGAAAAATTTCACCGTGTTCTGCTTCCCAAGCCAAAACATCAGCAATAGTCAGGGCATAATCAGGATTAATCGCTGTGGCTTGGCAAACATTTATAACTACCGCAGGTACAACCAAAGACTGGGCTGGGTATTCGTCAATTCCCACGGTAGAAGTATGAAAACTGTTAGGGGCGTTGATATGGGTAGCGCTATGTTCTCCCAAGGAGAAACGCCGCAGGTAATAGCCATCATTATTTAGTTCAGCCACAGTCTCAAATTCTACTATCGGATCTCCAGACCATTGGGGAATATCTACGTCAATTACATGACTTAGGTGGATAACACGTGTGTAGGTGATACTATTTTGACTTTGGGGTTGTATCATCCCAGCCTTTTATTTTATTTGTACTCAGGGATTTTTTTATCGAACAGAATTCAGGAGTCAGGAGTCAGAATTCAGAATGAATTCTGTACGACTGGTGGATGAATAATTGGGTTTAAAACCCCTACTGAACGGTAGTTCAGTGGCTCAAAATCAGTCGCCGGTCTGAATCCCCGACTGATTTATTCTGACTCCTGAATTCTGACTTCTGAATTCTTCTTCAACAGGTACGTAGGTACAGATCGTTGTGTACATCGTCTGGGTTGGGCTACGCCTACGCAAAGATAGTACTACGATTACAACGTTTTTTAAACCTAATTCCCTATATTACCTATATTAAAAGAGATAATCCCCCCAATTCTTCTAAATTTTAGGTTATTGAGGGGGTTCAAATGTTGCAGCAAAAAGTGAGTTAATCTTAGTTAACAACTATTAGGTTAATTTTTTATTAAGCTTAGATTAAGATTAGGTAATCCAAAAATTAAATATGCGTTATCCAGAACCCTTGTAAAGACATCTATTTTCTATTGTGTGATTCTACCAGGACTTACGCACTGAGATCCCCCAACCCCCTTAAAAAGGGGGCTTTAGAAGTTCCCCCCTTTTTAAGGGGGGTTAGGGGGGATCTAGGTTTCAGGCTTCAGTGTGTAAGTCCTATCTACGTTGAGGGTTGTTGTTTTAGTGGAATCATCACAACAAACTCGGCACCTTCTCCTGGTGCTGAAATACACTGGATCTTTCCACCGTGTTTTTTGACTACAATTTGGTAGCTAATTGATAATCCCATACCTGTACCTTTACCCACAGGTTTTGTCGTGAAGAAGGGGTCAAATAGGCGTTTGCGTACTTCCTCAGTCATGCCTGAGCCATTGTCAGCAATTTTAATGATTAAATGGTCTTCTTGAATAAGGCTGCAAATGCGAATTTGTGGAAAAGTCATTTGTCCTTGGTCATTTGTCCTTTGTTCAATGTTGTTTACTAATGACATAGGCGCTGCGCCTTCCCGTAGGGTATGACAAATGACTAATGACTCTTCTAAAGCATCGATCGCATTTGTCAACAGATTCATAAACACCTGATTCATCTGTCCAGCGTGACACACTACTGATGGTAGGTTGCCGTAGTCTCGGATTATTTGGATTTCAGGATGTCCTGGTTTGGCTTTGAGGCGATTTTGCAATAGCAGCAAGGTGCTATCTATACCTTCATGAATATCTACTGCCTTTGTACCGTCTTCATCAAGGCGAGAAAAATTACGTAAAGATAGGACAATCTGCCGAATGCGTTCGGCTCCCATCTTCATAGACTCCAAGATTTTGGGTAAATCTTCCTTGAGAAAGTCTAAATCAATGGTATTGATTTGTCGATCGATCTCTGGTATTGGTGGGTAATAATTTTGTTGATAAAGTTCTACTAAGTGCAGCAAATCCTTGGTATATTCACGGGCGTGGCTAATATTGCCGTAAATAAAATTAACAGGATTATTGATTTCGTGGGCAATACCTGCAACCAATTGTCCTAAACTGGACATTTTTTCAGTTTGAATCAGTTGCGCTTGGGTTTGTTGAAGTTCTAGCAGTGCTGCTTGTAGTTGCTGGGCTTTGTCTTGGGCGGTTTGGGCAGTGATGCGACTTTGGGTGTAAAGTTTAGCTTGGTCAATAGCGATCGCTAGTTGAACTGTAACTGCTTGTAGTAATTCTACTTCGTTGTTCAGCCAAGGACGAAAGCCACTACAATAACCACAGCTAAATGCACCAATTTCGCCAGATTGGGTATGTACAGGCAGGGACATGAAGGCAGTGAAACCAAAATCCTCCAAAAACTGCTTTGCTATGGAATCGCTCACAGTCTCAGCATCATGAATGCGGATGATTTCTCCGTTCAAGGTTTTAGCTGCGATTAGTTCGATTTCGGCATTCGTCGCTTCTTGATCGTTAAGCAGACAGGGTAAAAAGGAACTTTTCGCTTCATATACTTTTTCCCAGTAGGGTACATCAGCATCTTGCCGATACCAAAAGAAGACGCAGCGATCGATCTGGAATAAGTTATGAATCTCCTGCACTGCGGTTTCCACAATATGATTGAGATCCAAAGAAGCTCGAATCTGATGAGAAAGACGATTGAGTAGTGCTTCTCGCTGGACGCTTTCTCTGAGTGCAATTTCTGCTTGTTTGCGGTCAGTAGTGTCATAGCAAATACCAATGAAGTTTAAAACATTACCATTGGCATCTCTGATCACAGATGAGTT
>NZ_JABXKI010000193.1 GCF_017115095.1 Nostoc sp. NMS4 | reverse complement strand
GGATGCTGATTTTGGTGGGTTTTACGGCATTACTTTTATACGGTGGGATGGCTGCGGTTTCTGGAAAGATGTCTGTAGGAACTTACAGCGTATTAGTGTTTTTAATTCAGCGCTTGCTGTGGCCTTTAACTAGATTAGGCGAAACTTTTGACCAATTTCAAAGGGCAATGGCCTCTACTAATCGAGTTATGAATTTATTAGATACTCCTATCGCTATTCATACAGGAAATGTGGCCTTACCTGTGAATGATGTGCGGGGTGAAGTGCAATTTAAAAATGTTTATTTTGCCTATAAAGATAGATTTCCCGTAATTAAAAATCTGTCTTTGGATATTCCCGCAGGAAAAACGATCGCAATTGTCGGTTCAACTGGTTCTGGTAAAAGCACTTTAGTCAAGCTTTTGTTGCGATTATATGAGGTGCAAACGGGAAGTATTACTGTCGATGGGATTGATTTACAAAGTTTGAATTTGCAAGATTTACGCCGTTGCATTGGCTTGGTGAGTCAAGATGTGTTTCTATTTCATGGTACTGTAGCTGAGAATATCGCCTATGGCAGCTTTGAAACTACAGAACAAGAGATTATCACGGCGGCAAAGGTGGCGGAGGCGCACGAATTTATTGTTAACTTGCCCGAAGGTTATGAGACAATTGTGGGGGAAAGAGGACAAAAGTTATCTGGTGGACAAAGACAACGAATTGCGATCGCCCGTGCAGTCTTAAAGAATCCCCCGATTCTGATTTTAGATGAGGCAACCTCCGCAGTGGATAATGAAACAGAAGCGGCAATCCAGCGATCGCTAGAACGGATTACAGTAGATAGAACTACAATTGCGATCGCTCATCGTCTTTCCACTATCCGCAATGCCGATTGCATTTATGTCATGGAACATGGGAAATTAGTAGAGTCGGGAACCCATGAGCAATTGCTGGAGAAAGACGGTATTTATTCCGGCCTCTGGCGTGTACAGTCAGGTTTGAGATAAGTTTCGCCTATTGTCTGTGTCTTCATTACGAATTATTTATGTTTTTTGGTAATAGTCAACCAGAATCAGGTGATAACAAGTGGCGTGGCCAGTTGGATAAGTTTGTCAAAGCAAATCAGCATGAGTTAGCGGCGCTGTTTTGGGGATTATGGTTAGCAAATGGTGAAAGTCTTGGTACTGTTGGTATTGATTTGCAACCAACGCCGCATTTTGTTTATTGTCCGAAAGAGCAGATTGAGAAGTTAAATATTAAGGTTGATAATCGGCTTCAGGAAATTTTGGGAATTGTGGAGAATCACAAACCGGATGTGGAAGTTGTGATGATTGGGATTGGGAAGGGGGAAATTAAGTTAATTCAGTTTGCACCGGAACCAGTACCACCGATTTGTTTTGAGGAGGTTGGGAAGGATGTGGATGGGTTATTGGATGTGCTGGAAGAGAGGATGAGGGAGGAGATTGTTTTTTAACGCATAGGCGCTTCGCCTTCCCGCAGGGTAGGGACGCGGAGTGAAGCGCAGAGGAACGCGGAGGAGGAGAAGAACTCTGCGCTTATTGTTTAGTTGATTGCTTTGTGGAAATCTGGGTAAGTTAGATTTTCGGCACAATGCCAGATGATGTTAAATACGGCTTCGTAGCGATATGAATTGTTTTTGTAGAACTGTTTACTTAGATAGTCTTTTAGGGTTGTGACTACTTGTGGTAAATATTCGCTTTGGATGATGCTTATCAAATTATCAGCTATATCTAAAAGACAAGATTCATAGGATAGCCGCTCCAAAGGAAATAAATCTTCATTTTCATCTTCTTCAACTTCAAGATAATGATGGGTTTGAATGAATCTGATAAAGACGGCGATTAGTTCATTTAGCTTCTCTGCTTCTAATTTTCTACTTAGGTTAAATTGTTGTAAATTATAAGCAGCACTTGTCAAAATTGATTCATGCTTTGTAGTGTTCAATAGCCGAATTAGAGTCTCAAACGCTTGTTGATTATTGGAGTCTATTTCCAGCAAGACAAAGAGCGCACTTAGAGATGTACGCTCATCTTTTAAATTAACCATTTTCCAGATGGCTTTAATTATTTTCTGCTGATAGTCATTAGTTGGTGCTAGTATATCTGCTGCATAAAAATACACCCATTCCTCCTCAGCAGTTTCAAGTATTTTGGATAAAGTGGTAATTGCTACTCTATTACCTGAATCGAATTTTCCTAGACATAAAGCAGCCTTACAACGGAAAAATTCATTCTCAGTGGTTTTAATTCTCTCAGTTAAAATAGCAATTGCAGCTTTGTTACCTGGATCAATTACCATCAGATATCTAATAGACATATCGAGCAAATATGTATTCTCGGTAGTTTCGAGAATCTGCACTAAAGTATTTGATGCTATTGGATTACCTGGATCAATATCCCACAAAGCCTTAGTTGCATCTGAACAAATCACATGATCTTTGTATCTTTGAATGAAATCAATCAGGGTAGCGATCGCAATTCGATTGCCATAAGCTATGTTTCCTAAAGCTCTAATCGCACTCTCATATATGTCTTCTAAAGTCAACCACTCATTTGTGATCTCATCAGGCTTCATTTTGATAAATTGGATTAAATCAGCGATCGCAGTTTCATTGCCATAGCAAATTTTCCCTAAGCTACCAATTCCAAACCACCAATAGTCAGATTTATCTTGCTTCATTGGCAGTAATAAAGCTGCGATCGCACTTTTATTACCCGGATCGAGTGTTCCTAACTTTTCGGCTGCAACTCGGAGAATTGAACGACTTTCAGTAGTATGAACTAAATGCACAAAAGCCGCAATAACCCTTTTTCTATCAGTTAATTCCAGAGTTTTTCTAGCTGTTTTCACCAGAGGTTGAGGAAGTATCTGCCAATCTCGCTTATCTTGCCGAAAATAGGTATAACTCCATTTGAGGAGTTGTTCTACAATCGCATCACCCAAACTACATTCTGGGAACTGGGATAAAGCTTCAGCCGCCAAAAAATAGGCGCGATACCGATAAAAGTCGCCGCAACCGTCATCAAAATCTATTAAAGCTTGGATAAAATCTTCTTTCTGCTGCTTATCTACATCCTTTTGGCTGAACCAGTGGAGAATCTCTGCTTTCCACTCCGGCTCAAAGATGCGGTAAGTGCCTTGATTTAGATTGCTGCGATCGTGGTTAAAGAAATACTGCCAATCATGCATTGCCTCCTACCCACTTCGAGATGTGGGACGAAAGGGACTTAAATGAATCTTGCTACATCAGTTGGCTTTCTGTCAAGTCTGGATGCGATCAGGATCTGTAAAGTTTTCACTCTTATGATTCAAAAAAAGCAGCTGGCGAAATATGAAAAAACTCTGCAAGTTTGCCAATATGGTTAACTGTTAACTTGTGCTGTCCACTCAAAACTTCAGATACAATAGACTCGGTTTTAAAGATAGGAATTAAGTCTTTCTGTCGCAAACAAAATTCGGCAATCATTGCTTGAAGTAATTCTACGCCATGAATATCAGGTATAGAATGATGTTTTTGTTCATACTCATAAACCAGAGTACTTAAAACATTGAGATAGTCTTGTTCATCTGGTGTTAATTCACCTTTATCAACTAAGGAATCAACTACTTTTTGCGTAGCCAGCAATTCTTCCTCGGAAGTTACGGGACGAGGAGGAAAAGATTTGAGTAATTCGATATACGTTTTATTAACAGGTGTTCCAGGAGTCATTTTGCCAGATATCTGAGAGTTTCAATTCCTAATAGGGATTTTGATTAATTATAACTTTATTTGTAAAATTGTTGCCCCAAAAATAATAGTTAGCATCAAGTAAACTAAAGATCATTTTTCCACTCATCTTTGTCATATTCGTAATGTGTCAATATATGGCGAATAAAGACTTTTTGATATTTGTAATCCACCAAAGTAATAAGTCGATAATTATTACCACTTATGTTAAAAACTGTGAAATTACCAACTTGATCGGCTGAAGGAAAAGTCTGGCGTAACTCTACCAAGTTCTGCCACTCTGTTACAGATGTCAGTTGGTACCATAACCGGAAGCTAGTTTGTGCATTAGAGTGCTTTTCCCAGAACTCAACAAGTCTTGCACGACTGATAATGTGCATAAATTTTTAGTACATAATCCTATACCTGTTAGCTGGGCATTAATGTGCATTAGTGTCAACATAAGCTAGAAATGGCTTATCTGTTGGCTACATCACCCACCTTGGAATGAATTCCAAGGCTAATAGCAAAAGTCTACTGAAGTAGACTAAAAATTTTGGGGAATATTTAGTCATCTTTTAGATGACTTTTGTTATTAGCAAGGAACTTCAGTTCCTTGTGGGACAGGGGTTTTACCTTAAGTTGACACCAATGATTAAAGCATCACCCACCTTGGAATGAATTCCAAGGCTAATAGCAAAAGTCTACTGAAGTAGACTAAAAATTTTGGGGAATATTTAGTCATCTTTTAGATGACTTTTGTTATTAGCAAGGAACTTCAGTTCCTTGTGGGACAGGGGTTTTACCTTAAGTTGACACCAATGATTAAAATCCCCACCCTACTTACCTAAACTAGCGCTGGTTTATTCGCACTCTTTACTTGAGGTGTTGCAACCATCCGCATTCCAGCAGGTGCAGCGATAGTTAACCCACGGCGCACAGGACGCACAGGACGTTTATTTACTAGCGATACTTGAAATTCTGACAAAACAGTAGCCAAGACAATTTTCATTTCATACTGGGCAAATGCCATCCCAATACAACGACGATTACCGCCACCAAAGGGTAAATATTCATAAAGTGAATATTGTCTTTCTAAAAAGCGTTCTGGTTTGAACTGCTTGGATTGTGGATAAACTTCTTCCCGATGATGCGCTAAATAAATACTTGGTACTATTACCGTTCCCTCTCGCAGTTCGTAACCCATAATTGTAATTGGGGTCTTCACAACTCGCAAGAAAGCATTTATAGCAATTGGGTAAATTCGCAATGTTTCTTGGCAAACTGCTGTCAAATAGGGCAATTTAGCCACACTACTTAAATCGGGGTTAACTCCAAGGGTGTTGAGTTCCTGTAACAACTTCTCACGCACCTCTGGTAAATGGTCAATCCAGTAAAAAGCCCATGTCAATGCCGAAGCAGTAGTTTCATGTCCTGCAACTAGCAGCGTCATTAACTCGTCGTGTAATTCTTCATCCGACATCCCTTGACCATCGTCGTAACGAGCCGCCATCATCAAACTTAGGATATCTTGGCGATTTTGTTCAGATTCAGCCCGACGTTCTTGAAGCAAAGTATAAATAAGTCGGTCGATTTTTTGCCGTTGTTGCAAAATCCAACCCCAGGGACTCCATGCACCAAAATCTTTTTGCATGAATCGGAAGAAGAAGGCGCTGGACATTATGGGCGAACTGATGAAATCTAGTAAGTCACTTAGCGATCGCCTCAGTTCCTCAAACAGCTGGCCTTCATGCAAACCAAATACAACCCGTAGAATAACACGCAAGGTAACTTCTTGCATCGACTCACGGATATTAAAAGGTTTACCAATTTGCCATTCATTAGTCACCCGTCGGGTTATTTCCCGAATTTCCTCGCCGTAAGCCCGCATTCTTTCGCCATGAAAGGGAGGAGCTAATAATTGCCGTTGCCTCTGGTGGCGATCGCCATCTGATAACATAAAAGAGCGATCGCCAAGTAAAAATTTTAGCCCGATGTTCCCCCGACCAACCTCAAAATAGCTGGAATCAGCAGTAAAAATCTGCTCAAGTGCTTGGGGTTGACTAAAATATACCAGGTGGTTATCAGAGCGACTACTCCTGATCGTGAAAGTGTCACCGTAGATTTGGGCAAAATCATCCACATATTTCAGTGGCTGACTAACAAACTTGATCATTCTCAACCAGCGCGGCATTTGGGGTCCATCAGGCAGATTGTAAGTAGTTGTCATAGAATTTTGTGGAGTTAATGGCTTCTAAATTTTATTGTTACGAGTTTTCATGTTACAAACTAGCCGGTAAGCGTAAAGTTCAGCCACTTTAGTGCCCAGATTAAGCGACTCGTGCGGTTTTAACCGCTTTCAGAATTAATTTTTGGTACGGGGCGTGGAATAATATAGTTATGCCACAGGTAGAATAACCGCTAGCACAAATGGATAACCAAACCCAAAACGACTGGCTAGGAAAAAATAATGGATAGTGGGTAGCGAAAACACCACGATAAACATAAGCTAGGATGCCAACGCGCATTCAGACCAGTAAACACACTATTTATTGATTGTACAAAGTACCGTAGGGCATACGGGAACTAGAGAAGCGATTCTCTACTAACGCTTAGGGAGATGATGCCCACTGGGGTCAACCAAATTAGACTAGAAACTTTGTTTAATAAACGGGTTTCAGGTTTAAGTATTGCCGAAAGGATGGATGATTTTAAGGTACGTCGATGAACTAAGAATCTCAGTGTCTTTAGACCTGAGAGTGTCAAAGAAAGCGGTATATTCATGATTGGGGACTAGAGACTGGAAACTGGGAACTGAAAAGAAGACAAAGAGGATAATAATAACTCTTGTACAGACGCAATCGCGTCTCTCCTAACTCAGCACTCAGCACTCCTAACTCAGCACTCAAGAGGCAGCATCGGAAGCAAGCAGTGCCAAAAATCATCGCTATTCTCAACGGTAAAGGAGGAGTCGGTAAAACGACTACCGCAGTCAATCTGGCTGCAAACTTTGCGAAGAAAAAAAAGGTGCTGCTGATTGACGCAGATATTCAAGGTTCTGCCAGTTGGTGGTTTGGGCGCAGTCAGCAGGGTATGGGATTTGATTTATCTCAAGAAACAGATCCCGCACTTTTAAGTGATTTAGGAAAGATAACAGGTTACGATTTAGTAGTGGTGGATACACCTCCCGCCCTGCGCTCTGAAGCATTAGTGGCGGTAGTTGCGATCGCAGATTATCTAGTTTTGCCTACACCCCCATCTGCAATGGATTTAGCAATCCTCGTGGAAACAGTCAAGGAAGCCGTCATCCCCTTGGGAACCCCCCATCGGGTATTGCTCACCAAAGTCGATACGCGCAGTCTGGGGGAAGCACAAGAAGCAAAAAACACTCTGACTCGCTTAGGTATTCCTACTTGTAATACCTTCATCCGTGCCTATAAAGCTCATGAACGAGCAGCACTCGAAGGTGTAGCGATTACTCAATGGCGAGGAGGAAACGCACGGGAGGCGGAATTAGACTACCGCCGTGCAGCTGATGAATTACAGCGTGATTGGAGAAAATAAGAATGGCTAGGAAACAAAGTCTCTCTGACTTACTACAAGAAGAGGCGCAAAAATTTACACCCCCAGAAGGTGAATCTGCGATCGAAGTTACAGCCGAAAAAATTGTCGAAGAACAGGCTGCATC
Organism: Nostoc sp. NMS4; assembly: GCF_017115095.1. Taxonomy (GTDB): domain Bacteria; phylum Cyanobacteriota; class Cyanobacteriia; order Cyanobacteriales; family Nostocaceae; genus Nostoc. The sequence continues at coordinate 1,953 of NZ_JABXKI010000193.1, read as the reverse complement.
TGATGAAGAATCATTAGGACAACCACTTGAGCCAATTTCTACTAAGCGCACAAGTCCCACTAAAGCTGATTTAGAAATAACTGTCAAAGAATTGACAAGTAATCTAGAAACAAGCCATAAAAAAGAAGCATCTCTTGGACAAGAAATTGCTGATTTGCAATCAAAATTATCTAAACAAAAAACATTTGTATCAGAACAAAAATCATTACTAGAACAGCTAACCAAAGAGCTTGATGAAACCAAAAAAACAGCATTGCAACTTGCAGAAGCAAATTCTCAACTAATAGAAGAAATCAATGCTTTAAAACAAAAAGCAGAAGAGAAATCTAAACTTGCTGCTGTAGCTGTAGAAACTAGTGCGATCAAACCAGTAAAAGACCACTACAATCCACTTAACTACAAAAAATCACATCGGTCATCGGAAACACTGGCTCAAAATCAACCTCAAAATCAACCGAATGAGTATCCTGATAGTTCTAATGAGATGTGGTTGCTTGACTAGAGGCAGTTAATCAGTCAGATAATCTATGGCACTACTTAATTCATCCGTCGTTCTTGCAGTGCCATTTCTGACCTAGACAATCTTCCTTCAAATGTCTTAACTATTGGGTTAATAGCAGTATTTTGTTCATGTTAAATTAAAAAATGAATATGCTCAGGTGCTATCTTTAAGGCTTCAAATTATTCAACTGATACAATTAGGAGATGTCCAGAGCGACTATGAGCAGTGGGGTTGATCAAGACGATGAATACAACCACAACCGTCAATAAACTCACTCTAGAAGAGTATCTTGCCTATGATGACGGCACAGATATCCAGTACGAACTTGTGGATGGAGAGTTGGTCGAAATGCCGCCAGAAACTGATAGAAATAACTTAATTTCTCTTTATCTACTGTCGGAATTTCTTAAGTTTGTGCCGATTCAACTCATTCGCCACAAAGATACAAAACTCGTGGTGATAGGCAACCGGACTCGTGTGCGACTGCCAGATTTGATGATTTTGACGCAAGAGTTATTAGCGGCTTTAGCAGGTGGGCGAGCTACGATTACTCCAGATATGCCTTCCCCAATAATGGTGGTTGAGGTTGTCTCTCCTGGGAAGGTGAATGAGGATAGAGACTATCGTTACAAGCGTTCTGAATATGCCGCACGGGGTATCCCTGAATACTGGATTGTTGACGCTGATAAAGGTCGAGTTACCTTGCTGACTCTGGTAGATGGGTTGTATGAAGAAACTGTGTTTCAGGGAAAAGACTTAATCAGGTCTGTAACTTTTCCAACGCTGGATTTGACCGCAGCCCAAGTGTTGGCAGCCGGACAGGTCTAATATTTGACTTTTCCCCCATAAGTCTGGAAACGCAAGATAATAATAGCAACTTATGTAGCGAAGGCTTAGGTTATATCTACGTTTGTAGTGAGCGATTCATATCAAGTTCGGGTGACTACTTTTAATAAAATCTATCAATGTAGGTTGGGTTGAACGGTAGTGAAACCCAACGTGAACAAGGATAAAATGTTGGTTTACCCTGCGGGAAGCAAGCTACGTTCCTCAACCCAACCTACATATATCATAAGTGTTTAACCAGACACGATATCATCGCTCAAAACAAGGATTATCAGGACTAAAGTGCATTAGACGTAGGTTGGGTGGAGCGGAGCGCAACCCAACAGATATCAGGATGTTGGGTTACGCAAAGCCTCCACCCAACCTACAATTTTTTTGCTTGGTAGGTTTAATATTCTTTATGCCTTTTTCGTCTATTCATCAGTTTTATAAAGAAAATAGGCTCTTGCGCTACTTTTATGGTAAAAGTTAAAATAATTTAAATTTCATGCCTATACTTTTTACGATATTTAAGTCTAAAACTTTTACCAAGCATAGGCTTACAAACTTTGGTTCTTGCGTTACTTTTATGGAAAATTAATACTAAAGTGCCAGTTTAATAAACT